>JBAXPH010000001.1:0-52243 GCA_037132355.1 Actinomycetes bacterium
CTGCATCAATTGATTGTTCATCTTGAGGAAGAAAAGTTTATAAAGCCAGGAATGCGTGAGATTGTGCAATGGACAACTACTGTTGATAATGCACTGAAAGCATGTGGCGCATGAGAAGTAATCACATTGCAATGAGCCTTGTCATTAAGGCACCTATTGAAAAAGTGTGGGCAGCACTTGCCGATTGGGAATCTCAAGGTGATTGGATGTTGCAAACAAAAGTTGAAGTGACATCAGATATTCGCGAAGGCGTTGGCACAACAATTGCCGCGTTTACTGGAATTGGTAAATTGGGAGTAATGGACCACATGGTGGTTACATCGTGGCAACCCCCACACATCTGCGATGTTTTACATACCGGCACAATCATTAAAGGGACTGGTCGGTTTGAATTAGTTGTGATCGATGCAAATACCACTCGTTTTAATTGGTCCGAAGAGATTGTGGCTCCACGAGCACTATTCCTTCTAATAGCGCCCGGTTTGTACGCTGGAGTGCGCATCTCACTGGCCAAGCTGGGCCGCCATTTGCGCCATTGAAAGTAATCTAAAAGAAGTAAACTAAGCCAATGGGCAAGCAATCGCAGACTCTCGCAGATGCGCTTGCCTCGTTACCGGATGAAGAACGCATCATCTTGACGATGCACTATCTCAAATCAATGTCGGCAGCCGATATCGCGGCGATGCTAGGGGTACCTGAGCGCTCTGCCGATGCGATTATCAAGCAAGGTAAGGCCAGATTGAGCGCGATTTTGGGTATTTAAGGGCTTATCTCGATTTCGCACAACGGTGCATTGTGCGAGATACTTACGCCCTTGCTGTAAAGCCAGTTATTCAACCGAATAACACCGATAGAGGAGTCCCCACATGGCAGCCATGAAACCCCGCACTGGTGATGGTCCTATGGAGGTCACAAAGGAAGCTCGCTCATTAGTCATGCGAATCCCTCTAGAAGGTGGCGGCCGCTTGGTCGTTGAAATGAACGCAGAAGAAGCAAATAACCTCAGTGCCGCTTTACACGCAGCAGTCGCGCTAGTTAAGAAGTAATTCCTTTTCGAAGGCACTAGCCTTACCAATCATGTCAGCACTACCAATTGCCGCCCCGCTAGATATCAAAGCGGCGTCATCGGCTAATTCGATTGCAATTGGTTTTGTAAAAAATCCTGATGAATCCTTTGAATGTGTCGGGCCATTAGTTGCAGATATTGAAAAATTCTTCGGACTCAATTTAATTGATGAGTTAACTTTCTTTGGTCCAACAGGTAAAGCTGGAGAAATTTTCGAGATTCCAGTTAGCGCAACAGATTCTCCAACCGATCGAATTTTCTTGGTTGGAATCGGAGATCAATCAGGTTCGGCACTTAGAGCTGCCGGTGCATCGGTGGGCCGCAAGGTTCGAGGAAAAAATCTAACTATCTATTCGGCTTGCGCAGTAAAAGAGATTAAAGCACATGCAATCTCAATGGCACTTGGCGCATGGGTATGGAATTTGAAAACTGATAAGAAAAAAGAAGAACCACGTTTGCTCATTGGAAGTAAAGACACAAAGAATGTTGACAACGCTGCTGCAATTGCACAAGCTATATGCCGCGCTCGCGATTTAATTCATACGCCTGCAAATATTAAGACACCAGCATGGATGGGAAAACAAGCTGAACTTTTTGCAAAGGGAACATCTTTAAAGGTAAAGATTTATGCCGGAAATGAGCTTAAAGAGTTCGGGGGATTGAGAGCGGTTGGTGGTTCATCACCAAAGCCTGGTCCGCGCATGATTGAAGTTTCTTATCAGCCAAAGTCAAAGAAGAAATCTATTGATGCATTGCCCCACGTAGTTTTGGTAGGCAAAGGAATCACTTTTGATACTGGTGGTGTTTCACTAAAGCGTCCTTACGACACCATGATGGCG
This sequence comes from Actinomycetes bacterium, assembly GCA_037132355.1. Taxonomy (GTDB): domain Bacteria; phylum Actinomycetota; class Actinomycetes; order Nanopelagicales; family Nanopelagicaceae; genus Planktophila. The sequence goes on from JBAXPH010000001.1 coordinate 1,906, forward strand.
ATGAAGAGCGACATGGCTGGGTCTGCTGCAATTTTGGCAACTCTGACTGCACTAGAAGATTTGCAACCAAATGTTCGGGTAACAGCATTGATGATGATGGCTGAAAATGCCATCTCTGGCACGGCCCAACGCCCGAGCGATGTTATTAAACATTACGGTGGAACAACCGTAGAAGTTATAAATACAGATGCCGAAGGTCGTTTAGTACTGGCAGATGGACTTGCTTATGCAGATCTAAATCTAGATCCAGATTATTTAGTAGATATTGCAACACTCACTGGCGCTGCAACACTTGGACTTGGTCGCCAATATGCAGCTATGTACACGCGCGATCATGCACTTGCTGCGCAGATATCTAAAGCTGGTGAAACTACTGGTGATCGTGTTTGGCACATGCCGCTCGTCGATGATTATAAAGATTCACTCGTTAGCGATATTGCAGATTTTAATCACAACGCGAGTAAAGGAAAGTATTCAGCAGGCTCTGTAACTGCAGCCTTGTTCCTCGAAAACTTTGTTGGCGCACGTCGTTGGGTTCATTTAGATATTGCTGGTACCGCACGTAGCGAAGTTGATGCAGGCGAGAATTCAAAAGGTGGAACGGGATTCGGTGTTCGCTTGCTCACTGAATGGATCACTTCGCTGTGATGAAGATTGATCCACATGATTTTGCAGAAGGTTTTATCCCTGAGGACTATTTCAAATCTCAGGCACGTGCTCGAGGTGTAGAACTAGGTACAACCGATACAACCCCTGGCTGCGGGGCATTTTTGAAATATTTAGCATTTACATTGAAAGCACAATCGGTTGTCGAAGTCGGAACAGGCTCTGGCGTAGGCTCATTGTGGTTGTTGGATGGAATGCTGGAAAGCGGAACCCTAACTTCAATTGATGATGAGATGGAACATACGCAAATTGCAAAGTTAGCCTTTGCTGAAGCTGATATTGCCCAGGGGCGATATCGCCTCATCACTAATAACGTTGTCGATGTAATTTCAAAACTAACTGATCGTGCATATGACTTAGTTGTTGTGCGCCATAATCCCGAAGATCTCAGTTACATAATTAGCGAAGCACATCGCATTTTGCGCAGCGGAGGAAGCTTGGTGATCGATAATTATTTCGGCGGAGGTAAGGTCAGCGATCCAACACAGCGCGACCCAAAAACCGTAGCTTTGCGTGATGCTGGGAAAATAATCAAGAACGACTCAGAGCATTGGGTGAGTTCATTGATTTCTATAGGCGATGGCTTGCTCGTAGCAACGAAGGTGTAAAGATATAGCCATGATTTTTCCACGAAATAAGAAAAGCGAAGTAGCCCCTGCCGCTTGGTGGCAAGCTCCACAATCTACAAAGAGCTCAAAGGGCAATGTTATTTTAATTGCAATTCTTGCTGGCTCATTAGGAAGTTTCTTGGGAGTAAATGCTGCCGGTGGGTCACTGTTTCATAATGTGAATTTAGTGTCATCGACAAGCACAATCGAACGTGCACCAGATTCTGTCGCAGGGATTGCCCAACGTGTATTGCCATCAGTAGTTTCAATTAGTACTCGTACTATAAATGGTGGCGAAACTGGATCTGGCTTTGTAATTGATAGCACTGGTTACATTCTTACAAATAATCATGTGATCAATGATGCCGTTGTGAATGGTGGAAAAATTCAAGTTTCACTTAACAATGGTTCTACCTATAGCGGCACAGTGGTGGGTCGTGATGCCTCTTTTGATTTAGCAGTGATAAAAATTGATGCAGTTGGTTTGAAGGCATTGCAATTCGGAGATAGCGACAAGATTGCTGTTGGTGATGCTGTAATTGCAATTGGGTCACCGCTTGGATTATCGGGCACTGTCACGACTGGAATAATTAGTGCGAAAAATCGTGCGGTCACTGCTGGAGATTCGACTACTGAGAGTTCATTTATTAATGCTTTGCAGACAGATGCGGCAATTAATCCTGGTAATTCTGGTGGTCCACTAGTTGATGCAACGGGTGCGGTGATTGGTATCAACTCCGCAATTGCTTCTCTCGGTACATCAGCCCAAACCGGATCTATTGGTTTAGGTTTTGCAATTCCAATAAATCAAGCTCGCAAGATTGCCGATCAATTAATCAAAGATGGGGTTGTGACATACCCAGTGATTGGTGTTTCGTTGAACATGAACTACACGGGCCAAGGTGCTCAGGTCTCAACCACTGGCAAAGGAATATTGGCTGGTAGTCCAGCAGAAAAAGCTGGATTACGCGGCGGAGATGTGATTGTCGAATTTGATGGAAAAACTATTAATGCCCCAGAAGAGTTAATCGTCTTAGTCCGATCCAAAAATGTTGGAGATCGCGTAACCCTTGGATTTCTGCGTGATTCTGTTAGAAAATCGGTTACTTTGACGTTGATCGCAGCCAAGAAGTAATTGGCGTAGGCTACCTCCATGTTCTTTGACATCGGAGCGGGCGAAATATTAGGCCTAGCAATTTTGGGAATGATATTAGTTGGCCCTGAGCGTTTGCCTAAGTTGGCCGTTGAGGCTGCACAGTGGGTTAAAAAGATTCGTGCTTTAGCAACTACAGCAACCGCTGAATTGCGCGAAAACCTAGGACCAGGCTTTGAAGATTTACAACCTAAGGATTTAAATCCAAAAACCTTTATGAAAAAGCAGGTTGCAGATTTGCTGGATGAAGGAACACCGAAACCGAAGGTAAATCGTCCAGCGGCAATGATTGACCCAGATCTCCTATGAGTTTAATTGACCAGGTTTCTGAGGCCCTAACTAAAGTTCAAGATCCAGAGCTTCGCCATCCCATTACTGAATTAGGTATGGTCGATGATTTACAGGAAAAAGATGGTGTTGTAACTATCAATGTTTTGCTTACGATCTCTGCTTGCCCAATGCAAGATCGATTGCGAACTGATGTTACAAATGCGATCATGGCGGTAGCAGGGATAAAATCAGTTGATTTAACTTTTGGAGTCATGACTGAAGATCAACGGAATAATGTTAAAAAAATAGTTCGTGGTGGACGCGAAAAATTTATTCCATTTGCACAACCTGATTCTTTGACTCGTGTCATCGGAATCGCTTCAGGTAAAGGTGGGGTAGGAAAATCTTCGGTTACCGCCAACCTTGCAGTCGCAGCAGCTAAAAAGGGCTTGAGTGTTGGAATTCTAGATGCTGATGTTTATGGTCACTCAATTCCTCGTTTGATGGGATTGATGGGGCAACGACCAACTGCGATTGATCAAATGTTTATTCCGCTCGAGTCTTATGGTGTTAAGACAGTTTCTATGGAAATGTTTAAACCCGAGCGATCCGACCCTGTTGCCTATCGTGGGCCGCTCTTGCACCGAGTACTTGAGCAGCTTCTTTCTGATGCATATTGGGGAGATCTTGATGTTCTGCTCATCGATCTGCCCCCTGGCACTGGTGATTTAGCGATTTCGTTGGGTCAATTGATTCCGAATTCTGAAATTATTGTTGTTACAACTCCACAGATAGCAGCTGCTGAAGTTGCAGAACGTGCAGGGCGAATTGCTCACCAAATTCATCAGCACGTGATTGGCGTTATTGAAAATATGTCACAGTTCCCATGCCCATCATGTGGTGAGCCAATGTCATTATTTGGCGAAGGCGGGGGAGAAGAAACTTCTCGTCGCCTTTCTCAACTTGTTGGAAGTGATGTTCCATTGCTTGGGAAGATTCCATTTAGCCCAGCATTGAGAACCGGCGGAGATGATGGTGCCCCTGTAGTAGAAGCGGATCCAACATCGGTTGCTGCGATTGCGATTACAGAGATAGCAGAAAAGATTGTGAAACGAAATAAGTCTTTAGTTGGAGTCCGATTGGGAATCTCTACGTAACTCTTTCGCAAGCTCTTCTACCAAATCTGCAAGTTCACTGCGTACGAAGTCACGAGTTGCAACCTCACCCAAAGAATTACGCAATGCAGCGAGTTCGCGAGTTAGATATTCGGTATCAGCAATTGAGCGTTCATTTTGTGCACGATCTTCATTGAGCTGAATTCGATCACGGTCAGCCTGGCGATTTTGCGCAAGAAGAATGAGCGGAGCAGCGTAAGAAGCTTGTAAAGAAAGAATCAACGTCAAAAAGATAAATGGATAATCATCAAAACGAAGTTCAACCGGTGCGGCAAAATTCCACACCACCCAAAACATTACAAAAAATGTCATGTATACAAGGAAGCGCGCAGTACCCAAGAATCGTGCAAACCGTTCAGATAGACGACCAAATGCTTCTGGATCGAAGTTAGGACGCAGTGAACGTCGTGTCTCGCGAGGAGTATCTAATCCATTGTTACGTGCCATGTCTTGACCCCCTTACAAAGTTTCTGTCTTAAAAGTTACTGGTGATTTTTCTCGGTGATCATGTCGCCAATTCTCTGGCAGCAAGTGATCGAGCACGTCATCAACTGTTACAGCACCTAGCAAACGCTCATTCGCATCGACTACAGGCAGAGAAAGCATGTTGTAACTAGCTAAATATGATGAAACTTCATGTAAAGAAGCATCTGGGTTAACACCCTTTGAATCGTTATCAACAATTGAACCCAACAAGGTTGCAGGTGGTTCGCGTAATAAACGTTGGTAGTGAACAACTCCCATGAAGCGACCGGTAGGTGTTTCAATTGGTTGGCGACAGATATAAATCTGAGAAGCAAGAGCCGGAGAAATTTCTTTCTGACGAACCGCAGCTAGTGCATCAGCAACTGTTGAATCCGCTGTCAAAACGATTGGCTCAGTCGTCATCATTCCACCGGCTGAATAGTCTTCATACGTCATTAGGCGCAGGACATCTTCGGCATCTTCAGGTTCCATTAGATCTAGCAGCGTATTTGCGCGCTCTTCACCAATTTCGCGCAGTAAATCTGCCGCATCATCTGGATCCATTTCACCTAGTACATCCGCAGCACGTTCACCTTCGAGCTCGGCTAACAGTGCGACGCGATCTGTCTCATCCATTTCTTCAAGCACATCGGCAAGACGTTCATCATCTAGAGCAATTGCAACTTCAACACGACGCTTTGGTGCAAGATCTTGTAAAACGGCTGCAAGGTCTGCTGCACGAAGATTGGCAAGTGTTGACATTAAATTTGCAACACCTTGGTTTTGTTCAGTGTTTGCAAAACCTGTTACTTCTTCCCAGGCGACAGTTGATGTTGCTCCTTTACGACGCAAACCGCGTCCGCGGCGCATGATGTGAACGCGATTGATTAACCAATCACCAGTACGTGTCTCTTCCATACCCATGTCTTCAACGACAACAGCTTCACCAGATTCAATTAAAGTAATTGAACGATCCAACATCTCGCCAAGAACTAGTACTTCACCCGGACGTGTATCAAAACGGCGCATATTTAGAAGTCCAGTGATGACAACTGCTCCACTTTCAATCGAAGTTACACGCGTGATTGGAACAAAGACTCGACGACGCAAAGGAACTTCAACAACTAATCCAAGAATTCGTGGGGGTTGATTTGTAGAACGAAGGGTCGCGACAGCATCTCGCACCTTTCCTACTGGATCACCATTTGGGTCAAAGACCGCGGTACCTGCAAGACGGGCGAGAAATACTCGGTTTAAGAGATTGCCGCTCATGGGATAAGGGTACCTTTCTCTTATGAGCGCTGGCGAACCAATAAAGATTGATCAACATACAACCATGCCTGCGCGGCCAGATCTGATTCGTTTAGGTCTCGGAATTATTGGAATCGGAACATCTGGGCCATTAATTGCGATGAGCACAATGCCTGTCCTGACATTGATCTTTTGGAGAAATCTTGGCGGCTCATTAGTGACCTTGCCCTTTGCGCTTCGCCATCAGCGTGACAGGACAGGCGTGAAGTGGGCCGCATTTGCCGGAGTTGTATTGGCACTTCATTTTGTTGGATTCTTTTTAGCAATGCGAATGACAACGGTTGCCGCCGGAACTGCATTAGTTGCTTTGCAACCAATATTTGCTGCTTTATTTGTAAAACTTTCAGGCGGGCACATTCCATCAAAAGCATGGCTCGGAATGATTGTTAGTTTTGCTGGCGTATTACTTGTTGTCGGAGTAGATCTTCAAATTTCATTCAAGTCATTTTTAGGAGATTTAGCTGCACTTATTTCAGCAGCACTAGCAGCTGCATACATGATGGCGGGCTCTAAAGCACAAAGAACTCTAGAAACCACCACGTACACAACCATTTGTTATTTTATCTGCTCGATGACAGCGCTGCCCATGGCATTAATTGCTGGCAACGAAATATTTTCTTTTAGTGCCAGGGAGTGGTGGATCCTTTTGGGACTAATTCTCGGGGCGCAACTACTAGGACACTCCATGTTTAACTCTGCATTAAAGAGAGTTTCACCCGCAGTTGTTTCCTTAATTGTATTTTTTGAAGTTCCAGTCAGTGCTGTTCTTGCGGCATGGTGGATAGGTCAAACACCTCCAGCTGGAATCATTCCAGGTATCGCTCTAATTCTCCTTGGTTGCGTTTTAGTTGTTACCAGAACACGAGGCATAAGAAATGATTGATCTGCACACACATACGACTTGTAGTGACGGCACTGATTCACCACATCAATTAGTAAATAAGGCAATAGTCCAAGGATTAGAAGTTTTGGGAATCACAGATCACGACACAACTTCGGGATGGGAAGAAGCAACCCAAGCTTTGCGTGGAACTCTGAAGTTAGCGCTAGGTGCTGAAATTTCCTGCTTAACAACAGACGGAGTAAGTGTTCATATGTTGGGCTTGCTTTTTGATCCGCTACATAAGGAAATGCAAACCGTTTTAGAAGAAACTCGAGATGGCCGTTTACCCCGCATGCGGAAAATGATTGAGAAAATGCGTGCCGAAGGTATGGATATCTCCATAAACGATGTTGAAGAAGCGATGCCTGCAGGGGCCACAATGGGTCGCCCGCACCTAGCAGATGCATTAGTAGCAAAGAAAATTGTTAAATCTCGCGATGAAGCATTTGTTGAATTACTCCACAATGATTCGCGCTTCTATGTTTCCCATGCAGCACCAACGCCAGTGGAAGCAGTTGGATTGATCCGACGAGCTGGGGGAGTTGCAATAATTGCCCACCCATTTGCATCACATCGGGGACAAATCTTGAAACCTACTGATTTTGCGGATTTAGTCAGTGCAGGTCTTAATGGAATTGAAGTAGATCATCGAGATCAAAACCCAGATGAGCGTGCGATGCTGCGTGTTATTGCGCGCGAATTAGATTTAGTTGTGACAGGTAGTAGCGATTATCACGGAACCGGGAAACTTAATTCATTGGCAGAAAACCACACAAATAAGGAAGAATGGCTTAAGTTAGAAGCACAAGCCAATGCTCGAAGGGTCATAAACGCATGAAAGATATAAGCGCTGTAACTTTTGCGGTCCAATCTTTTGTCACGCTATTTGTGATTATGGATCCTCCTGGTGCAACACCTATATTCCTTGGTTTGGTTTCGGATAAGTCACCGCGAGTCCGAAGAATTTTGGCTGTGCAAGCTGCAGGAGTCTCGCTCCTTGTAATTTCAATATTTGCTTTGTTTGGCCGCGCAATTTTGAATTACCTCAACATTTCAATGGAAGCCCTACAAGCAGCAGGAGCGTTATTGCTCTTGTTGGTCGCCCTAGAACTACTTACCGGAAACGCCAAGAACCACGGCGATGACGGAGACTCCAATGTCGCCCTTGTTCCTCTAGGTACTCCAATTTTGGCTGGCCCAGGTGCAATCGTTGCAACAATGATTTTTGTTCAGCAAGCAAAAACAAGCACGATGGTTCTTGGATTAGTGGCAGCAGTAATTGCGGTTCATATTGCAATAGCAGCGGTACTTATGGCTTCAACGACAATATTAAATGTCATCAAAGAAGCAGGCGTGACTTTAGTTGCTCGAATTGCTGGCTTATTGCTTGCAGCAATTGCAGTTCAGATGCTGGTTAACGCGATCCGCGTTTTTGTTGCTGCTTAGCTCTCTGTAAACTTTTTTGTACGAGTACGTGTGCGCTCGGTACGAACCTTTGGAACCTCTTGCTTGGCACGAGGAGTTCGAGACTCTTTAGTTTCAACTTTGGCTACCGGCTTGGCTTTCACAAGTCGACCGGTTGAGCCAGCAGGAATATTGAGCATTTCATACAAGTGCTCTGATGATGAATACGTTTCTTCAGGTTCTGCAAGTCCGAGTTCTAGTGTTTGATCAATCATTTTCCAGCGGGCAAGTTCATCCCAATCAACAAAAGTAACCGCGATACCGTGTGCACCTGCACGAGCGGTCCGGCCAATACGGTGAACATAAGTTTTCTCATCCTCAGGGCATTGATAGTTTATAACGTGTGTAATTCCATCAATATCAATACCGCGAGCTGCAACATCTGTCGCAACTAATACATCTGATTTTCCTGCTTTGAAATCACTTAATGCTTTTTCGCGTGCGCTTTGACCCAGATCACCATGAATTGGAGCAGCTTTAAAGCCGCGTTCCATTAAATCTTCGGCGGTCTTTTGTGCTGTGCGCTTTGTGCGACAGAAAACCATAGTTGGGCCGCGGCCTTCAGCTTGCAAAATACGTGCAAGCATTTCAATTTTATCCATCGCGTGTGCTCGCAAAACATGTTGCTTAATTCTTGTAACAACGGCGCCCTCATCTTCGCTGTCTTGTGTACGAATATGAATTGGCTGGTTCATGAAACGACGAGCTAGAGCAATGATGTCTCCAGGCATAGTTGCTGAAAACAACATAGTTTGAGTGCGATTAGGTGTGCTTGAAAGAATTTTTTCAACATCTGGCAAGAAACCTAGATCTAACATTTCATCAGCCTCATCAAGGACTAAACGTGAAACCTCTTTTAGTTTTAACTGTCCTTGACGCGACAAATCTAGAAGTCGGCCCGGTGTACCAACAACAATTTCAACACCCGCTTGTAGAGCTTCAATTTGTGGCTCAAATGCACGGCCACCATAAACGGCAAGTGTGCGAATTCCACGGTTAGAAGCAAGCTCTTCGATATCGCGTGTTACCTGAGTACACAGCTCGCGAGTAGGAACAACAATTAAAACCTGTGGCATACCTTTGTTGGCAAAATCAGCCCACTCAGCATCATTAGGTGCGATAACTCTTTCAATGACTGGAATACCAAAGGCAAGTGTCTTTCCGGTACCGGTCTTTGCCTGTCCAATTACATCGCCATCTGCAAGTGCGATTGGTAAAACCATTTCTTGAATTGCGAAAGGGGCCAAGAATCCATGGGCGTGAAGTGCTTCAATTGTTTGGCTGCGCAGGGGCAGCTCGGCAAATGTTGGTGACATGTTTATTTAATCCTAACGATTTTAATTGCGCGGGAAACCGGAAATGCCTCGCCACATAAGGTTGTGAACTAGCGCCACAGCCTCTTGTCGACTCAACTTGCTATCTCGTTCGAGCCAGTGACGAGCAGTTACTTGCGCATAACCAATCATTCCAACACCCAAAAGCATTGATGCCTCTTTTGGTAGGCCAGTATCAATTGCAATCACAGCACTTGCTGCAGCTGCACAGTCATATGTCATTCGATTCAGACGTTCGCGAACCTGTGGTTCAACACTCATATCACTTTCAAATAGTAGGCGAAACGCCTCACCTTCTTTTTCGATGAATGCAAAGTAGGCATCGACAGTTGCATGAACTCGATCTTTATTGTCTGGAGTTGAAGCAATCGCCTTTTGAATTTCAAAGACCAGGGAATCAATGTGCAAATCCAGCACGGCCAAGTACAGCTCTAGTTTCGATGGAAAATGCTGGTACAAAACCGGCTTTGAAACATTCGCACGATCTGCAATTTCATCCATTGCAGCCGAGTGGTAACCAGCAGCGGTGAAAACTTCAAGTGCGGCTGAAAGCAACAATGCTCGGCGCTCATCTCGAGGCAAGCGCGCCTTGTTGGTTGTGTCTAGGTTACTCATTGGCGTAATCGTACGGCAGAATTACCAATCATGAACCGCCCATATGAAGGTATTCGCATCCTGCTCGTGCATGCACACCCTGATGATGAAACCATCAACAATGGAGCAACAATGGCTCTTTATGCCGATCGAGGGGCTCAAGTAACGCTTGTGACCTGCACCCGAGGGGAAGAAGGCGAAGTTTTAGTTCCTGCGCTATCGCGTCTTTCGAGTGCTGAGCAAGATTTGTTGGGAGCACACAGAGAAACAGAACTCGCTCTTGCAATGAAAGCACTCGGAATTTCAGATTATCGATTTCTTGGATCACCAGCTACAAAGTTTCGAGATAGCGGAATGATGGGAACAGAACCGAATAACCGTCCAGATGTTTTTTGGCAGGCAGATTTAGATACTGCTGCAAAAATACTTGTACAAGTAATTGAAGAAATTAAGCCGCATATCTTGATTACCTATGATGAAATTGGTGGATACGGTCATCCGGATCATATTCAGGCACACCGAGTTGCAATGCGAGCAGCTGAATTATCAGAATGGCAGATTCAAAAGATTTACTGGAACACAATCCCTAAATCAGTAATTGCTCAGGGCATGGAAAAAATGAAGGAAATTGGTTCAGATTTCTTTGGTGCAGAAAGTATTGATGACATTCCATTTGCGAAAGATGATGAGTTCGTAACTACCTTGATCGATGGTTCTGCCTATGTTGATTTAAAAATGGCGGCTATGAAAGCGCACGAAACTCAAATTGCTCTAGATGGTCCATTCTTTGCGTTATCAAACAATCTTGGAATGCAGATTTGGGGGGACGAGTACTACACCTTAGTAAAGGGCGTAAAGAGCGCACCCTTTGATTCGGCCGGACGCGAAACAGATTTAACATCTGGCATAGTTCTGTAATGCGTTACTTATTGTCGCTTCTTTTAGGATTAGCACTTGGCGCAAGTTCTGTGTTTATTTACAGCCTCTATCCACCCGTAGGCTTGGTGCTCTCAGTTGCAGCCACATTTCTTGGTATTTGGGTAGCAGGGCGATTCTGGGGAAAAAGAATGTATAGATTTATTGCTGCAGCTGCGTGGGGCTTTGTTGTTTTGCGTGCAGGTTTTCCTGGAATTAATGATGAGTATTTGATTCAGGGAAACTCAATAGGTGTTTCTCTAATCAATTTTGGATTTATCGCAGTCGTCATTGCGATTTTGACCCCACTTTAAAACCAGTTTTGCCCATCAGCGGTATCTTGAATCTGTAATCCAAGCTCTTCTAATTGAACTCGTAGCGCATCACTATCTGCCCAGCGTTTTTCACTGCGGGCTTTTGTGCGCTCATCAAGAAGTTTTTGCATCTGATCCGTTAAGGCACGAGCTACAACTGGACGATCAAGGTCTAATCCAAGTACTTGATCGGCATACATAAATAGTTCACGCTTATTTTCACAATTACTTTTCTCTATGTCGCGCAAACGAAGAATGACCTTTGGAGTATCTAAGTCATTATTAAATGCTGATTCCATTTCAGAATCTATAGAGATTGTGGTGGATTGGCTCCAGGCGGACATTTTATTGCGCCAACGCTTTAGCGTTTCATTGGCAGCGGTAATTGAGTTCCACGTTAAATCCATTTGAGATCTGTATCTATTTTCTAAGAAACACAGGCGTAGGGCTAATGGGTCAATTCCGCGCGCGATGATGTCGCTGACCAAAACAACATTGCCACTACTTTTTGACATCTTCCTGCCCTCGAACAGCAGATGTTCTCCATGAACCCACACATCAACTGCTTCTTGGCCAATAACTGAATTCGACTGAGCTCGCTCATTCTCATGATGTGGGAAACGCAAATCAATTCCACCAACATGGACATCAACATGTTTTTTAAGCATGTCCATGGACATTGCCGAACATTCGATGTGCCAACCAGGAAAGCCTGGACCCCAGGGAGAATCCCAAATCATTTCCCGGCGATCACCAGCAGTTTTCCATAGTGCCCAGTCCGCGTGGAATCTTTTCGCTCCATCATTGTGACTTTCGAATTTATGTCCGGGTATTAGTGACTCCAATTTGTTTCCACTGATTGCCCCATAACTTTCAAATTTTTGCGCATCAAAGTAAACAGTTTTATCGCCACCAACATAGGCAAATCCCTTGTCCATCAATTCGGCAATCATTGACTGCATTAATTCGATGCTTTCACTAGCCCGTGGATAGGCATCTGCTTTTTTAATGTTTAAAGCAGATAAGTCTTTGTGAAACTCTTCTTCATATTTTCGGGCAATTTCGAGCGGACTCTTTTTTTCGATTGTTGCTTGTGCCAAAATCTTGTCATCTCCGGTGAAATCTTCGGACATATGTCCTACATCGGTAATGTTTTGTACTAATTTAACTTTAGTTCCACTTAAAACTGCTACACGAGAAATTAAGTCAGCCAACATAAATGTTCGAAGATTGCCAACATGTGCATCGCGATAAACCGTGGGCCCACAGCAATACATCGTCAGCAGTCCATCAGTCGAAGTTGCCTCTTTTAGTGCACGCGACTTAGTGTCATATAACTTCATATGCGCTCTATTACTTCGCGCCAAACAAAGATCTGATCATGAGCAAATTCGATCACAGTGTTGTGACGATTTCTAAGGGTAAAGGGAGTCTCGAGATGGCCAAGAATGTCGCGAAACCCACCTTCTGGATCGTGCAGCCGAATACTGACCCTTTTGCCTATAAGTGAGGCAAATGTGGCTTCTAGCTCTGTTGGCATAACCGAACGATAAACCGAGTCGGCAAATATCGCGCATCGGCCACTGTAGGAGTTAGAATTCCCCGGTAACTATCTCGCTAGATTTTTTGGAGGCTGCTCGTGACGTATGTGATCGCCGAACCGTGCATCGATGTAAAAGATAAATCCTGCATCGAAGAATGCCCTGTGGATTGCATTTACGAAGGCGGACGAATGCTGTACATCCAGCCTGACGAGTGCGTTGACTGCGGTGCATGCGAGCCAGTCTGTCCGGTTGAAGCTATCTATTACGAAGATGATGTTCCTGGGCAGTGGAAAGATTTTAGTAAGGCAAACACCGAGTTCTTCATTGAAATTGGTTCACCAGGCGGTGCTAGCAAGGTTGGCCCAACTGGCACAGATCATCCTTCAGTTACTGCGCTTCCACCAAAGAGCGAGTAAGCATTGCGCGGCCAGCTCCCAGATTTTCCCTGGGATGCACTCGCACCCTACGGAGATACAGCTAGATCGCATCCGCAAGGAATTATCGATCTGTCACAAGGAACCCCAGTGGATCCGACGCCAGAGTTTATTCAGCAAGTTTTTCGTGATGCATCAAATTCGCCAAGTTATCCCGTAACAGCAGGAACACCCGAACTCCGAGCAGCAATTAAGAAGTGGGCGATAGAACGATTAGGTGCAAGCGGAGATTTTGATGTTCTGCCAGTTATTGGATCCAAAGAGTTAGTCGCATGGCTTCCGACAATTTTAGAAACTAAAAAAGTTTTAATTCCGGAAATTGCCTATCCGACGTATCACGTTGGCGCGGTATTAGCAGGTGCCGAATCGGTACCTGTTGCAATTGATGCAAAGAGCTGGCCGGCAGCTGATTTAGCATGGTTGAACTCGCCATCAAATCCAACTGGCCGAGTACATAGTGATTCTGAAATCAAAGAGTGCATCGATTGGTCCCGTGCAAATAAAGCATTGTTAGTTTCTGATGAGTGTTACTTAGAATTCGCGCAATTGGCCCAACCAGTTTCAGTCCTTGCCCATACCGGCGGAGACAACACAAATATTTTGGCTATTCACTCTCTTTCAAAACGTTCATCAATGGCTGGTTATCGTGCTGCCTTCATGATTGGTGATTCTGATTTAATCGCAAGAATTCGCGAAATTCGAAAGCATGGCGGAATGATGGTTCCGCTACCTGTTCAAAAAGCAATGACAGTTGCATTGACTGATGACAAACACGTCGCTGAACAACGTGCTCGTTACAACGCTCGCAAAGAAGCGTTACGTCCCGCCCTAGAAGCTGCAGGATTTACAATCGAATTTAGCAATGCAGGTTTATATCTATGGTGTACCCGCAATGAAGATGCGTGGGAAAGCGTTTCCTGGCTTGCCCAACGTGGAATCTTGGCAACACCTGGATCCTTCTATGGCAGCCACGGTGCGCGCCACATACGTATTGCAATGACAGCCACAGATGCTCAAATTGCTGATGCTGTTCAACGTATTAAGGCTTAACTCATGGCTGTAGCAATTTTATTAGTTGGTGGCTTCGGCACGCGATTGATGCCATTAACGAAAAACACGCCAAAGCCAATGCTGACCGTGGCCGGTGTTCCCGTAACAGAACATCAATTAGCGATGGCAAAATCGGCAGGAATAAGTGAAATTGTTTTGGCAACTTCTTATCTTTCGGAAGTTTTTATTCCCTACTTTGGTGATGGTTCCAAGTGGGGTATGAAAATAAAGTATGCAGTTGAAGAGGCACCACTTGGAACAGGCGGTGCGATACGTAATGCAGCCAAACTGCTTGATACTAATGAATCTGTCGTAATCCTAAATGGCGATGTCTTAAGCGCTCATAATTTGACCGAGCAGATTCGCCAACACGAAGCACATGATGCGGATGTGACTTTACATTTAACCCAAGTAGAGGATGCACGTGCATTTGGTTGTGTCCCAACAGATAGTGATGGCCGAGTGACTGCATTTCTGGAAAAGATGGAAAATCCAGTTACCAATCAGATCAATGCTGGTTGCTATGTCTTTAATCCTCGAGCTATTTCAACGATCCCGCTAGACACAGTGGTTTCGGTCGAACGTGAAACGTTCCCACAACTAGTTGAAAGTGGCGCTAAAGTTTTTGGATATGTAGAAAAAGCTTATTGGTTAGATATAGGAAATCCACGGGCGTTGTTAAAGGCATCGATGGATATCGTTAAACGAAGTGGTGATTTCTTAGCTATGCCTGGTTCTTCAATTGACCCCTCAGCTGTAATTACAGGCGGCAGTTGCATTGGAATTAATACATCGGTTGGGGCAGGAGCGGTCATTGATGGCTCTATTGTTGAAGCTAATTCAATCATCGGATCACAGGCAACAATTAAGGATTCATTTGTCGCATCGGGTGCAAAAGTAGACAATGGCGCGAAAATAACCTCATCGTGTGTAACAAATACCGAAATTCTTTCAATTCCCTAGAATTCAAGCGTAAATATTCACCTAGGGGGCAGACTCTGGGCTTGACATCAGCGAGTTACAAGCGTGTAATTCACTCTTAAGAACGTCTTTTCCACGAGGGATGAGACAAGAGCTAGCTAATGGAGCATCGACACAATGCCGATTCAACCCGCAGCCCAGAACTTCCCAATCCCCACGTCAGGCCCAACAGTCACACTCGCATCAGGCGAAAATATGGAACTCTCTTGGCAGGAGCGCGCGCTATGCGCACAGACTGACCCAGAAGCTTTCTTTCCAGAAAAAGGCGGCTCTACTCGCGAAGCAAAGCGCGTCTGCCTTTCCTGCGATGTTCGCGCAGAATGTTTGGAATACGCACTTGCACACGATGAACGCTTCGGAATTTGGGGCGGATTATCAGAGCGCGAACGCCGTCGCTTAAAGCGTCGCACTGCGTAAGGTTCTTGCATCTCTCAGGAGATAGCGAGTTGTTCTTATGGCTTCCCTAGCCGATGTAGATAAGCATCGTGTAACTGCAGTTCTTGTTTCTCACAATGGAGCACTGTGGTTACCCGAAGTTGTTGCAGCACTTACTTCTCAAACCAGACCTATTGATTTAATTACCGCTGTCGACACCGGTTCAGAAGATACATCTACAAAATTACTAAAATCTGCACGCATCCCATTTTTTTCTACAGATCGAGAAACAGGATTCGGACAAGCAGTTTCACTTGCGGTTGATAAGTTGCCCAAAGCAATTGAACATGAATGGATTTGGTTAATCCATGATGATTGCGCACCTGCTCCGACAGCGCTCGCAGAGTTATTGCATGCGATTGATGACCGCCCACAAGTTGTAATGGTTGGTCCAAAATTACTTGGATGGCATGACAGAACACATTTATTGGAAGCCGGTATCAGTATTGCCGGCAATGGTGCCCGCTGGACCGGACTTGAGCCGCTGGAATATGACCAAGGTCAACATGATGGAATCCATGATGTTTTATCGGTCAGTACAGCAGGTGCCTTAATTCGGCGCGATGTATTTGAAGAGTTGGGCGGACTTGATCTCAATCTTGCATTGTTTAGAGACGATGTTGATTTTGGATGGCGAGCCCGAGCTGCTGGTCATTCAGTAATCGCGGCAACGAATGCTGTTGCTTTCCATGCTCAAGCATCAGCGACCGAACGCAGACGCATTGATGTCGAAGGTGCTTTCTTGCATCGCCCATTACTTTTGGATCGACGCAATGCAGCTTACGTATTACTTGCTAACTCTTCGTGGTGGATGATTCCGTGGATTGCGCTTCAGCTATTTGGTTCTGCGATAGCCCGTGCCATTGGTTATCTATTAGCAAAATTACCTGGCTATGCATCTGATGAGATTCTGGCATTCACGTCGTTGATTGTTCGTCCCGGAATGATTCTTGAGGCTCGTAAGATACGCAAGAAGCAGAGGTTCGTCACTGCCCGCGTAATTGCGACCTACATCCCACCGAGATGGTCACAACTTCGCTTAGGTACAGAACGATTAATTGAGTTAGTCCGTAACAAAGTTTTTCCTGATAGCAGTGTTTCTTCTGGATCGATTCTTGATTCAGTTGAAGATGAAGATTTGTTGACACCTGTCAATACAAATAACTGGTTTTCTGTTGTAAAGCGCCCCGAAGTGCTCGGCTTTTTATTGCTCGCCATCATCACTTTAGTTAACTCGCGGAATCGACTTGGTGCATTAGTTGGTGGAGCACTCCCAAACTCGCCGGCAGGTGCGACAGATTTGTGGAGAACTTACTTTGAATCATGGCATCAAGTTGGAATGGGGTCTTCACTTGCGACACCGCCTTGGATTATCGTGCTCGCAATTGCGGCCCTTGCCGTTCTGGGGAAAGTTCAGTTTTTAATCACACTCTTTTTCTTACTCGCACCATTACTAATTATGTGGTCGAGTTTTCATTTATTGAAAAAGTTAACTAATAATTCATGGATTTCAATCCCAGCTGCATTTCTGTATGCAATCTCACCAGTAACAGTTGCAGCCATTAGTTCCGGGCATATTGCCACACTAGTTTTATTGATGATTACCCCATTAATCGCTGTACTTCTTCATGATTGGTGGGGTATCGAAAAATATAGTTGGCGTAAGGTATTTTCCATTTCGCTACTTTTTTCAGTTTTATATGCATTTACTTTGATGAGTTTTGTGATTGCATTGACAGCTGCACTTGTCATAACCCTAGATAACTATGAGGAATACTCACAAACCCAGGACAAGTTGCTGTGGCGCGAGCGAATATTAAAGAGAACAGCTCTTGTATTTGTTCCGTTTCTGGTTAATGCACCATTTTCCTTTGAAGCATTAATTAAGCCCAGCAGATTCTTAACGGAGCCGGGGCTATTAATTCCTGGTGGCGGCCCATTCGCCGTGTTGTTAGGCAATCCAGGCGGATCTGGTTCATTACCGCTGTGGTTAGTTAGTCCAATTTTATTGATCCTTGTCATTTCTCTTTTTTCCTCAACGCATGCTCGCGCAATGGCCGAATATGGAATTGCAGCTCTTGGACTTGCAGTGTTAGTGAGCTCGCTATCAATTTCTACACATGGAAGTGAAGGAGCAGTGAAAGTATGGGCTGGTCCCATGCTTTCCATATCTACGTTAGCTGCAGTTGCTGCAGGAACTGTAATGCTGGATCGCTTACGTGAGACATTGGTTTTAAGTCATATTCACTATCGGCATATTTTGTCGGCAATTTTGCTTTTCATAACAGCTTCGTACGCAGTCTTAACTGTTGGTTATTCCGTAACTATCGGAGCGAATTCAGCAGTTCAAGCAAATAGAGCGACAGTAATACCAGCTTTCTTAAGCGTTGAAGCAGATACCAAGATTTTGGTGTTGCGCGAGGTAGGTGGGGCCAAAGATAAAAAAATTCAGTATTACATCTCTCGCGGCCAAGATATTTCGCTGGGAGATCCGGATGTGGCACCTAAGCAAAATGTGGCGGTCGCAGCTGCGGCGCGGGCATTGATCGATGGCTCTGGAATCACAAGTAGCAAAACTTTGGGTGATTACGGAATCAAGTATGTGTTTGTAAAGAGCCCATTTAAAAAAGAAATAATTAGATCAATAGATGGCATCGGTGGATTTACACGAACTTCAGCAACCTCACTTGGAGTTGTATGGAGAGTTAGTCAGCCAACAGGCCGTCTTTTATTCGTTAATAAAGATGGAGTTCGTTCAGTACTGGATACCGGAGAATATGGTGCTCGCACCATTGTTCCGAGTGCGGGAACATTGATTCTCACCGAAACAGCAAATAGATCATGGCAAGTATTGGAAAATGGTTATCGGTTAGAACGCACGAATAATGAATTAGGTCTACCAACATTTAAAGTTACCGAAGCTGGAGAGATTTCACTTCTTCATGACGGAACAGTTCGTCGTGCTTGGGTTTCACTGCAGCTAATTTTCCTAGTAATTGTAATTGTTATGGCCCTTCCTGCTGGTCGCCGAAAGCGTGAAATATCTGAAAAGGAGTTGGCATGACATTTAATCGCCCGCTCAAATTTCTCGCAATTTTGTTGAGCGTTGTCGGAGTCTCAAGCGTTCTCTCTGTCGCGGTAACAACTAAGAACTTTTCTGAGACCTACCCTGCTGTTGTTTGTCCGCCAACACTTAATGGATTGGGATCACAAATTTCTTTGTCGTCGACAAGTACTCCATTTCAATTACTTAAAAACCGTGGCTCAAAAACTGCGCCAGTAAAGGTTTTAAGACTTCCGGTTAATAAGGATTCCTTAGTCATTAACTCTGAAGGTTCAACTCCGGTTGTATGGCAAAGTAGAGCTGGCAGCTGGGCTGGTGGTGCGCTGTGTACTGGTCCGGCTTCTTCACAATGGTTTGTAGGAGGGGCTGCAGACGTTACGACTCGTGGTCGATTAATGATCATCAATAGCGGACTAAGCGATGCGGTTGTAGATATTGAGAGTTTTACAGAAAATGGAAAGCAGCCATTAAGAACCATCAACGTAACTTCCAAGACCTATGTTGATATTCCGGTTGATTCTTTGGCTCCAGGCGATAAAACGCTAACCGTACATGTTGCACCTCGTTCAGGTCGTATCAACGCATTTATGATTGATGAACAGGGCAAAGGATTAAAAACTTTAGGTGGCGATCTTGTTAATCCTGTAGCAGCTGCGAGCAAAATTGTTGTAATCCCTGCCATCCCAAATCAGATTTTGAAAAAGAAGCCTGCGCTACCGCACACCTTGCGTATATTAGCCACAGGTGATGTCGATGCGAGCGTTACTGTAGAAGTACTTTCTGCAGATGGAGTTTTTGTCCCTGTCGGATTAACATCACGAGTGATTAATGCTGGAATTGTTAGTGAATTTCAACTTGATCCAAACATCACTTCCACCGTGATGGCCGTCAGAATCACTTCGACAGAACCAGTTGTTGCGGCAGTAAAGTCCACAGTAGTTGTTACAGGTAAACAAGATTTTGTGTGGAGTACAGCTGCGCCTGAACTTGTTCCTTTAACAATAGCTGTTACCGGATTGACTCCATTTATTGCCTTTTCAGGCGATCAAATTAATGTTTCATTAGATGTCACTTTGCTCAATGGAAAGGTCGTACGCCAAATTGTGAAGGGTACCGACATTGCGAATTGGCGAGTTCCTGCTGATGCCCGATCACTTACCGTGATCAAAGTTGGATCTGCAACATTTGCAGGTGCATTGGTCTCCTCGGTTAACGGATTTGGCTATTTCCCAATAGCGGCAGGAAGCGTTCTGACAAAGATTGAAGTGCCAGATTCAAATATTCGCGTCCTAAATCCCTGACAATCCCAAGATTTGCACGAACTTCCCACTAATGTTGTGTGCATGAGGACATTAGGTGGGCGCGGATGTTCACGCGCTGGTTGTAAGTCTCAGGCAACAATGACCCTTACCTATGTCTATTCTGAATCAACAGCTGTTGTTGGACCACTCGCAACGTATTCAGAACCGCACGCTTATGATCTTTGCACAGTGCATGGCGCTCGTCTAAAAGTCCCTCACGGTTGGAATGTCATTAAGCAAGAACTTGATGGACAAACCCAAGGACCAACAGAAGATGATTTGATGGCAATTGCAGATGCAGTTCGCGAAGTTGCACTTAAAGAGATTCCAGAAGAGGCTCCAGTTGAAAGTTCTTCGGGCCAACAGCAAATCGGTCGTCGCGGTCATTTACGCGCTGTTCCTTCTTAGGAAAAATCAGTGGACGAATTTGCTCATATTTTTAAAGCCTATGACATTCGTGGACTAGTTGATGTTGAAATAGATGTCGATTTTGCATTTGCAACCGGCGTTGCATTCGCACGTTTTCTTCAGATAGAAAGAGAACCTGGGACTGTTGTCATCGGTGAAGACATGCGCCCGTCTTCACCGCAGTTAGCCGATGCATTTTCTGATGGTGCAACCTCCCAAGGTATGGATGTAATTCGCATTGGGCTGGCATCAACTGACATGTTGTACTTTGCATCTGGCAAATTGGGATTACCGGGTGCCATGTTTACCGCCAGCCACAATCCAGCCGAATACAACGGTATAAAGCTTTGCTTAAGTAATGCTCGGCCCATTGGCAAAGAATCAGGACTCGTAACAATTGAAAAATTTGTCCGCGAAGGTTCTCCAATAGCGCTACGAAATGTTGGAGTTGAAAAACAGCGCAATATGCTTGAAGAGTATGTAGATCACCTTTTAACTCTGGTAGACATTAAAAAGATTCGCCCCTTAAAGATCATCGTTGATGCGGGCAATGGAATGGCTGGGCATACGGCACCCGCTATTTTTGCTCGATTAAATTGTGAAGTTGTTCCCATGTATTTCGAACTTGATGGATCTTTCCCAAATCATGAAGCTAACCCACTCGATGAATCCACGTTGGCTGATTTAAAGAAGGCAATGATCGATCAAAAGGCTGATCTTGGCTTAGCTTTTGATGGAGATGCAGATCGTTGCTTCTTAGTTGATGAACGCGGGGTTGCAGTTAATCCCTCAGCATTGACTTCATTAATTGCTCATCGGGAATTAATAAAACATCCAGGATCTTCGATCATTTATAACTTGATTTCATCTCGTGCGGTTCAAGAAGTCATTGATGAAAATGGGGGAGTTGGATTACGCAGCCGTGTTGGGCATTCGTATATAAAGAAAATGATGGCCGAAAGCGGAGCCATTTTTGGTGGAGAACATTCAGGACACTTCTACTTTAAAGAATTTTGGCGCGCAGACTCTGGGGCGCTAGCGGCTTTACATGCCATCGCTGCCTTAGGTGAAAGTGATGGGACCATGTCAGCGTTACTCGCGCCCTATAACCGATATGTAAGTAGTGGTGAAATAAATTCAAAAGTCTCAGACACTAAAGCGGCTACCGATACTGTTGAAAAGGCGTATTCATCAGAAGGATTCACGATCGATCACCTGGATGGACTTACAGTTAATGGGGATAGCTGGTGGTTTAACCTGCGGCCTTCAAATACAGAGCCATTACTTCGACTCAATGTTGAGGCTTCAACTCAGGCTCAAATGGAGACTGTGCGTGATGCGGTTCTCGCCCTTATTCGCAGCTAATTCCCGTATTTCATTAGAGTGTTTACGCGTGCGCGCGGTAATCTTTACCCATAGTCGCCTAGCACTGTAGAGCCCTACGCCTTAGGTACCCAAACAATTCTTTGAATACCACTTAAGGAGAAATACGTGAACGTTCCAGTAACAGCAACTCTTCCAGCACATGACATTGCAGATGCTTCGCTAGCTGCAGAGGGCAAGAAGAAAATTGAATGGGCAGAGCGCAATATGCCTGTTCTTGCACAAATCCGTGAGCGCTTTGAAAAGTCGCAACCATTTGCGGGCGTACGCATTTCAGCATGTATGCACGTAACAACTGAGACAGCTAACTTGATGCGTGTTCTAAAAGCTGGCGGAGCAGAGATCGCACTGTGTGCGTCAAATCCTCTGTCAACACAGGATGACACTGCTGCTGCACTTGTGCATGAGTACGGAATCTCAGTGTTCGCTCGTAACGCTGTTGATCGCGATGGTTACTACAAGCACATCAATGCAGCACTTGATATCGAACCTCACCAAGTATTTGATGATGGTTGCGATCTAGTAAACACACTTCACACAACACGTAAAGAATTAATTCCAGGTATCACTGGTGGTTGCGAAGAGACAACAACTGGCGTTATCCGTTTGAACCAAATGGCAAAAGATGGCGCACTTCAGTTCCCAATGATCGCCGTTAACGACACTGACACAAAGCACATGTTTGATAACCGTTACGGAACAGGTCAATCAACTCTTGATGCTGTATTCCGTGCGACTAACTTCCTGCTTGCAGGTCGCGTTGTCGTAGTTGCTGGTTTTGGATACTGCGGTAAGGGTGTTGCAGAACGTGCAAAGGGTATGGGCGCAGATGTAGTCGTTACTGAAATTGATCCAACAAAGGCGCTCGATGCAATGATGCAAGGCTTCCGCGTTATGCCAATGCTAGATGCAGCAAAGCTTGGTGATGTGTTTATCACTGTTACAGGTAACCGCGATGTATTGCGCGATGAGCACTTTGCAGTAATGAAGGATGGCGCAATCATGGCTAACTCAGGTCACTTCGATATCGAAATCGATGTTGCTTGGCTAGAGCAGAATGCAAAGAAGAAGAATACAAAGATGCGTCACCAAACCGATGAATATGTATTGGCAGATGGCCGTCGCCTACTTCTTCTTGCAGAAGGACGCCTTGTTAACCTAGGTGCAGCAGAAGGCCACCCAGCATCAGTTATGGATATGTCATTCTCTGATCAGGCACTTACAGCTGAATACCTTGTTAAGGAAGCAAAGAACTTGAAGCCTGGTGTGCATAACGTTCCTTCATACATCGATAAGGAAGTTGCTTCACTCAAGTTGATCAGCATGGGCGGTCGCATTGACGTTCTCACACCTGCACAAGATATGTACCTGAACTCTTGGGAGCACGGTAGCTAATGACATTAGTTATGGTCGTCGATGACGACCAGGATCTCGCGGAGATGCTTGGCATTGTTTTAACAGGTGCCGGCATCGACGTGGATCTAGTAAGTCGTGGCGATGAGGTCATGGATGTTTTCCATAACAATCCTCCAGATTTAGTTCTGTTGGATGTTATGTTGCCTGGCCTTGATGGAATCGAAGTCTGCAAATTAATTCGCGCAGAATCAATGGTTCCGATCGTCATGCTTTCAGCCAAAGGTGATACACAAGATGTTGTTAAAGGTTTAGAAGCCGGTGCTGATGATTACATGGTCAAGCCATTTCGTCATCCATCCGAATTAATCGCACGTATTAGGACACGATTGCGTCGTACAAATTCTGATATTTCAGGATTGCTGACTATTGGTGATCTGGCAATTGATGTTCAAGCCCACCAAGTCCTGCGGGCAGGAAAACAGATACAGCTAACCCGGCTTGAGTTTGATCTACTGGTTGCTCTAGCTAAAGAACCGGGACGTGTTTTCACTCGTGATGCATTGCTTAGCGAGGTCTGGGGATACCGACATTCAACAGATACGCGGTTAGTAAATGTTCACGTGCAACGTTTGCGTTCGAAAATCGAACATGATGCCGAGCATCCTGAAATTGTTATAACAATTCGCGGTGTTGGGTACAAAGCTGGAGTGATGGGCGGTTCCTAATCATGAACCGCATTTTCTGGATAGTTCGAAACTCCCTTGCATTTAAAGTAATTCTTTCAACAGTCATTCTCTCAACGGGTGTTGTCTGGATTACCGGATCTGCTCTCAATTCGAGGCTTTCTAGCGGTATCAAGTCAGTAAATCTGAATTCGGCCATGATCGAAGCTCGCTCAACAATCTTTACTGCGGACTATCGATTTTTGCTTGCCGAAGGGGAAAAAGACTCAGTTATACAAAAAGTGGTAGACGATGTCATTAGTTCGGCAACAACAATTTCCTCAAACGAAAACACCCGAGAAGTGGTTTTTCTTCGAAGCCCTGGTAATAACAAGGAAAAAAATTATGAGATTGCATCAAACCTTTTAGATCCAAAGACAATCTCAAAATCTCTGGGTGAACGAGTGCGCAAAAGTAAAAACCTCGTTTATGAATACACGACTATGCATTATCTAGATGGTACGAGTAGCCAAGGTTTAGCAATCGGTGAAAAGGTTCAGATCCCAAATGCTGGCCAGTACGAGATGTATCTTGTATTTTCGCTTACTAATCAAGCAAAGACCCTTAATTTGATAAATGGCTATCTGCTCATTGCAGGAATTATTTTGCTGCTATTGATTACGCTCATTACTTGGGTCGTAGTACGTCAAGTAGTAAAACCGGTGCGTGAAGCTGCACGAATCGCCACTGAGTTTACCGCTGGAGATTTTAGACAACGTATGAAAGTGTATTCGCAGGATGAAATTTCAACGCTTGGTAATGCATTTAATGAGATGGCCGAATCACTGGAAAAACAAATTGCGCGATTAGAAAACTTATCTAGGGTTCAGCAACGTTTCGTTTCTGATGTGTCTCATGAGCTTCGGACACCTTTAACTACTTTACGCATGGCATCAGAAGTTATTCACTCATCAAAAGACTCATTTGATCCAACCGTGACACGAAGTGCCGAACTCTTGGTCGCTCAATTAGATCGCTTTGAACGCTTACTTGAAGATCTATTAGAAGTTTCGCGATTTGATGCTGAAGTGGCAGTTCTTGAAGCGGTTGATTTTGATGTAGTTCAACTGGTAACTAGATGCGCAGAGGATTTATCATTAGTTGCAAAAGGTCGAAAGACGAAGATATTTGTTAAATCTTCAGAACCTGCAGTCATGATTAAGGCTGATATTCGACGCGTAGAACGCATTTTACGTAATCTATTGGCTAATGCCATCGATCACGCAGAGGAGCTGCAAATTGATGTGCAGATCAAAGCCAATGAACATGATGTAGCTATAGGTGTTCGTGATTACGGTGTTGGCCTGGATGAAAACGCATTAACTCGAGTTTTTGATCGCTTCTGGCGCGCAGATCCTTCAAGGGCACGAACCCGTGGAGGCACCGGTTTGGGTCTTTCAATCGCTTTGGAAGATGCTCGATTACACAATGGTGAGTTAGAAGCGTGGGGTCGCCCAGGTCGAGGCGCACACTTTGTACTAACACTGCCCCGAAAGAGTTGGGAATCAATTGATCATCGCTTGATCGCGCTGCAACCCGAAGATTACAGAGCTTAGTTTCCACGCTTAGTTTCCACAAACAATCACCCAGGGCAAGTTGCTCATCAATTTATGCCCACTATGGGCTTATGAAGATTTTGACTGAACTATCACATTTAATTTTTCCGACCAGATGTTACGGATGCAATTCATTGGGTTTGAGTATTTGTACTGCATGCCGTCACGAGTGGATCCCGCACTACTACAGAACTCATAGCAGTACCTTAATTGTTGAGTCAGCTCTAATCTATTCGCCAACAGCATCCAAGATAATCCTTGCTGCAAAGGAAAATGGTTTAAAAGGCGCAGATGATTTACTAATTGAAGCAATAGTTCATATTTTGAGTAAAACTAGTTCCACTAATTCGAAATCAAATAAGATGTACAGAACTTTAATTCCTATTCCTTCAAGCAGGCAATCACAGCGTCGAAGAGGCCGTAGTTTTATTGTGGAATTAACACAGTCAATTTCCAAACAAACCGGTATTCCAATAAATGATTGCCTTCAGGTTGCTCGTA
The DNA here is from genome assembly GCA_037132355.1 of Actinomycetes bacterium. Taxonomy (GTDB): domain Bacteria; phylum Actinomycetota; class Actinomycetes; order Nanopelagicales; family Nanopelagicaceae; genus Planktophila. Next base: position 27,793 of record JBAXPH010000001.1, read on the forward strand.
GAGTTTCGGATCAAAGTGGGCTAACACGAGTTCAGCGAAATGCAAATATGCAAGGAGCTTTTTCATTAAAACCTGGCGCAATTCTTCGTGGCGACGCAATTGTGATTGATGATGTGGTCACTTCCGGCGCGACCCTGCGCGAGGCAACCAGAGCCCTTAATTCGCAGGGTTCTCACGCCTTTGGCTCAGTTTGTGCGGTTACCGCATGCGTGGCTCAACCTCTACGATAAGGGGGTGAATCGGCGCCCTGGCCAGGATTGACTGGGCAGCCACGATGAGAGGTAAGAATCAATGCCAGCATTTGTAGACAAGATTTTGCGTGCAGGCGAAGGACGCATCCTTCGTGATCTGAGCAAGATTGTTGCCTTAGTTAATGCTCAAGAAGCTCGCTTTGTTGCGATGTCTGATTCCGAACTCCGCAATCAAACTGAAATTTTCCAGAATCGGTTTGCACAAGGCGAATCACTTGATGATTTGATGCCAGAAGCATTTGCTGTCGTGCGCGAAGCTGCGAAGCGAACACTTGGACAACGTCACTATGACGTACAGATTATGGGTGGTGCAGCACTGCACAAGGGCAACATCGCTGAAATGCGTACTGGTGAAGGTAAGACTTTGGTTTCCACTCTACCTTCGTATCTCAACGCCCTTGCTGGTCGCGGCGTGCATGTTGTAACTACTAATGATTACTTGGCAGAACGCGATAGCGAATGGATGGGACGTGTCCACCGTTTCCTCGGCTTAAAGGTTGATGTAATTCTTGCAAACATGACACCGGCTGAACGTCGACAGGCTTATCTTGCTGACATCACTTATGGAACTAACAATGAATTCGGTTTTGATTATCTTCGCGACAACATGGCTTGGTCACTTGAAGAGTGCGTACAGCGCGAACATTTCTTTGCAGTAGTTGATGAAGTCGACTCGATTTTGATTGATGAAGCACGCACACCATTGATCATCAGCGGACCTGCTGATAAGGCAACAAAATGGTACGTAGAGTTTGCAAAGCTAGTTAACAACTTACAAAGAGATGTTCACTACGAAGTAGATGAAAAGAAAAAGACCTGTGGAATTATTGAAGAAGGTGTAACAAAGGTTGAGGAAATGCTTCAAATTGGCAACCTCTATGAAGCGGCAAATACACCAATGATTGGCTACCTCAACAATGCTATCCGCGCAAAGGAGCTCTTTAAGCGCGACAAAGATTATGTTGTAATGAATGGTGAACTTTTAATCGTTGATGAGCACACTGGCCGCATGTTGGCTGGACGTCGCTATAGCGAGGGATTACACCAAGCTCTTGAAGCTAAAGAGCGCATTGAAATTAAGGATGAAAATCAGACTCTTGCAACGATTACATTGCAGAATTATTTCCGTTTATATTCAAAGATTTCAGGTATGACGGGAACTGCTTCAACAGAAGCATCAGAATTCCATCAGATTTATAAGCTCGGCGTAGTTCCAATTCCTACTAACCGTGAAATGCAACGTATTGATTCAGCTGACTTGGTGTACAAGACAGAGGTTGGGAAATTTGCTGCTGTAACAGCGGACATTGTTGAGCGTCACCGCAAAGGACAACCAGTATTGGTTGGTACCGTCAGCGTGGAAAAGTCAGAAGAACTTTCTGCTTTCTTGCGTAAATCAGGTGTACCTCACGAAGTGCTAAACGCTAAACACCACGAACGTGAAGCTGCGATCATCGCTCGCGCAGGTGTTCGTGGGGCAGTGACTGTTGCAACCAACATGGCTGGTCGCGGTACAGACATCATGCTTGGTGGAAACCCTGAATTTATGGCCGACTTCGAATTGCAACGTCGTGGAATTTCTCCAGTTGATAATGCTGAAGAGTATGAAAAAGAATGGCCAGCAGAGATTGCCCGTCAAAAAGCTGCAGTTGAAAAGGGTCATGAAGAAGTTGTTGGCTTAGGTGGGCTTTACGTTCTCGGAACAGAACGCCACGAATCACGCCGTATCGATAATCAGCTACGAGGTCGTTCAGGCCGCCAAGGCGATCCAGGTGAGTCACGTTTCTACTTGTCATTACAAGATGATCTGATGCGTCGTTTCAATTCAGGAATGGTTGAACGTTTCTTAACTGCTGCAGGACTTCCTGACGATGCACCAATTGAATCGAAGATGGTTTCAAATGCTATTCGATCTGCGCAAACCCAGGTCGAAGCTCAAAACTTTGAGATGCGTAAGAATGTTTTGAAGTATGACGATGTGATGAACCGCCAACGTACAGTTGTTTATGGAGAACGACGTCTGGTTCTAGAAGGCGCAGATATTAAGGATCAGGTCGCTGGTTTTGTGTCAGATACCTTGACTGCCTACGTTCATGCTGCAACTGCCAATGGGTATGCAGAGGATTGGGATCTAGAAACTCTCTTCACCGCGCTTAAAACTATTTTCCCAATCTCATTTACGATCGATGATTTAGTTGCAGAGGTTGGTTCTCTAGCCGGACTGGATGCAGAGTTCTTGGCTGCTCGAGTTGTTGAGGATTGCAAGGCTGCGTATGCAAAGCGTGAAGAGTCACTAGGCGAAGAAGTAATGCGCGAATTAGAGCGCAAGGTCTTGCTATCTGTTCTAGATCGTAAATGGCGTGAACACCTATATGAAATGGATTACCTACAAGAAGGTATTGGGCTACGCGCAATGGCCCAGCGCGATCCACTTGTTGAGTATCAAAAAGAAGGTTTCGATCTATTCGCAGCGATGATGGATGCAATCAAAGAAGAGATTGCTGGCTTCTTGTTCAACATCGAAGTCACCGTTGAAAGTTCAAATAATGAAGTCGTTGCTCCAGGTCTTGAAGCGAAACAACTTCCAGCAACTGGGCTGCAGTACACGGCGGCCGATGAATCTGGCGTACGCACGACTGGTGATGTTTCTCGAAACGCTCCGTGTCCTTGCGGTTCAGGCAAGAAGTACAAGCGTTGCCACGGTGGAGCTGCTTAACTTAAATTAAAGTTAGAGCAGTACATAACCAACGTCCATCTAGACCTTCAAACCTGATTGCGACCGCACGCAACCTGTCTCCGTAACGAACCATGACAGTTGCTTCGCAAATGCCGTCCAATGGTTGAGTTACTTTAATTCTTCTAATTCTGCCAACATCTTTTTGGTGCCCCGAGTTCCTATGCAATTCAGCAAAAATTAGGTGATGACACATTGCCTGTACTTGGGATGCAGATCGACGACCAGCCCAAATTTCTACAACGTTGTGAATGAATTGAAATACTAAATCATTAATTTCCGGTAAGTCTGCAGCTGATGTTGGCTCGGGGGCAAACTCGGCATCGTATTCCTCGCCAAATGTTGATGCGACTAAATAAAGGCGAGGTTTTTGAATTGGTAGTGCTGGCAACACTGGACGAAACATTTCAAGTACTAGATGTTGCCAATCTTCATTGAGGTCACTTGAAATCGGTGATAAATCAATAGTTGCAAATGAGGGCTGCTGGCTGTATTCGAGTTCTGTTGTCATGGACTGACAATTGCTTGACATGCACACACATACCTCAGCCTTAAGGATGGATCAGTCTGGTACTTAAGTACCACTGTGGATAACGAGCTAGAAGGTGTCAGCTATGCAGTTGAGTGGCGCCTATGACCAACAATAAGAAAACTCGAACCACCCGGCTTCCACTAGCAATAACACTTATTGCAGCAGCCTTTGTCTCAGCTTTCCTAATCGCAACTTTTTCAAATAAGAGCTCTGATTATTGGGTGATAAACGGACCTGTTTTGCCAGGTCACCAGATAGCAGCGTCAGATGTTTCAGTTGCTCATTTGAACTTGGATTCAAGTGCGCAGATCTATCTGAGCAATAAAGTTGAACCAATTGGAATGGTTGCAACGCGAATTTTGCATGCTGGCGAAATCATCGGAAGTACGGATTTAACTTCATCCACCGATGCGATGTCGACTAGTGCGGTACCTATCAGTGTTCGTTCCGTTGATGTGGCAACTGGTTTAGGTGTTGGCGAAGATGTGGACATTTACTGGGTACTAGACACTCAAAGCGGTGATTCTGCGATTACACCGATCCTAATTCTTGGGGGAGTAACACTATTGAGTTATGACAATGGTGGCAAAAATTTTGGTAACGATGTTGGCTTATCTTTGGCCGTTGAAGAAACACAAGTACTACGACTTTTAAGTGCAACAACACAGGGCCGATTAGTGGTGATCCGATCACATGTCTGAGCTAGAAATGCCAATGGTCATTACCGCGATTTCATCCTCTGAAACTGAAGGATTTATTGCCGGAACATTATTTGCTCAGGGTTGGAGCGTTGTTTTCCGTGCGATCGATTGGGATTCCCTAGAACGTTTTCTTGATTCAAATCATGATGTGGCCCTAGGGTCACTTTTGTTATTTGGATCTGACCTACCGGGTATTTCAAAGGCAAAAATTGATTCGATCAGTACAAAGATTCGTCAAACGATTGGTTTTAGCATTGATCAACAGGTAGATAGCGAACTTATTGGGCTGCATGCAGTTCCACAGTCAACAACGGATCTAGTGAGCTTAGTTCGGGGTTTTGTTCGCACGCCCATGATGCGCGGGCTTAGCACGCCACAACGCGTCTTGCGCAAAGCCCGTGTAATTGCTGTTGGCTCAGCCGGCAGCTATACCGGTTGTACAACAGTGGCAATGAACATCGCAATGGAGTTAAGCATTCTTGAAAAATCAACATTGCTGATTGAAGGAAATTATCGAGCTCCTTCGATCGCGGCCTATCTGGCAATGAGAAATATCAGCAGCGATACAGACTGGAAAAGCATTGCTCCACAATTGTCATTGACTGAAATAATTCAGGAACAAGCAGGAAAAGTAGATGAATTTATGGAACGTGCCGCGTCCGAATTTGAGTTCATCATCGTAGATTTAGGATCAATTTCAGGGCTATCAAATCGATTAACTGATCGCCGGTGGACATCAACGATGACCACTTGGTGTTGTGATCAAGCAGATGAGTTGATGATTATTTCTAGAGCAGATCAACTAGGACTTCATCGATTTACCCAGGTTGTAGATCTTCTGCAGAGTACCTCTGTGCGCGCCAGTCTAAGTTTTGTGATGAATATGAAGTCTCCGGGCAAGCGAGGCGAAAGCGAAGAAGCAAAGTTCTTGAGCTGTGCAACTGCACTAAAGCCGATTCGAATCAGAAGCATCGTTAAGGACTCTCGAGCAGTTGTAGCCGCTGAGGATGAGCATGCGACCTTGGTAGAGATTAATGAGCGCTCAAATGTGCGTAAATCGATCGCTGAATTGGCCCGTGAATTAAAAAGTTGAGATCTATTACTATTGGTCAATGCGTGCATATCTTCCAATTAGCCATAAGGATCTCGAGAGCTTTGTCGTAAACAAAAGCCTTGAGGTCGATGAACTGTATGCACCAACAATCCATTTTGTTGTTGAAAACCCAGACTGTGATGAAGAAGAGCTCGAGTTTTTACTCTCTGTTGCTGCTGGTGAAGAAGCGCTAGAACTTCGATTATCGGAGAAAGCCCCCGGGATTGTTGTAGCCCTTGAAATCGAAAAGGAACACATAGGGGAGCATTACGCACAATCAATAACTCTGACTTCTGCCTTGCAGTGGGATCAAGTTCAGTGTGCGTTATTAGCATTTCAAGGCGATGACGAATTGGTGTGGTTTGCTACTCAAGAAATCGAACTGCACTTGGCAGAGTGGAAGTAACCATGTTCCAGTTAGATAATCTGCTGGGTGGTAGAACTACCGTAACTATTGATCAATCGCATAGATTGCGAGAACTCGTAGCAGATTGGCAGTTGCTTTCGGATCTTTCGTTTGCCGATCTGATTCTGTGGGTTCCAATTCGCAAAGATATAAAGCTTTGGCCAAGTGGCCATATTGCAGTGGCGCATATTCGCCCAACAACCTCGTCTACGGTTTTTATTAATGATGTCATTGGTGATGAAGTTTTGTGGGGAACGCGCCCTAATATTGACGAGGCGCTTTCATCAGGTGAAATTGTTCGAAACACTGAGCCAGAGCGTATAGGTGAACTACTTATCAAAGAAGAAACAATTCCTGTTTTCTTCCAGGGACAGGTAATTGCTGTTATCTCGCGCCATCGAAACGCCGAACACATGCGTTCGCCAGGAAAACTAGAGTTGAATTATCGAGAGATTGCAAATCATTTATATCAAATGGTTGCTGAAGGAAATTTTCCATACCAATCGGTGGGTTCATTATTTGAACCAGTTCCACGTGTAGGCGACGGACTAATTCGACTTGATGTAAATGGAGCTATTTCTTTTGCAAGCCCTAACGCGAAATCAGCATTTTCACGCATGGGATGGATTGGAGACCTAGAAGGTCGCAATCTTGGTGAAGTAGCAGAACAAGTTGTCACGGCCTCACCTAATGCACATGAAGAAGGTGTTCGCACGCGATTAAATGGTAAGACACTTCGTCGCGTAGAAATTGATAATCAAGGCGCAACAATTGATCTTTTGGTTTTGCCTTTGATTCAGGGCGCAGATCGAATTGGTTCAATTGTGCTTTTGCAAAACGTTACTGAGCTTCGCCGACGTGATCGCGAGCTCGTTACAAAAGATGCAACGATCCGCGAAATCCATCATCGGGTTAAAAATAATCTTCAGACAGTATCGGCGCTCCTGCGACTGCAGTCCCGTCGGATTGATGATCCAGCAGCGGCAGCGGCACTTGATGAAGCTGTTCGACGTATCGCCTCTATTGCACTGGTTCACGAAACTCTTTCAAATAGCACTGAAAATACAGTTGCCTTCGATGAAGTTCTGACTTCATTAGTGACTCATGCCTTAGAGCTAAGTCCTCGAATGGGCCAGTTGAGTATCGAGCGAGTAGGACAGCTCGGTTCGCTTGAATCCAGAATTGCTACACCTTTATCGTTAGTAGTAACCGAATTAATGCACAACGCTTTGGAACATGGCCTGCACGAATCTGGAACACGGTTAACGATTGAATTACAACGCTATAGCAATGAATGTGTCATTACCATTTCCGATGATGGAGTTGGATTGCCAGAAGGATTTGATCTATCAACATCATCGAATCTAGGTCTACAAATCGTGCGCACGCTTACGGAAAATGAATTAAAAGGTGAATTGAAATTGGAATCTACACACCAAGGAACGCACGCAAAGTTGCGCTTCCCACTTTAAATTTGGTTCTGCTGCTCCATTAGACGCGCACGGTTACGTGCTGCACGACGCTTAAGTGCACGACGTTCATCTTCAGATAATCCGCCCCATACGCCAGCATCTTGACCACTCTCAAGTGCCCACGCCAAGCAAGGCTCTTTAACAATGCAACGGTTGCACACCTTTTTAGCCTCTTCGATTTGAGTAAGGGCTGGACCTGTATTTCCAACAGGGAAGAAAAGCTCGGGATCTTCATCACGGCAGGCTGATTGATGACGCCAATCCATTGCATGTCTCCTTAGGGAAGTACGACTTTTTGAAAAGTTACGTTGTGTTAATACACACAGTTGTGCGTGCAAGGTCTTAATTGTCCATGCTGGAGCGTCGTTATACAAGGATGTACGCAAAGAGTTTTTGGAAATATGAGTGATGTACCTCAAGTGTGCCCCCGACAGGAATCGAACCTGTGCACCTGCCTCCGGAGGGCAGTGCTCTATCCCCTGAGCTACGGGGGCTCGTGGGTTTGAACGCAAGGTTATCAGCGGGTGCGAATATGTCTGCATACTGCAAGAATTCACGCATGAGATCAACGGCTTACTTCGCAACTGGATGTTTCTGGGGAGCAGAACGTCGCTTCTGGCAAATGGATGGAGTTCTTGAAACAAGCGTTGGCTACATGGGTGGCACCCGACCTAATCCATCATATGAACAAGTGTGCACCGGTGTTACAGGCCATGCTGAAATGGTCAAGGTCGTATTTGATGAAACCGTGGTTTCATACCAACGTTTACTAGAAGAGTTTTGGACAATGCATGATCCAACTTCTTTGAACAAACAAGGTGGAGATATTGGAACTCAGTATCGGAGCGCTATTTTTACTACTACTAATGATCAGATGGACACTGCGCTTGCGTCACGAGCAACGTATCAGTCTGTGTTAACTGCAGCTGGACTAGATGAAATCTGCACCGAAATTCTTAGTGCAGATGGTGTGGAATATTTTGAAGCTGAGGATTATCACCAAAAGTACTTACAGAAAAACCCCAATGGATATGACTGTCATTCAAGCACAGGAATTGCTTACCCAGCCGCAATAAAAAATTAATTACAGCGAAAAGGTTGGGTATTCATCCGTCACAAAAATTATGGCATACCCAACAACCCGGTTCCAGTAGGCAATAACTCCAACAATTCCTTCAGCACAAAACTCGGGGAAATTGCCCGTAAGCAAAATGCTGATCCAGGCAAACAAAGTTAAAAATGCTGCGTAGATAATGTATGCGATTCCAACAACATACAAAGGAATTGCTAAAAACCATTTAACCAGAGGCAACCAACGGTTTAGTGCTTTGGCATCTACTTCTGGAAAGGTCACGCTGACTACATCATTTTCTTCGATTGAAGGGTATTCATCCGTTAGCAACAAAACGTAAGCATCTACGCGAGTTTGCAGAGATAGAAGTGCTTCATTGAAAGCTAACAAATAGCTGGGATAGATCTGGCGAAAAACAATGGCAAGGGCAACCGGCAGAATCAAAAGCCCCACCGACCAACTATCGGTGTTGTTAGACCACGATGGTGCGAAGGAGGCGACAAAGATGGCCATCGGGACAACTAGGACTAAGCGGAAAAATGCGGTTAGGCGATTGCGCTCGGTCAGGGTTACATCGATCTGGGTTTCAATTTGGTTGCTCATGCTTACCAATGTACCCCTATTTCACGCACGAAATTGCTTATTACAGGTTTCTTGTCATACTTTTGCAGTTCTTGCAGAAATTTTTGCAGTGTTTGCTTACGGGGAGGTGATTACATGGCAGGGATTAAGGAAGTTGCAGAAGAAGCAGGAGTTTCAACTGCAACGGTATCTCGCGCATTGCGCGGCCTCCATCATGTGAATCAGCAAACCCGCGAAAAGATTATTGCCGCAGCTGAAAAATTGAATTACCCATTAATTTCGGATCGCCAAAACGTTGTCGGAGGTCGGACAAATGCGGTCGGCGTTGTGGCTCCCTATATTTCTAGATGGTATTTCTCGCAGGTAATTAGCGGGGCAGAACAAGCTCTTCGTGAAGCGGGCCTAGATTTACTGCTTTACAACTTTTCACAAATGAAAGGTCGCGAGCGACTTTTTCAGCACCAATTATTAAAGGGTCGAGTCGATGCATTGATTGTTATTTCATTGCCACCAACTGAAGAAGAGTTTGATTCGATTCTTAGTCTTGGTGTTCCAATCGCCCTAGTTGGTATGGACCATGCAAAGTGTGCCTCAATTAAAATTGATGATGTTGCAGCGGCAAAAACAGCCACCCAGCACCTTGTAAATCAAGGTCATAAGAAGATCGGTTTAATGTCAGGTCGACCTGATGACCCATTTAACTTCAGTGTTCCGCAAGATCGCCGAAAAGGTTTCATGCAAGCATTGGCCGAAAGTGGCCTCGAATGGCTACCTTCACGCGAAGTCCACGGAGACTTCACAATGCATACCGCATCCCGTGCGATGGATGATTTATTAGCGCGTCCTAATAGACCAACTGCAATCTTTTGCGAATCAGATGAAATGGCAATGGGTGCAATGCAGGCGTTACGTCGCCACGGTTTAAAAGCTCCAGATGACATTTCGATTATCGGTTTTGATGGCCATGAGATGGCTGAATTTTCTGAACTTACAACAATTGAACAACCCGTGACGTTGATGGGCGAAATGGCTGCCTGGTCAATCATGGAGCGTCTGCGTAAACCAACAATAGATCCGCCGTCATTAGTCCTGCCAACAACCCTTGTTGTGCGTAATTCAACCCGCCGATTAACTCCCGAAGAACAAGCCTTCTGAGGTAGCCTTGCCGGCATGAGCGATCATGATTTCTCGGCACATAATCTGGCCGAGCTTCACACACACCGAAGTGAAAAGTGGCGCACATTTCCGCACGATGTATTGCCGTTACCGGTTGCTGAAATGGATTATCCAGTCGCAGAACCAATCAAAGCGATCCTCACCGAGATGGTTTCACACTCAGATCTTGGTTATCTAGGCCCGATTCCAGAACTTGGTTTAGGCTTCAAAAAATTTGCTGCTGAGCGCTGGAACTGGGCCGTAGATGAGAAACAAGTTCGTGCGGCCACAGATGTTGGTGTTGCTGTTGTAGAAATTTTGCGTGTGTTTACAAAACCCGGTGACTCGATCCTAATTAGTTCTCCGGTGTATCAAAATTTTTATACCTGGATCAATGAAACACACTTAACAATTGTTGATGCTCCCTTTGATCGCATAGGTGACGAAGCAACAAACCCTTGGGTGATCAATTGGGACGCTATTGAAAAAGCATATGTATCGGGAATCAAGGTTCACCTATTGTGCAGTCCACACAACCCACTTGGTTTTATCTATACCAAAGCTGATTTGTTGAAGATAGTTGCATTAGCTAAAGAGCATAATGTCGTAGTGATCAGTGATGAGATTCATGCCCCGCTGACTTTTCCAGGTGAAACCTTTACCCCAATTCTTACCCTAGGACCAGATGCTGAATCTGTATCTGTTTCTGTTACCGCTGCATCAAAGGGTTGGAACATTGCAGGATTAAAGTGCGCAATCATTATTTCTCAAAGCGAGGCGATGAATACTAAGTTAGCTAACCTGGCTCCAGCTATGCATTACCGTGCATCCTTACTGGGAGGGTTTGCAACCGCTGTTGCATTTGCCGATTGTGGAGTGTGGCTTGACACCGTTTTAGCTCAGCTTGATCACAATCGTCACTTGATCAAAGAACTTTTAGCGCAAAAACTTCCAACAGTTCGTTATCACATTCCACAAAATAGTTATTTAGCATGGATCGATGTCGAATCACTTAACTTAGGTGCTGATCCTTCAGTCACTTTGGTTGAAACTGCACGAGTAGCCTTTAACTCAGGACATATTTACGGTAAGCAATGCGATCAATATGTGCGCCTAAATTTTGCGACAAGCCCAGAAATTATCACTGAAGCAATTGATCGGATTGCTCGAGCAATTTAATGAAGGCTAAGAAATACGATGTCACCATTGTTGGTGGTGGGCATAACGGTTTAGTTGCTGCTACTTACTTAGCAAAAGCTGGAAAGTCGGTCGTAATCCTGGAAGCAAATCCCGAAATAGGCGGGGCAACTCAAAGTGTTCAAGCATTTGAAGGTTTTGATGCGCATTTGTCGAGGTATTCATATTTAATCTCATTGTTGCCAGACAGAATCATCTCGGATCTAGGGTTGTTATTTGAATGTATTTCGCGTGAGGTTTCTAGTTATACCCCGTATGCAGATAAAGGTTTGTATGTTTCTAGACAGTGGGATGAGAAAACCGCGGCATCATTTAATGAATTAGATCCAACAGGGGCAGAAGCACAAGCCTGGCAACAGTTCTATTCCGAGGTTGCGGATTTTGCTCACAAGATTGCGCCGACACTGTTGCAGCCGCTAAAGACCAGAAGTGAACTAAAGGCTCACATTAATCTGAACAAGGTTTGGGATTACTTAGTTGAGCAACCCATTGGCGCTGAAATAGACAAACGTTTCAAGAATGACGTTGTGAAAGGTGTTGTCTTAACTGATGCCTTAATCGGAACATTTGCATCTGCCTACGATCCACAGGCGAATATTTGTTTTCTCTATCACCTGATGGGCAACGGAACCGGAGAATGGAAAGTTCCAGTTGGTGGAATGGGCGCACTCGTTAAAGAACTTATTCGTGCTGCCACTGATCTAGGTGTTGAAATCAAAGTAAATTCAAAAGTAGATTCAATCGTTAGCGATCAATCAGGTGTGGCGGTAAGAACTGAATCTGGCGATGTGTACCAATCAGATTTTCTGCTTTCTAATGCTGCCCCTGCCGTATTAGCAAAACTGCGGGGAAAAGCTAAACCAAAATCACTTGATGGTTCGCAGTTAAAAATTAATATCTTGCTCAAACGACTCCCACAGTTAAAGTCAGGAATTGATCCACGGCTTGCATTTGCTGGCACTTTTCACGCGAATGAAACTTTTTCACAGCTGGAACAAACATTTACAGATGCGAAATCAGGTGTCATGCCGGCAAAAATGCCAATTGAAATGTATTGCCACACCTTGTCTGATCCATCTATTTTGAGTCCAGACTTACAAGCGGCTGGATATCAAACGTTAACTATTTTTGGCCTCCATACCCCAGCTTCGCTATTTGATGCAGACAATGATGCAGCTCGTGCTGTAGCACTAGCTTCAGCGCTGTCATCAGTTAATGAGTATTTGGCAGAACCCATCGAAGATGTGATCGCAGCGATTGAAGTAAAAACACCACTTGATATTGAAGCAGCGATCGCACTTCCTAGGGGCAACATCTTTCACAAAGATCTATCTATGCCATTTCGCGAAGATGGCTCGGCTCCTTCGTGGGGCGTGGAAACCGATGACCCTCGCATCTTTATTTGTGGAGCAGGGGCTATCCGTGGCGGGGGAGTAAGTGGAATTCCTGGTCATAATGCGGCCATGGCCGTGCTCGGAAACAATTAGAGTTAGCACATGAGTCTTCACCCTGAAACTTCTGCAATCACAGCTGGTCGTCCAGATCCAGCCCCTGATGCTTCATTGAATCCTCCAATTATATTTTCTTCTACCTATCACGCAGGTGGTCCAGTTGGTTATGGGCGATATGGCAATGAAAGTTGGAGCGCACTTGAATCAGCAATTGCTGAATTAGAAGGTGGAGCAACACTTTCATTTTCATCCGGTATGGCAGCGATCAGCGCAGTCTTTTCAATTTTGCCAATTGGTGCACCAGTAGTTGCATCTAATCAGGGCTACAGCGGCACTATGGGCTTGCTTAATCAGCATCATTCAACGGGACGTTTAGAAGTTCGCTTTGTTGAAATCACTAACACTGAAGAAGTAATTGCAGCCATGAAAGGTGCAGCGATGCTGTGGCTGGAATCCCCAACAAATCCATGTTTAGATGTTGCAGATCTGCCTTCCTTGATAGCAGCGGCAAAGAAGTCAGGTATGGGCGTTGCTGTCGATAACACCTTTGCAACTCCGCTTGTGCAAAAGCCATTATCAATGGGCGCAGACATTGTTATGCATTCGGTGACAAAGTTTTTAGCTGGCCACAGCGATGTTGTGTTGGGATCGCTTTCAACAAATGATGACGCGCTGTTGAAGAGATTAGAAGAGTCTCGACGGTTCAATGGTTCAGTTCCGGGCCCATTTGAAGCCTGGCTAGCACTTCGCGGAATTAGAACATTTCCTGTTCGATTTAGAGCGGCCGAAAGTAATGCAAAAGATCTAGTTGCTCGACTTAGTAACCATCCAAAGGTTACAAAGGTTCGCTATCCAGGTTTTGGTGCAGTTGTTTCCTTCGAAGTAGCTGGCACGGCAGAAGATGCCCAGAAGGTGTGTGAATCATCAAAGCTAATCACCCATGCAACCAGTCTTGGTGGGATTGAATCATTGTGGGAACGACGTCGTCGCTGGGCCCTTGAAAGCCCATCAGTACCTGAGCAATTAATTCGACTTTCTGTTGGGTGCGAGCATGTTGATGATGTATGGGCAGACATTCATCAAGCGTTAGCCACCCTGTAAAGAAATTTTCTGCAAAAGGCTGTATTTTTATCTCATGCTTAAAGCATTTCGTCGATTATTCGCAGCAGTCACGGTAGCTATTTTGGCTTTCCGCGCGGTTGGATCTTTCCTCTCATGGGTAGAACATCAAGAAGATTCTGTTGCTGATACTTGGGTCGATGAAGATGAATTTGAAGATGCCTGACATCGAATATATTCCCGGTACTTGCAACATTGGTAAAGGCGAAATTCGACGTCGACAATTAGTTGCCATAGTTGGTCTGTTCTTTTCAATCACAGCTTTGATTGGCTTTATAGCCGCTGGCGCGCCGGTTGGAGTTCGTCTAGGAATTTTCTTCCCACTAATGGTTGCCTCAGTTGGCTTTGTTCAATCCCGCAGCAAATTTTGTTTAGCGTACGGATTTGCTGGAACATTTAATGTTGGCAAAATGGGCGATATCAAGCGAGTAACAAGCAAAGAGGATCGCGCTGCAGATCGCAAGACCGCACTAGCAATTCTTGGAAAATCTTTTGCACTTGCAACTATAGCGACATGTGTGGTCTTAGTACTACCCTTCTAAGCATGAAGATCCTAATTCATACTCGTCACGCAGATTTAGCAGAAGATTTCAAAATTATCGTAGAAGAAAAACTAAGCAGCATGGAACGATTTAGCGTGGTTATTGATCGCGTTGAAGTTGAAGTTCTTCATGAGGCAAATCCCCAACAGGGCAAACACTCGCACAAGGTCGTTTTAACATCGCATGGATCTGGTCCTTTGATACGGGCAGAGGCGGCAGAGTTTAATGACTTAGCAGCTTTTGATACTGCTATAAAAGCATTTGCATTACAGATTCGAAAGATTCATGAGCGCACGAAAGATCATGATCGTGCAACTTTACGAACAATGAAAACTGAAATCTAAACGATTTCGCTGCCATCTTTACGAGTGGCGGTAAGACTGGCAACTGTTGTAACAATCAAACTTGCAACAATGACTGCGAGACTTACTTCAAGGCTAACTTCTGGAATGTGAACTCCAGCAATCTCATCGATGCCAATTCCGTGGAACGCTTCCATAACCATTTTCACGCCAATGAATGCCAAGATGAAGGAAAGACCTTTTGATAGGAAAACCAATCGCTTAAGCAGACCTTCTAGCAAGAAGAAGAGCTGACGAAGTCCCATCAGGGCAAATACATTTGCAGTCGTGACAATATATGGATCCTTAGTCAAACCAAAGATTGCCGGAATTGAATCAAGCGAGAAAACCAAATTAGTAAGTCCAAGTGCAACTAAGGCGATAGTAAATGTACTGAAGCCACGCTTTTTCAAAATTGCAGTGACTTTTCCTTCCTTCCATTCATCATCTTCGTCTTCTTTTGCCAAGGTGTAGGCGGTGTAAATGAGGAAAGCTCCGAATAAAAAGAACACAGAGGCGAAGGATTGAATAAGAGCTGCGCCAAGCGGAATCAATAATGCTCGAATTGCAATAGTCAGCATGATTCCTAGTAATAAAACTAACTGCTGTGATTCTTTCTGTACCTTCAGACTGCTCAAAATAATAATGAAGACGAAGATATTGTCTACAGACAATGCATACTCAGTGAGCCAGCCTGCAAAGAACTCTTTTTGCCCCGAAACTCCCGTCCAATGAGGCATTAAAGTTCCAAAAACAATTGCGGTGCCGATATAGAACACTGTCCAGAAACCAGCTTCACCCATGGACGTCGGCTTATTTCTGCGAATCACGGCGATGGCAAGATCAAAAATAATGATCCCTGCTAGAACTGCAATTGTTACTAGCCAGGTAGTCGTAGATTCCATGGCGGTATTGTGTCAGTTAGTGATGGACCCACAGAGTTGAAACCGCAGGAATTGTTATTTTTCCATCGCGTCCATCGGGTACTCCGGCGCTTACGATCAGCACTTTGCCCGTGATTTCAACTTCTATTGGTGCATCGCCAAGATTCATATAGACAGACACATTAGCTCGACGATATGCCAGCAAAGTTGAAATTCTGGAACCATGATTAGGTGATTCCACCCAATTGATATCACCGTTACTTACCAAATGCTCAGCACGCAGATTTAAAGCGTTTCGATAAAGATTCAATGAACTCTTTGGCTCTGCTGACTGCTTTTCAATTGTTAATTCTTTCCATCCATCATGTAAAGGTAGCCAAGGATTTCCAGATGAAAATCCGAATGGTGCACTGTCACCGTTCCACGGCAATGGAACACGGGCACCGTCTCGACCCTTTTGTGTTCCATTAGTGCGGAAATAGATTGGATCTTGGCGGGCTTCATCAGGAATAACACCATCAGGAAGTCCAAGTTCTTGCCCGGCATAGATGTATGAAGATCCAGGCAATCCGAATACAAACATCGCAAGTGCGCGTGATTGTTGTTCTCCGACACGTGATGCCACACGCGGTGAATCATGATTACTAAGAGCCCAGGTCGGTAGTGCAGCTACAGATTTCATCAATTCAATTGTTCGACTTACAACATCGTAAAGATGCGGACCGTTAAAGGGAGCATCCAGCAGATCAAAATTAAAGACTTGATGCAGCTCATCTGGGCGCACATAACGCGTTGCATTAACTGGGGGATGAACCCAGGCCTCCGCAACAGCCATAATTTCGCGATCTCCATACGAATCAAAAAGTGTGCGCCATTTGCGATAAATCTCGTGCACACCTTGGCGATCAAAATAAGGAACCGTCTGCAGCAATGCGTAGCGCTTATCTATATCCATAGACACATCAAGGCGCAGTGCATCACTTAAACCTTGTGGATCGTGATGATCCTTCAGGACATCTTCTTTTACTAATCCGTGCGCAACATCGATTCGGAAGCCATCGACGCCAAGCTCTAGCCAAAAGCGGAAAGTCTTGTCGTAATCTGCAGCTACTTCTGGATTTTCCCAGTTGAGATCAGGTTGAGATGAATCAAATAAATGTAAGTAGAATTGACCATCGGCCACTTGAGTCCATGATGGTCCACCAAAAAGTGAGATCCAGTTGTTTGGTGGTGTGCCATCTGGGTTTGCATCATAAAAATGAAAACGCGAACGCTCTATTGAACCACGCCCGGCTTTAAGCGCTGCTTGAAACCAGACATGTTGATCGGAAAAATGGTTAGGAACAACATCAACTAAGACTCGTAGATCTAATGAATGTGCGACATCAATCATTCTTTTTGCATCGGCCAGATTTCCAAAACGTGGATCTACGTCTCGAGGATCGGCAACGTCGTATCCACCATCCTTGTTGGGAGATGTGTAAAAAGGACTAAGCCAAATTGCATCGACTCCGAGCGATTTTACGTATTCAAGTTTCGATGTAATCCCTTGAAGATCACCTTCACCATCGCCATTGCTGTCAAAAAACGACCGTGGGTAGATCTGGTAGATCGTTGCTTCTTTCCACCAGGGCGACGATTTCATGGTGACAGGCTACGGAATTGGCAATTGTCAGACAATGTAAAACATGTGTAACACCTGCTGCAATGTTGCGCTTTTATAACGTTTTAGCGGGGAAGCTTCTTTTCAACCTCAGCGATCAACGCTTGCATCTCTTTGGAGATTTCTTTCAATTCTGCAAGTTCTAGGGCTGCGTATTTTCGTGCTTCTTTAGCTAATTCAAATTCGGCTAATGAAGCGGTATGTGTTTCATCTATTTTTTGTTCGACACTTACAGATTGAACCTTTTGCCCCACCATAATGATTGATAACAGAACTAGCTGTAAGAATGTTTGAGCTACCCAAGAAACGATGACAATAGAGTCACCTGACTGCAAAGCCTTGGGCAAAGAAATTAGCGCTATGCCTGCAAAGATATAAGCGCACCACATTGTGGCTACGCCCGAAGTAATTTTTTCTGCTAACCAAAGATTGAAGCGCTTCATGGCCTCAACGATACACTTGTCTCATCATGCAAACTTCACAAGAGGAAGCCTTTCGACAGGCTTGTGCCAGAATTTTGGACTCTTCTACATTTGTTCGGGCAGTTTTGTCTGGCCGCCGCCGCAATATGCAGGTTGACTTTGAACGTATTGATATTCGACTAGTTGAAATCAAAGGTGTTTTAAATCTGCAACTGATGCAAAATGATGGACGGGCAACGACAACAAAAAATCTACTTCCACAACAAGTTGCTATTGATGAGTTACTCAATAGCGGTTATGCAAACGTGACTGTCGAAAGTACTCATGAGGCATACTCAATCCGCATCACAAAAAGCGGAGATGCCCAGGTACACACTGAAAAGCGTGAATTAGAACAAAATCTGGCACACGATAAAAAGAAGGATCGACTTCTTGATGCGAGTGATCCATTCTTGCGTGAAGTCGGAATTGCAGATGCCAAGGGAGTTATTAAGCCTTCGCGTCAGGATAAGTACAAGCAAGTGGAGGAATTCTTACGCTTGTTATCACCAACGCTTAATGCCGCAATTGAAGCAGGGCAGATTCATAAACCGACTTCAGAAAATCCCTTACGTATTACAGATCTTGGCTGCGGACATGCTTACCTAACTTTTGCAGCTCATCAATTCCTGATGAAATCCGGAATCCCAGTTGTAGTTACAGGTATTGATGTTCGACCAGATTCAAGTGATCGCAACAACGAGATTGCCAAAAAATTAGGCATTACATCAACGATAAATTTCAAAGCTGAAGAAATCTCGAAGACAACAGCAGAAGCAGCAGATATTGCCATTGCCTTACACGCTTGTGACACCGCAACTGATGACGCAATTGCATGGGCTGTTAACGGTGGAGCCAAACTATTGTTGATTGCACCGTGTTGCCATCACGATATTCAAAAGCAAATAAATAGCGCGCCAGAACCGTGGGGAGCTTTAATAAAGGTTGGTTTGATGAAAGAACGCCTGGGCGATCTTTTGACTGATTCTTTGCGTGCGCAATTGCTTCGCATTGTTGGATATCGTGTTGAGGTAATTGAGTTTGTCGGGGGAGAGCACACCCCACGTAATTTGATGATTCGCGCAGTCAAGACAGATGCAAAGCCAGAGAAGTTAGATATCGATAGATATCTCGAAATTACCTCACAATGGGGCGTTACTCCTGCCTTAGAGAAGAAACTTCCTACTCTTAACATCCGTTAGACTTGGCGCATGTCTAAAGTCCTTGCATCACTGCCGGTTGGTGAAAAAGTAGGTATCGCCTTTTCTGGTGGCCTCGATACTTCAGTAGCGGTTGCCTGGATGCGCGATAAAGGGGCTGTGCCATGCACATACACAGCAGATCTTGGCCAATATGACGAGCCAGATATTGATTCAGTTCCAGATCGCGCCAAGGAATACGGCGCAGAGATTTCACGCCTTGTTGATTGCAAGAGCGCACTTGTTGAAGAAGGTCTAGCTGCAATTGCTTGCGGTGCTTTTCACATTCGCTCAGGTGGAAAACAATATTTCAACACAACCCCATTGGGCCGCGCTGTAACAGGAACAATGCTTGTGCGCGCGATGCATTCAGATTCAGTAGAAATCTGGGGCGACGGATCAACGTATAAGGGCAATGACATCGAGCGTTTCTATCGCTATGGCTTGCTAGCAAATCCAAACTTGCGTATTTACAAGCCATGGCTTGATCAAGATTTCGTAACTGAACTGGGTGGACGTAAAGAAATGTCTGAATGGTTAGTCGCACATGGCTTGCCATATCGCGACAGCACCGAGAAGGCTTATTCAACGGATGCAAACATCTTGGGTGCAACGCATGAAGCAAAGAGCCTTGAAAACTTGGATACTTCAGTTGAGTTAGTTCAACCGATAATGGGCGTTCGTTTCTGGGATCCTGCAGTAAAGATTGACACTGAAGATGTGAAGATCTCTTTTGTGCAGGGTCGCCCCGTTGCTATCAACGGTAAATCATTTGATGATGTTGTTGAATTGATGAAGGAAGCAAATGCAGTCGGCGGTCGCCATGGTCTAGGTATGGCAGATCAGATTGAAAACCGCATCATTGAGGCCAAGAGCCGTGGAATTTATGAAGCTCCGGGAATGGCGCTGCTATTTATTGCTTATGAGCGCTTAATTAGTGCAATCCACAATGAAGACACGATTGCTAACTATCACGCAGAAGGTCGTCGCTTAGGTCGTCTTTTGTATGAGGGTCGCTGGTTTGATCCACAAGCGCTAATGCTGCGTGAATCGTTAATGCGTTGGGTTGCATCTGCTGTGACAGGTGAAGTAACTATTCGCATGCGTCGGGGAGATGATTACTCAATTGTTAATACAACAGGACCCGGACTTAGTTACCACCCAGAAAAATTGTCCATGGAGCGCACAGAAAATGCTGCCTTTGGTCCAGTAGATCGCATCGGTCAATTAACTATGCGAAACCTAGATATTGCCGATACCCGTGCCAAGTTGGAGCTCTACCGCGCGCAGGGTCAGATCGGTGATGGCGAATTTAAATTAATCGGCGAAATCGAATAACAGGAGAACCATGTCAAAGAAGACTCTGCTTAAAGTATTTGCGGTTTTGGCCGTAGCAGCAATTGCATTTGCAACAATCACATCTTTCGGAGGGAAAGACACAGTGTCAGAATCAGCAGCAGGATTTCCAGCGGTAACAGGTAACGCGGGCGAGGCCCCAACAATCACACCACCAACGGGTGCAGCACCCACAACATTGCAAACCAAAGACATCATCGTTGGAACTGGCACAGAAGTTAAAGCAACATCGACTCTTACAGTTCATTACACATTGATGACATGGTCAAATGGAAAACTTATTGAATCATCATGGTCTGGTGGACAACCAGCAACATTCCCACTGTCAGGTGTAATCGCAGGATGGCAAGAAGGTTTGCCTGGTGCAAAGGTTGGCGGACGTCGTTTGCTCGTTATCCCAGCTGACAAGGGATATGGTCCAAATGGTTCAGGCCCAATCGGTCCTAACGAAACGTTGATCTTCGTCGTAGACATCATCGCGGTTTCATAAATCTTGTTTAAGAAACTGACAGGGGAGTACTTAGGCACTGCCCTCTTAGTTTCAATTGTTGTTGGCTCAGGAATTATGGCCACCAATCTTTCGCAGGATGTTGGCGTTCAGCTGCTGATCAATACAATTTCGACAGTTTTTGGTCTTGCGGTCCTGATTCAAATTCTTGGACCTATTAGCGGCGCTAATTTCAACCCTGTTGTAACAATGATTGATTTAATTCAAAAGCGCACTAACTTTGTGACTTTTGTTCAGTATGCAGTTGCCCAAACGGCTGGCGCAATAACTGGTGCGATATTGGCAAATGCGATGTTTAGCCATCCATTAATCGAGGTTTCAACAAAGGTTCGGGGCGGTGGCAACCAGTACTTAGGTGAAATCGTTGCAACTGCTGGGCTAATCCTGATTGTTAATCTGATGATTCACCAGGAAAAAACAGCTTTAATTCCTGTAATCGTTGCTTCTTGGATCGGAAGCGCTTACTTCTTCACGAGCTCAACATCTTTTGCAAACCCGGCAGTTACCGTGGGGCGAATC
Source organism: Actinomycetes bacterium (assembly GCA_037132355.1). GTDB lineage: Bacteria > Actinomycetota > Actinomycetes > Nanopelagicales > Nanopelagicaceae > Planktophila. The sequence continues at coordinate 49,031 of JBAXPH010000001.1, forward strand.
TTCTCTGATTCCTTTGCCGGAATCGCACCAGGATGTGTTACTAAATTTATTGCAGCTCAAATTCTTGGTGCCTTAATTGGCCTGGGTCTAACGAAGGTGCTTACAAATGATAAATAAGCCAACAGTTCTATTTGTTTGTGTTCATAATGCAGGTCGTTCACAAATGGCAGCAGGATTCATGCGCGAGCTGGGACAAGGACGAGTAGAAGTTCTTTCAGCAGGCAGTGCACCTAAAGATTCGATTAATCCAATTGCAGTTGAAGCAATGGCTGAACTTGGAATTGATATTGCTAACAACACTCCAAAAGTCCTAACACCAGAAGCGGTTCAAGCATCGGATGCCGTAATAACAATGGGCTGCGGAGATGTGTGCCCGTTCTATCCCGGCAAGCGGTATGAAGATTGGGTGCTAGATGATCCTGCAGGGCAAGGAATTGAACCTGTCCGAATAATTCGCGATGAAATTAAGCGTCGAGTAGAAATCCTGTTATCCGAACTTTTGTAATTGCGCTTATCAGCAATTTCTCCAGGAGAGTTAACTCTCTCTAAGTTCATAGAAAACTAATACCACCAGTCGTACCGTTGCCAGAAGAGGTTGGATTTTCTGACTTTCTTCAGGATTGGATCGCCGATGACAGGCTGGATTTCGGAGTTTATGAATCATCCTGCAACTTATCTGAAAATTGGATGGCTGCAGATATCAATTTCTAACTTATTAGTCATTCTGCTCATGCTTGCAACCTTTGCTCTGGCCATTTATTTACCTTTCCCAAAAGGTGATGATGATTCAGAGGAGCCAAGGACATGAGCGAGATGTGGACGGCAAAGTTACGCAGTAAGTGGCAAAAGGAACTGCCAATTGAAAAGTTACTCCCAGATGATCAACCAGCATATGTTGCATCATGGATATATGTTTTTGGAGTTCTCACTCTTTCCGCACTAGCGATGATAATTGCTTCCGGCATTGTCTTAGCTTTTCAAGGACCGGCTTGGTATCACACATCCGATGCGGGAAAATTCACGAATAGCATGCATTTTTGGAGTGTTCAACTATTTTTTGTTTTCATGGTAATTCACCTATGGGGCAAATTTTGGATGGCAGCATGGCGTGGAAATCGTTTTAGAACATGGGCAACAGGCGCAGTTGCATTTATTTCATCGATTGCAACAGCATTTACCGGCTACTTAGTTCAGACAAACTTTGACTCACAATGGATTTCATTCGAGGCAAAAGATGGATTCAATTCGATGGGAGTTGGAGCATTTTTCAATGTAACAAACCTTGGACAAATGCTGTTGCTTCACGTCGCATTCCTTCCACTAATTCTCGGAGTCCTAACAGTTGTTCACGTTTTAATGGTTCGCAAACGTGGTGTTGTGCCTCCTATTGATGCCGAACCTGCTCTGTCTAATCGAGGCCAACGATGAGTAAATCCAAAGATTCAAAGCATGCATTCGACGCAGCCCCTTGGACTGGAAAAACCAAGAGATACGACATAGTCAAAGAAGGCACAATTGCTTTAGCAGTTGTCGCAGTATTTGCCCTTTTTCTATCGCTACTTATGGGATCACCTGATGAAACTCCGCTTACATTCAAGGGTTGGGCTGTTAGTAATTCAGATAATTTCTATGCAACAACTGTTCAGGAATTAGCTGGAACTAGTGGTACTGCAACCTATGGAGCTCCTTATAACAAGGGCTCTGAAGGCTTAAATGTAGGTCCACTGTGGCCACAAAAGTGGATGGGCGTCACTCATCCAATTGATTCTGTTAATGACTTTGTTATTGCGCCCTTGAGCACTCAGGTTATGTCAACAGAGATTGCAAGCGCAGTTGCAACATGGAAGGCAGCCTCAGACTCACAGAAGCAAAACTGGGCAACTGCATACGACGATGCAATTACCAAGGCAGCAGGAAAAATTAGCGATGTGCCTGCCGGTGCGTACGGTCCTGTTCCTGCATTAGCTCAGGGACTTACCGACATGGCAAAAGGTGGAGCGTTAGATGCTGCGCTGTTGTCGCAAGGTGGTTTTTTCCAAACAGATAACACCAAGCAAATCTTGTTCTTCGGCGATGGTTCTTATTTAGACGATGCTGGCACAGCTGCTAATTTGCAAGGTGGAACATGGGGAATGATGAATGAAACAGGTCGATACCCAGGACAAGCGTGGTTGTGGCTATATTCATTCTGGTATCAAATTCCTCCATTTAATAATGAAGAGTCCAAACCAATTGGATCCAATGCTGATTTGTACATCATGGTTCTGATGGGCGTTATGTCAGCAGGTTTGATTTTTATCCCATTTATTCCTGGAGTAAAAAACTTACCGATGCGAATTCCAATTCACAGAGGAATCTGGCGTCAGTATTACAACGAAAATGGAATCAAACGGCGTAAAAAGTAAGAAGGCAGGTAAACCCTCTCTAAATTTAGGGAGGGTTTACTTTTCCTCTAAGAACATTGCAACAGAGTTAATACACCAGCGCTCATCAGTTGGAACGTCATAACCTTCGCCCTTAAAAACATGGCCCAGGTGTGAATCACATGCAGCGCAGCGAACCTCAGTACGGATACGTGGAGCAAGCGAGCGATCTTCAATTAATGTAACGGCATCAGCTGCAGTTGGAGCATAAAAAGATGGCCAACCGCAACCGCTGTGAAACTTTGTCTCACTCTTAAATAATTCGGCGTTGCATGCTTTGCAACGGTAAGAGCCAACTAATTCTGTATCTGTGTATTCGCCAGTAAATGGACGCTCGGTTGCTGCATTTCGCAATACTTCGTATGCAAGGTCGCCTACTCGGGCCTTAAGTGCAGCTTCGTCAATATTTACCTTTTCCATAACCCAACCTTAAAGGTTTACTTAAATTCTCGCCTGCGAGAGGGCTCGTTCACTCGGATTTCATGGGAAATAAACCCAATCGACCTTTTGTCACGCACCAAGTTTTCCTATGGTCTTCCCATGACACATTCCGGATCATCAGCATTTGCCGAAGTTAATGAAAAAGTTGCCCAAGCGGGAGAAATCCTCGGTTTAAAATCTGGCGTTATTGCAGCACTTAGCAGTTGCGAACGTGAAGTCGTCATCTCTATTCCCCTTCGTCGTGGTGACGATGTGGAAGTCCTAACGGGTTATCGAGTTCAACACTCGAGTGCGCGCGGACCACGCAAAGGCGGCATCCGTTTTCACCAAGATGTAGATCTTGATGAAG
>JBAXPH010000002.1:0-46611 GCA_037132355.1 Actinomycetes bacterium
AAATTCCTTTTGATTTGATCTCAGCTGTTTTGGCATCAAAAAAAGTAATCAAAAGGTGCGACGTCGTAATTGGTTTTGGGGGATATGTAAGCGCGCCGGCTTATATTGCCGCGCAAATTTGTGGCGTCCCCATTGTTATCCATGAAGCAAATGCCAAACCTGGTTGGGCGAATCGATTAGGGGCTGCGTTTTCTGACCACTTAGCTGTTGCGCACCCTGTTGAATCTGGAAAGTTTGAAAATGCTCTATTAGCTGGCTTGCCGTTGCGATCAGATGTTGCCCAAGCCTTTAATGATTCACAATCAGATTGGGCTACCGCCCGTCGCGCGGCAAAGCTTCGATTGGGATTTCCAGCTGATGCGCCATTAATTTTTATTATGGGCGGATCCCAAGGATCAGTTGCAATAAACAAGGTGATTGAATCGTCCGTAGAAATGTTTAACGAGCATGGTTTGTCGGTTTTGCACTCAGTCGGAAAACTAAATGCCTTGCCACCAGCCAATGGGGGCTATAAACCCGTTGCCTATGTCGATGCGATGGCAGATGCATATTTGGCCGCTGATGTGATTATCGGTCGCAGTGGCGCTGTTACATGCAGCGAATTTAGAGCCCTTGGCCGTTACGCTCTTTTCGTGCCTCTACCTATTGGAAATGGTGAGCAGTTTGTTAATGCCGCTTCCCTTGTTGCGGATAATCGGGCCGAGGTAATCCAGCAAAAAGAATTCACGGCCGATTACTTGAAGAGCCATATTGCCGGATTGCTGACAAAGTCTGCAGCAGCACCCTTGAGTGGAAATGGCGCAGATTTACAGGCAGCTGAAAAAATTGTGGCACTTACAGAGTTTGCGATGAAGCCATGAAGTTAACGCTGGCATCATTGAAAGGTAAACGCATTCACTTTATTGGTATCGGTGGTGCGGGCATGAGCGGCTTAGCGCGCATAGCGTTGTCGCACGGCATCACAGTTAGCGGATCTGATGCTAAAGATTCATCAGTTGTCATTGCGCTATCTGCATTAGGTGCAACTGTTGCTACATCACACGAGGCAGCACATGTTGATGGCGCAGATCTTGTTGTGTACTCAACGGCGATTTCTGCTAACAACCCTGAACGAGCCCGTGCTGTTGAATTGAAGATCCCAGTTCTAACACGTGCAGCAGCGCTTGCGCTGTTGATGTCAGAATCAAAAAGCGTTGCAGTTGCCGGAACACATGGCAAGACAACTACATCGTCAATGTTGGCTGTTGCGCTACAGGCTTGTGCTGCTGATCCATCCTTTGCAATTGGCGGAACTATCACCGCATCTGGATCTAACGCCCACCGCGGTACCGGTGAAATCTTTGTAGCAGAGGCAGATGAATCAGATGGTTCTTTTGTCGAATACCATCCCTTTGCCGCTATCGTGACAAATGTTGAGCATGATCATGTGGACTTTTTTCCAACGCCAGAATCTGTTGCCCAAGCCTTTCGTGATTTTGCAGCAACGATTAAGCCCGAAGGTTTCCTTACTTATTGCGCCGATGATGCAGGCGCGGTGGCACTAGCTGGTACTACTAAAAATGTGCCGCTAATTTCTTACGGTATTTCTGAAGCGGCCGATCTTCATATTGATCAGATTGAATTAATGACAATGGGATCTTCGGCCCGCGCACTATGGAATGGAAAAACAGTTGGCCACATCGAACTTCAAGTTCCGGGCCATCACAATTTATTAAATGCAGCAGGCGTACTAGCCACAGGCTTAAAACTTGGCTTTGGTGCCGCCGAATTACTGACAGGACTGGGCACATTTCGGGGGACTGGACGTCGTTTCGAATTAAAGGGAACAGTGCATGGAGTCCGTGTCATCGATGATTACGGACATCATCCAACAGAAATACAAGTGACCCTAGAAGCTGCCAGACGTTATGCAGCAGATGGTCGATTGATAGTGATTTTCCAACCACACCGATATTCACGAACAAAAGCCTTTGCTGCCGAATTTGCTTCTGTACTTGATACAGCAGATCGCGTGATCGTTCTAGAAGTCTATGCTGCAAGTGAAAAGCCGATAGATGGCGTCACCTCAAAGTTGATTACACAGCAGATGAAAAAGGGCGAATACATCCCGAACTTTGTCGAAGTTACAGATTCAGTAATTGAAATGGCCCAGCCTGGAGATGTGATCATGACCTTAGGTGCAGGAGATGTCAGCTCACTTGCTCCAATAATTGTCGATGGTTTGAATCGACGTTTTGCCTAACCATGAATCGTCGTCTCATACTTACAATTTCTGCGGTTGCACTTGCCATCGCTACATATGTTCTTGGTTGGTCCACATTATTTACTGTTAGTTCGGTGCACATTAATGGATCAAATACTCAGATCAGTACCGGCATTGCGATCGGACAGAAGTTAGCCCGCGTAGAACCCCGAGCCATCGCCGCTAAGTTTGAAAATCTTGATTGGGTTTCTAGTGCAAGTGTTTCCAGAAACTGGATTAATGGCACGGTGACAATTGATTTAATTGAGCGAAAGCCAGTTGCGATTTACAACAACACCGTCATTGATGCGACCGGAAAGAGCTTTGTACTGCGTGCCCCGGCTTCTTCACCACTAGTCCAGATTCAAGCAGTTGATTTAACAGCGGCAATCAAGGCGGTCGCCTTCTTCACCTCGCTGCCGCCAGATCTCAAGTCAACATTGACAGTTGTAAAGGTCCGAAGTTCTGGAGATCTAGTTCTGGAAGTTGATAATGCTGGCAAGAATCTTGAGATCCGTTGGGGTAGTGACAACGACAATGAATTGAAATTAAAGGTTTTTAAAGCACTTCTTGCATTGCCTGAAAATGCAGCGATTAAAAGAATCGATGTCTCTGCACCACATGCACCAATCGTTAAATAAAATTAGAATTACGACACGGTAAACACTTCATGTCGGTGTTTGATAATCACCCGTATGCGCTTTAGGTTCGCCTTATCGAAAAGCGCTGAATTGTAACTCTCAAGTCGAGGTTTATGGTTCATAAGGAGGAAACACAGTGGCTTCACCACAAAATTATTTAGCGGTCATCAAGGTTGTCGGCATTGGTGGCGGTGGAGTTAATGCAATTAATCGCATGATCGATGTCGGATTAAAAGGCGTCGAGTTCATTGCAATTAACACTGATGCACAACATTTGTTAATGAGTGATGCAGATGTGAAATTAGATATTGGTCGCAAGACAACTCGTGGACTTGGCGCAGGCATGGATCCAGATAAGGGTCGTGAAGCTGCACTTGATCATGCAGATGACATTGAAGAAATCTTGCGCGGTGCTGACATGGTATTTGTTACAGCAGGTGAGGGTGGCGGAACTGGGACAGGTGCTGCTCCAATCGTTGCAAAGATTGCAAAAGACATTGGTGCGTTAACAATCGGTGTTGTTACTCGTCCATTCTCATTTGAAGCAAAGTTGCGTTCTGCCCAAGCAGATGTTGGCATCGAAGCGTTGCGCGCAGAAGTAGATACATTGATTGTTATTCCTAATGACCGGTTGCTTGCAATCTCAGATCGCACAATTACTTTGGCGGATGCTTTTAAGAGCGCAGATCAGGTATTGCTATCTGGCGTGCAGGGAATCACAGAAATCATTACACAACCAGGACTTATCAACCTTGACTTTGCAGATGTTAAAGCTGTGATGTCAGGTGCTGGTTCTGCGTTAATGGGAATTGGTTCTGCTCGCGGTGAGAACCGTGCAATACGAGCCGCTGAGCTTGCAATCTCAAGTCCACTACTTGAAGCATCAATTGATGGTGCTATGGGTGTACTACTTTCTGTTTCTGGTGGATCAGATCTTGGTTTGTTCGAAGTCAACGAAGCGTGCGAGCTTGTTCAATCTGCTGTGCACCCAAATGCCAAGTTCATCTTTGGAACAACTATTGATGATGCTCTAGGTGATGAAGTACGAATCACTGTGGTGGCAGCAGGCTTTGAAGGCGGAGAACCTAAGCGGGTTTCAACTCCAACGATTAATGCAGCAACACTTAGTGGGGTAGCAGATCCGATTGCATCAAATGATCCAATCTCTGTCGCACTTGACCTGGGCAATGAGACACCAAAACGTCGCGTGACTTTCGAGGAACTCGTAGCAGAGGATGAAATCGACGTCCCTGACTTCATGAAGTAAGGCTTTGCCTCACTTTTTCACTGATCGACGCAAAGGCTCCAGCCTTGGCGTATATGAATCCTTGAACTTTGGTTTTCATGTTGGTGATGATCCTGCCGCAGTAACTGCAAATCGTGCACTGCTAGGTGATACGCAGTTCATGAATCAAGTACACGGCAACGATGTTGTTGTAGTTGATCATGTGCTTGATCAAGAGCCAACGTGTGATGGCCTGATTACGACAACTAAAGGTATTTCACTAGCCGTCATGGTCGCAGATTGCATTCCATTGTTGCTTGTTTCGCAGGAAGTTGTCGCTGCTGTGCATGTTGGGCGGGCAGGACTGGTTAACAAGGTTGCAATCAAAGCGCTGCATCACATGCGCACCCTTGGGGCAATCGAAGTTCACGCGATTCTTGGTCCATCTATTTGTGGCAAGTGCTATGAAGTGCCATTTGAAATGCAGCAAGATGTGATTGCAGATCATCCACGGGCATTTTCAACTACACATCAAGGAACTCCGGGGCTAGATCTACCTGCTGGCTTGATCGCAGATTTAGCTGCCGAGGGAGTTTCCTACGAGGCTTCTTTGATCTGCACAAAAGAAGATCCACTCTATTATTCTCACCGCAGAGATAATCCAACTGGTCGTTTTGCGGGGGTAGTCAGCTTATGAACCGCAAAGAAGAGTTATCTCAAAACTTAGAGTTAGTGCACTCCAAGATCGCAAAAGTGGCAGATCACGAAGTGACTTTGATTGCCGTTACTAAGACTTTTCCAGTCACAGATGCCCAGATTTTGCATGAATTGGGAGTTCGAGACTTTGGTGAAAACCGAGATGCTGAAGGAGCTGAAAAAGCAGCAATTGTTTCTGGAACCTGGCATTTTCAAGGTCAGATTCAAAGTAATAAGTTGAAGTCGATTACCTCGTGGGCCTCAGTTATTCATTCTTTAGATGATCCACGCCATTTTGAAATTATTGAAAAAGTTGCACCACATCCTTTGCAGATATTTCTGCAGGTTTCTTTAGATGGCGCCCATCATCGCGGGGGAGCAGGACTAGATGAGCTGTATTCGTTGGCCGGTTTAGTTGATAAATCACCAACCCACATCCTGGCTGGCCTGATGTCAGTGCCACCAGTAGAGATGGATCCCAACCAAGGATTTGCTCAATTAGCAGTGATTCATACCGAGTTCATGAAGCTTTTCCCTGGTGCCACTTCGCTATCTGCCGGCATGAGTGGGGACTACGAACTAGCAATTTCCCATGGCGCGACACATGTGCGCGTGGGTTCATCAATCCTCGGATCTCGCTCACCCCACCTATAACCTTTACCTATGTCTAATCCAATGCGCCGCGTCGCAAATTATCTTGGCTTGATGGATGATCCTGAATTCGATACTCCACAAGCACCATCTACTCCAGCTGTTGCAGCAACCGGTGATGTTCGCATTAAGACTCGCGAACCTCGTTCAGTATCAGCGGTTCGTCACACATCAGTTGTTGAAGCAGTACCTCAACTTGATCTTCCAGCATTGGATCGCATCATTACTTTGCATCCACGTTTCTACAACGAAGCGCGCACAATTGGTGAGCACTTCCGTCAAGGAAACCCAGTCATCATTAATCTGACTGAAATGGATGAATCAGAGCACAAGCGTCTAGTTGATTTTGCAAGTGGTCTTGCATTTGGTTTGCACGGAACTATCGAGCGCGTGACCAAGAAGGTTTTCTTGATCTCGCCTGCAAATGTAAATGTCAGCACCGAAGATAAATCAGCAGCTGCACAAGCAAGCTTTTTTAACCAAAGCTGATTTATGTTGAGCGTCGGCTCATTGCTTGCAACAATCCTGCAGGTATTTCTCTATGCCTTGCTTGGTCGGTTGATCTTTGATTATGTGCAAATGTTTTCACATACGTGGCGTCCAAAAGGTCCAATTTTGTATCTAGTCGAAGCTATCTACACAGTTACTGATAAGCCAATGAAGTTTGTTGGCCGTTTTGTCCCTCCGCTACGACTTGGCGCAGTCAGCCTTGATATGAGTTTTATTGTGCTCTTTTTCGGAACACAAATATTGATGAGCTTTGTCAGTCGTATTTAGTTTTTAACTAGTACGACTTCAACACCAATTTCTGCATCGGTAACAGTTATCGAACTGTCCCGCACCATGGATAAAGCCAAAACTTCATCTGCAATGTGCTGTAAGTCCGACTCGATTGCTGCAGCAATCTCATCAGTGGCATTCCAGGTCAGATTAATTCGGTCAGAGATATCAAGACCATCGCTCTTTCGGCGCTCCTGAATAAATCTGATGACTTCACGCACATTACCTGCTGCAATCAAAGCAGGGGTCAGTTCTAGGTCCAGCGCAACGCTTTCTCCATCGTGCGATGAAACGCTCCAGCCACTCTTCGGAACTTCGGTGATCACCAAGTCATCAAGTGCGATTTCCCAAGTGCCAACAGTTGTTGAACCTGTCGAACGTAGCGTCTTGACCAGCGCAGTTGCATCTGTTGCAGCAATCGCCTTAGAAATTTCTTGCACCGCTCCGCCAAATTTGGCACCTAATGATTTGAAGTTAGCTTTAACGCTGATATCAACCAGGTCACCATCTGCGGAGGCGATATCTTCAAGAGTTTGAACGTTGAGTTCATCGGCAATTTGTTCGCGCATTTGTTCAGGCAGCGTTGACCAACCACTTGCTGCAATGAGCGCGCGGCCCAAAGGTTGGCGAATCTTGATTCCAGATTCGGCGCGCGTTGCACGACCAAGTTCCACAATGCGTCGAGTTAAAGCAACTTGTGATCCAAGCTCTGAATCAATTGCAGAACTTTGTGCAACTGGCCAATCGGTTAAGTGCACAGATGCAACAGCTGAAGAATCAGTTGGTCGCACCAGCTCTTGCCAAACTTGTTCTGTAATAAATGGAACTAGGGGAGCAAGCAGTTTTGTCAGAGTCACTAGACACTCATGCAAAGTGCCAAGAGCTGCGGTGTCGCCATCCCAAAAACGGCGACGAGATCGACGCACATACCAGTTGGATAAATCATCGATAAAGCGAGCAAGTGCTCGGCCTGCAATCTGTGAATCAAAATCTTCAAGGGCAGCATCTACTTCTTGAATCAAGGTATTGAGTTCAGAAGTAATCCAACGATCCATTAATGGACGATCTGCAAGTGCTGGTGTTTGCGAGATTTCAAAGTTTGAGGCATTTGCATACAAAGCATGAAAGGAAACGGTGTTCCAGTAGGTCAACAAAGTTTTGCGTACAACTTCATTAAGACTGTCGTGCCCAACGCGACGAGCTGCCCATGGTGATCCGGCTGCCAACATGTACCAACGGACGGCATCTGCGCCGTGTTGATCCATAAGCGCCATTGGCTCTAAAACGTTGCCCAGGTGCTTACTCATCTTTCGACCGTCTTTATCCAAGATGTGGCCAAGGCACAGCACTGTTTTATAGGAGGATTGATCAAAGACCAATGTTCCAATTGTCATTAATGTGTAGAACCAGCCACGAGTTTGGTCAATCGCTTCACAAATAAAGTCAGCGGGGTAGGATTTTTTGAACTTTTCTACTGAACCTTCTTTGTGTGGGTAGCCCCATTGCGCAAATGGCATTGCACCGGAGTCATACCAACAGTCAATAACTTCAGGTACACGTGTCATGGTTTGACTGCACTCAGCGCACGCAAAGGTAATGTCATCAACAAATGGGCGGTGCGGATCAAGCTTTGAAAGCTCTTGTCCGGCTAAGTCGCCAAGCTCTTTCAGAGAATCAACGCAGATCTCATGCTTGTTCTCACAGCGCCAGATTGGCAGTGGTGTTCCCCAAAAACGGTTACGCGAAAGCGCCCAGTCAATGTTGTTGTTCAGCCAATCGCCATAGCGACCTTCTTTAATAGTTTCTGGATGCCAATCTGTCTTTGCGTTTTCGCGCAGCAGTGCATCCTTAATTGAAGTTGTGCGGATGTACCACGATGGTTGCGCGTAATACATCAACGCGGTGTGACAACGCCAGCAGTGCGGATATGTGTGCTCGTATTGTTGATGCTTGTACAAAGCGCCACTTGCTTTTAATTCTTTGACCAAAGGCTTATCAGCATCCTTGAAAAACATTCCGCCAACCACTGGAACATCAGGTAAGAAATGTCCATCAGGTGCAATGGGATTTACTACGGGCAATCCGTAGCTACGGCACACCGCTAAGTCGTCGGCACCAAAAGCGGGGGATTGGTGAACTAAGCCAGTTCCATCTTCAGTTGTCACATATGTCGCAAGAACTACATAGTGGGCATCAGGGATTTCAATGTAATCAAATGGACGTGCGTAGGTAATGCGTTCAAGCTCTTTGCCCAGCATGGTCTTTAGGATTTTCTTCTCGCCCTTAACGGCGTCCATCAGATTCTTAGCAACAACTAGTACTTCTGTTGACTCTTCAACAGTTACTTCGATAGCAACGTATTCAACATCTGGATGTACAGCAATGGCGGTGTTAGAAACCAAAGTCCATGGGGTGGTTGTCCATACCAATAGGGATGCTTTAAGAGCTACAAGATCTCCTGATGTAATTGGGAAGCGCACAAAAACTGAAGGATCTGTAACTGTTTCATAGCCCTGGGCTAACTCGTGATCTGACAACCCAGTTCCGCAGCGCGGGCAGTACGGCGCAACACGATGGTCCTGGACAAGTAGACCCTTCTTCCAAATTTCTTTTAATGACCACCAGACTGATTCAACATATTCAGGTGACATCGTCCAATACGCTTCGTCAAAATCAACCCAAAAGCCCATGCGATCTGTCATATCTGTAAATGCGCTGACGTGACGTTGAACAGATTCGCGACACTTGTCATTAAATGGTGCAATTCCATATTTTTCGATATCGCCCTTGCCAGAAAATCCCAACTCTTTTTCGACAGCGATTTCAACTGGCAAGCCGTGACAATCCCAACCTGCTTTACGAGTTACTTGCTTGCCCTTCATCGTGTGAAAGCGGGGAAATAAATCTTTAAATACACGCGCTTCGATGTGGTGAGTTCCTGGCATGCCATTTGCAGTTGGGGGACCTTCATAAAATGTCCATGATGGTGCACCTTCGCGGGCTGCAACTGTTTTTTCAAAGATTGAGTTATCGTGCCAGAACTTTAAAATTGAATGTTCGACGGCAGGCAGATCAACTGCTGCAGGGATGGCGCGAAATGACATAAAAAAATCCTCCAGAAAACAATCTCTGGAGGGACGATCACTGCGTGTGCAGCGTTCGCGGTACCACCCGCCTTGCACACCATGGTGTGCCACTTCGTATCTTGCGTGCTGGTTCTAGTTGAGCTGTGGCTCAATTCTTCCGGCCGGCTCGTGAGGTGATAGCCCCGTCAACGCCATGTACGCGAGGCCCTAAGTGTAGGACATAGAGATATGAAAGATTGCCCGTGGCGCAATTGGTATCGGCGCCCCCTTGGGCATAAGGTTCGCGACATGCCTAAGAAGCCTGTTAAAAAAGCGGTAGCCAAGAAGGCTGCAAAAAAGGCTCCAGTAAAAAAGGCGGCGAAGAAGGCTCCTGCTAAGAAGGCGGCAGTTAAAAAGGTTGTAAAGAAAGCTCCTGCCAAGAAAGCACCTGCGAAAAAAGCTGCTCCTGCTAAAAAGTCAGCGGTTAAGAGCATTCCTGTTAAGAAGGCCGTAGGAAAGCCATTCCCATCAAAGACCACTCTTACTGTTGATGAAAAGTCTCAAACAGTTTCAGTCTCAACGGTAACTGCGCCTGTTGTTGCGCCAGTAATTGAAGAACGTCGCCTCGTAATGCCACCTCCACCACGTCCTGCAAAGAGTGGAAAGAAAATTGCACCATTAAAGCCAATCAAGGTTGCGCCTACTCCTGTAGTTGTCAGTGACACCGAATCTCCATGGACTGCAGCGGAAATTAAGGCGATCAAGGCTGAGATTTCAAAAGAATTAGAACGCCTGCGCAAAGAGCTTGCCATTGTCGAACTGGAAATGGATGAGTTGATTCAGGAATCTGGCGAAGGTGCCGGAGATGATCAAGCAGATGCGGGTACAAAAACTTTTGAACGCGAACATGAGATGTCACTAGTTATCAACGCACGTGACATGGTTTTACAAACAGAGCGCGCACTAGAGCGAATTGAAAACAAGACGTATGGAAATTGCGAAGAGTGCGGGGCGCCAATTGGTAAAGCGCGCCTTCAAGTATTCCCTCGCGCAACACTCTGCATGCTTTGCAAGCAGAAGGAAGAACGGCGCTAACTGTGCGCACATGGCGCACACTCTTTAGTGTTGCCTGGTTTGTCTGGATCCTCGACTTAGCAACGAAAATCTGGGCGGTCAGTGCACTGTCTCATCGTCCCAACATTAAAGTTGTGGGTTCCTTTTTCCAGTTGAGCTTTGCTCGAAATTCAGGTGCCGCATTTTCATTTGCAGAGGGCGGAACAATTTTTCTCTCGCTCTTTTCCTTAATTGCTTTAGCCGTAATTTTTTACTATTCGCCACGAATCACATCCAAAGGGTGGGCTGTTGTTTTAGGGCTTGTAATGGGCGGAATTATTGGCAATTTGATAGATCGAATTTTCCGTGAACCAGGCTTGTTGCGGGGACATGTGATTGATTGGATGCAGTTGCCTCATTGGCCAATTTTCAATATTGCAGACTCAGCGATTGTTATTGCCGCCTTCATTTCTATGGTGCTTACCGCCAGAAATATCTCGCCCATAACAAAGGTAGGCTCATAGGTATGAGCAATCGCATCCCGCGCACATTAACTGTCCCCGAAGGCGTTGCGGGCGAGCGTATTGATAGTGCATTAACTCGAGTTTTAGGGTTATCACGTACAGCGGTAGTTAAGTTGCTCGAAGATGGTGACATCACATCTGGTGGCAAAGCAATGCCAAAGTCAGACCGGGTTACTGCAGGCCAAGTAATCGAAGTACTAATGCCTGAACCAATTAATTCAGATCCAATTCCGCTGACTCCAATTGATGGCTTGAATATTGTTTATGACGATAGCGACATTGTTGTTATTGATAAGCCGGTCGGTTGTGCTGCGCACCCAAGTCCAGGATGGACGGGCCCAACTGTTGTTGGTGCATTAATGGCAGCTGGCTACACAATTTCAACATCAGGTCCGGCAGAGCGTCAAGGAATTGTGCATCGGCTAGATGTTGGTACGAGCGGATTAATGATTGTTGCAAAAAGTGATGCAGCCTTTCATGCATTAAAGGACGCTTTCCGTAATCGCACAGTGGACAAGATTTATCATGCAATGGTTCAGGGTCATATGGATCCGACTACAGGAACTATTGATGCGCCAATTGATCGCCACCCAAAAGAAGATCATCGTTTTGCAGTGATGGCGACGGGCAAAGAATCAATTACGCATTACGAGGTAATCGAGTTTTATCGCGGCGTATCGATGGTAAAAATTGAATTAGAAACTGGTCGTACCCACCAAATCCGTGTTCACTTTTCCGCCCTGCACCATCCATTAGTAGGGGATACGACATATGGAGCAGATCCGGTTTTGGGCAAGAGTCTAGGAATGTCTAGACCTTGGCTTCATGCTGCCGAACTTAACTTTGCCCATCCAGTAACGGGCACTGCGCTTCACTTTGAGGCGCCATACCCAGCCGATCTCACACGCTCGCTGGCGTTGCTTTCCGACGCCGTTCTTCCATAAGCACTAATCTCGCCAATCATGTCTAGCGATAATTTCGTACATCTGCACGTCCATACTGAGTATTCCATGCTCGATGGAGCAGCTCGTGTTGGCGATTTGATGTCTGAAGTTAAGGCACAAGGCATGCCTGCAATTGCAATGACAGATCATGGCAATGTGTTTGGTGCATTTGATTTTTATAAAGCGGCCAAAAATGCAGATATCAAACCAATCATTGGTATCGAAGCCTACGTTGCTCCTGAATCGCGTTTTGATAAAAAGCGCGTGCAATGGGCAGCTGGCGGTGAAGATGATGTGTCTGGTGGTGGTGCATATACGCACATGACAATCTTGGCCGAAAATAACCAGGGCCTTGCAAATCTATTTAGATTGTCTTCACTGGCATCCCTCGAAGGTTATTACTACAAGCCGCGCATGGACCGTGAACTTTTGGCAACATATTCACAAGGCTTAATTGCAACAACTGGATGTCCAGGAGGAGAAATCCAAACTCGTTTACGCATGGGTGCCTACAAAGAAGCGATTAAGGCAGCTAGTGACTATCGGGATATCTTCGGTGCGGATAACTTTTATCTTGAAGTAATGGATCACGGGATTGAAATTGAAGCCCGCGTTAAAGCGGACTTACTAAAGCTGGGTAAAGAGTTGGGATTGCCCTTACTAGCAACAAATGATTTGCATTACACACGACAAACAGATGCGCCAGCCCACGAGGCGTTGCTATGCGTGCAGTCAGGATCAACGCTGGCAGATCCCAAGCGTTTCAAGTTTGATAACGACACCTTCTACGTTAAAACCGCAGCACAAATGCGAGAACTGTTTAAAGATATTCCTGAAAGTTGTGACAACACATTACTTATTGCAGAACGTTGCAACATCACACTTCGCGAAGGTGAAAACCTACTACCTCAGTTCGAAGTGCCTGCAGGTGAGACTGAAGATACGTGGCTCAAAAAAGAGGCAGAGCGTGGCCTGAAAGAACGCATGGGGGATCGTTTAACTCCAGCTCATGAAACACGGTTGCAGTACGAACTTGGCGTCATGGAAAAGATGGGCTTTCCGGGTTACTTCCTTGTGGTCGCAGACCTTGTTGCACATGCAAAACAGGTTGGTATTCGTGTTGGCCCAGGTCGTGGATCTGCAGCAGGTTCCCTTGTTGCTTATTCACTAGGAATCACGGGACTTGATCCACTAGAACATGGTCTTTTGTTTGAGCGATTCCTTAATCCAGAACGTATCTCAATGCCTGATATTGACTTGGACTTTGACGAGCGTCGACGCAGCGAAATGATTCGATATGCAACTAATAAGTATGGTGAAGATCGAGTTGCTCAGATCATTACCTACGGAACAATTAAGTCTAAACAAGCAATCAAGGACTCAACACGCGTTCTTGGCTATCCCTATGTAATTGGTGAAAAGTTAACGAAGGCTTTGCCACCGAGTGTTATGGGTAAAGACATATCCTTAAGCGGAGTTTTTGATGCAAAGGATGATCGATACGGAGAAGCTGGCGAATTCCGCGCACTGTATAACTCTGATCCTGATTCAAAGCGTGTTGTAGACACTGCTCGAGGTCTGGAAGGTTTGAAGCGTCAATGGGGTGTGCACGCTGCCGGAGTTATCTTGTCGCGCGAACCATTGTTAGATGTAATTCCAATTCATCGCCGAGAAGCAGATGGCGCGATCATCACTCAATTTGATATGGGTGCGTGTGAAGCAACCGGGCTGCTAAAAATGGATTTCTTAGGACTTCGAAATCTTTCAGTCCTTGATGATTGCCTGCTTAACATTAAAGCTAATCAAGGTATTGATGTTGTTCTAGAAACATTAACGTTGGATGATCCAAAGACGTACGAGTTATTGGGCCGAGGCGACACATTGGGTGTGTTCCAGCTCGACGGTGGACCAATGCGTGCATTGCTCAAGAGCATGTCACCGGATTCATTTGAAGATATTTCAGCTGTTATTGCTTTGTATCGCCCAGGACCAATGGGAGAGAACGCGCACAACAACTACGCCGATCGTAAAAACAAGCGGAAGCCTGTTGAATCAATTCATCCAGAATTAACTGAGCCACTTCAGGAAATCCTTGGTGATACCTACGGCCTTATTGTGTATCAAGAGCAGGTAATGGCGATTGCACAAAAGGTTGCTGGCTTCTCATTGGGGCGCGCAGATCTTTTGCGTAAGGCGATGGGTAAGAAGAACAAAGATATTTTGGACAAAGAGTACGTTCCCTTTGAAGCGGGCATGAAGGAGAACGGATTCTCGACAGCTGCCATTAAGCGCTTATGGGAAGTTTTGATTCCCTTTTCTGATTACGCATTTAACCGCGCGCACTCTGCTGGATATGGAGTTGTTTCATACTGGACCGCCTACCTTAAGGCTAACTATCCAACTGAATACATGGCCGCACTTCTTACATCCGTGCGTGATGACAAAGATAAATCTGCGTTGTATCTATCTGAATGCCGACGCATGGGAATCAAAGTTTTATCACCAGATGTCAATGAATCAGATGCCGAATACACACCACGTGGAGTTGATATTCGTTTCGGATTAGCTGCTATTCGAAATGTGGGAGAAGGTGTTGTCGCCTCTATTAAAAATGCGCGCACAAGCAAAGGTCGTTTCACTTCCTTTGGTGATTTCCTCGCAAAAGTAGATGCTCAAGTGTGTAATAAGAAAACGATTGAATCGTTAATCAAGGCTGGCGCTTTTGGTTCCTTAGGTTCTAGCCGTAAAGGTTTGATTGCGATTCACCTTGAAGCAATTGATTCTGTAATCGAATCAAAGCGGGCCGAAGCTATTGGACAATTTGATTTATTTGGTGGAGAAGCGGTAACGGCAGTTGCTGGATTAGATATCGAGGTTCCGACCGGCGAGTGGGACAAATCGATGCTGCTTTCATACGAGCGCGAAATGCTAGGCCTTTATGTTTCAGATCATCCACTGCTTGGTGTTGAACATGTCTTGCGGGCAAATACAGATATGTCTATCAGCGAAATTGTTGATGATGGCGCACAACATGAATCTATTGTCACGATTGGTGGATTGATTACCAGTGTTACTCGCAAAGTTTCTCGCCAAGGTGCTTCGTGGGCAGTTGTTACCGTCGAAGATCTTGAAGGATCACTGGAAGTTCTATTCTTTGCAAATACATATAACCAGTATTCAATGTCGCTGACCGAAGACCGCATCGTCACAATCCGCGGTCGAGTAGATCGTAGAGAAGATAAGTTGCGCTTTACCGCCCTTGAAATGTCCATGCCAGATATCAATGCCGCTCCAACAGGACCACTAGTTATTTCGTTGCCAATTCAACAGTGCACACCACCGGTCGTTGAGCGAATCAAGGAAATCTTGCGTTCACATCCAGGAAAGCGCGAAGTTCATTTGCAGTTACATGACAATGGAAACAGCACAGTTATGAAGGTAGATGCATTAATCACTTCATCTCCAAGTTTGAGCGCGGATCTGAAATCGATTTTGGGACCCAACTGCCTCGTTTAATTTGGGCAACAAGGTTGGGGGCTCAGCCGTTACAATTGCCCAATGATTCGTACCGTTGACCTGCGCGGGCGATCCCTATCTAAAGCCCAATACAACCTCGAACTTCCTCGTGCCACGCTCAATGTGGCAGAAGCGATGGAATTAATTCAGCCAATCCTGGATCGAGTTAAAAATGGAACAGAGGCAGATTTAATCGCACTGGCCCAAGAGTTCGATGGAGTTACTCCAGCAAATATTCGAGTACCACAACACGCACTTGATACAGCATTATCAGAATTAGCACCAGCAATTAGAAGTGCACTAGAGCTTTCGATAACCCGCATCACAAAGGTTCACAACGATCAGCTTCGCTCTGATAAAACAACAACTGTTGTAGATGGCGGAACCGTGACTGAAAATTGGATCCCTGTTGATCGAGTTGGGCTCTATGTACCTGGTGGTCGCGCTGTGTATCCAAGTAGTGTGATGATGAACGTGATTCCTGCTCAAATTGCAAAGGTGCAATCAATTGCAGTGGCATCGCCTCCACAAAAAGAGTTTGGTGGCTTGCCGCACCCAACAATTCTTGCAACGTGTGCACTGCTTGGAATTACCGAAGTTTATGCAGTCGGGGGAGCACAAGCAATTGCGCTGTTTGGTTATGGCATGGAAGGCGTCTGCGAAAAGGCTGACCTAGTAACAGGACCCGGCAATATTTATGTTGCCGCTGCTAAGCGCGCACTACGCGGAGTCATTGGTATTGATTCAGAAGCGGGTCCGACTGAGATTGCAATCCTGGCCGATTCATCTGCATTAGCAGCAGATGTTGCTGCAGATTTAATCAGTCAAGCAGAACACGATGTGATTGCAGCGGCTGTGCTTGTTACAGATTCTCCAGAATTAGCACAAGCAGTTGAGGCCGAGCTAAAGGTTCGCGTTAACGCAACTAAGCACAGTGATCGAATTAAAACTGCGTTGTCTGGGGTTCAATCCGCAATTGCATTAGTTGATTCAATCGAACAAGGTTTAGATGTAGTTAACGCATATGCAGCAGAACACCTTGAAATTCAAACGCGAAATTCGCGCAGTGATGCGGCAAAGATTCGTAACGCCGGAGCTGTCTTTATCGGGCGCTTCTCACCAGTATCACTTGGTGATTATTCAGCTGGTTCAAACCACGTCTTACCTACTGGCGGATGTGCGTGCCACTCAAGCGGTTTATCGGTGCAGACATTTCTACGCGGGTTGCACTTTATTGAGTATGGCCAAAGCGCATTTACAGACATTGTTGAAACCGTTGTGACTCTTGCTAATTCAGAGGATTTACCTGCGCACGGTGAAGCGATGACTGCGCGCTTGGAGAATTTGAAATGAGTTGGCCAAGCTGGCTTCCACTGCGCGAATCACTTCGCCCACTGTCGCCTTATGGTGCTCCACAAGTTCCGGCACAGGCATCACTGAACACAAATGAGAATCCTTATTCGCCGTCACCTGCTTTGCAAAAGGCAATTACTGATGCAGTCGCAAAGGCAGCTGCAGACTTAAACCGCTATCCAGATCGAGATGCAACAGTTTTGCGCACGAAACTTGCCGACTACATCAACGAACTAAGCGGTACTAAATTCTCTGCTGACAACATCTGGGCAGCAAATGGCAGTAACGAAATCATTCAATCGATCTTTTTAGCATTTGCCCGAGGCCCAGTCCTTGGATTCACCCCTTCATATTCAATGCACCCGCTAATCGCCAAGGTCACAGGTGCACAGTGGATTGATGGCAAGCGCAACGCTGATTTTTCCTTAAACACAACGGAAGCAATTGCCGAGATTCAAAATAATAAGCCAACCCTAACTTTTATTACGACACCAAATAATCCAACTGGTGGTGCCGTAACAATTGATGAGATTCAAAAGTTAGCAGATACTTGCAAAGCTGTTGGGGGATTACTTGTTGTCGATGAGGCTTATGCAGAATTTTCGCAAGAAAAATCTGCAACCACGTTAATCGCTAATAATCCACACGTAATCGTTATTCGTACAATGAGTAAAGCTTTTGCATTTGCTGGTGCTCGTGTTGGCTATTTGGTTAGTGATGTCGCAGTAAAAGATGCAATGATGATTGTTCGCTTGCCTTATCACCTCAGTGCTTTGACACAGGCTGCAGCGCAAGTTGCAATCGATCACCGAGCCGAGTTATTAGGTGGAGTCGCAACGATTATTGCGGCGCGCGAATCTGTAGTTACGGCACTTAGAGCTATGGGTCTGACCACCATTGCCAGCAGTGCTAACTTCGTTTTGTTCTCGGGATTCAAGCAAGAAGCGCCACAACTATGGGCGGCATTGCTAGAAAAGGGTGTTCTGATTAGAGATGTGGGATTATCAGGGTACTTAAGAGTCACAATCGGCAATGAAGCCGAGAACACATTATTTATATCAGCCCTCAAAGAGCTCATTTAAAGGAGAAAGCCATGAGAACAGCGCGCGTTGAAAGAAAGACCAAGGAGTCACACGTACTCGTTGAACTCAATCTCGACGGTCAAGGCATCATCGATGTTGCAACAGGTGTGCCCTTCTTTGATCACATGATGTCTCAGCTAGGCAAGCACTCTGGTTTTAATTTAACTGTTAAGACAACTGGTGATGTTGATGTTGATTCACACCACACAGTTGAGGACACATCACTTGCATTTGGCCAGGCACTTCGTGAAGCACTGGGTGATAAGGCTGGCATTCGTCGCTTTGGCGATTCAATGGTTCCTTTGGATGAGGTATTGGTTCAAGCAGCGGTAGATCTTTCAGGTCGTCCCTATTTAGTGCACCGCCAACCAGAAATTGTTGAGCTCATTGGAACTTTTGATACAACATTGGGTAAGCACATTTGGGAATCTATTGTTGCCGAAGCGCACATCGCGTTGCATATTCGTGTTCTAGAAGGACGCAATGCTCACCACGTATTTGAAGCACAATTCAAGGCTGTTGCTCGCGCACTACGCGATGCGGTCTCACTAGATGGCAGAGTTGCCGGAATTCCATCAACTAAAGGATCTCTTTGATAGCAATTCTTGACTACGGATCTGGAAATCTACGATCCGCAGAACGCGCATTTGCAACAGCCGGTAAAGATGTAGTTGTTACATCTGACCGCACCGTTGCACTCCAAGCCGAAGGATTAGTAGTTCCTGGTGTTGGAGCATTTGCTGCGTGCATGAAGGGTTTAAATGCAGTCGATGGCGCAGCAATCGTTCGCGAACGTTTAGCAAAAGAGCGTCCAACGCTGGGCATCTGTATTGGAATGCAAATTATGTTTAGTCAGGGCACCGAACATGCTGATGGCACACCACATGCAGGAATCGGAGTATGGGATGGAACTATTTCCCAATTAGCTGCACCCATCTTGCCGCACATGGGTTGGAACACAGTTGAAGCTGCTTCAACTTCAACATTATTTGATGGCGTTGAAGGTGAATCTTTTTATTTTGTGCACTCTTATGCTGCGAAAAAAGCAGTTGGAACTATCCAGGCATGGAGCACACACGGTGAAAAGTTCTTAGCTGCCGTAGAGGATGGTTACATCAGTGCTACTCAATTTCACCCCGAAAAATCTGGCTCAGCTGGCTTAGCCTTGATTAAGAATTGGGTGGATTCACTATGAGCTACTTGGAGTTATTGCCGGCAGTTGATGTGAAAGATGGCCGCGCAGTCAGGTTAGTTCAGGGAGAACTAGAAAAAGAAAGTATTTATGGCGCGCCATTAGATGTTGCTCTGGAGTTTCAAGCAGCTGGTGCTGAATGGTTACACCTAGTTGATTTAGATGCAGCTTTTGGTCGTGGTGAGAACTCTGCTCTCTTAGCTGAGGTTGTCGGAAAACTTGATATCAAAGTCGAGTTATCAGGTGGAATTCGTGATGATGAATCATTAAAACGTGCACTGGCTACTGGTTGTCGACGCGTTAATTTAGGCACTGCTGCGCTAGAAGATCCGGAATGGACTGCGCGTGTAATTGCCGAACACGGAGATCGCATTGCAGTTGGTTTAGATGTTCGTGGACATACTCTGGCCGCACGTGGTTGGACAAAAGAAGGTGGCGATCTTTTTGAAACTTTAGAACGTTTAGATCGCGATGGTTGCGCGCGCTATGTGGTTACAGATGTTGCAAAAGATGGAACGTTGGCTGGGCCAAACATTGAGTTACTTATATCTGTCTGTGCTGCGACAACAAAGCCGGTAATTGCAAGTGGTGGAATTTCATCCCTTGATGACATTGCAGCCCTTGCCGCACTTCGCAGCGCAGGTGTTGAAGGCGCAATTGTTGGTAAAGCGCTATACGCCGGTAAGTTCACATTACAAGATGCGTTAAAGGTTAGTGGAAAATGAGTTTGTCAGTCCGCATCATTCCTTGCCTAGATGTCACCGATGGCCGCGTGGTTAAGGGTGTTAACTTCACTGATTTGGTTGATGCCGGCGACCCAGTTGAAATGGCAGCGCTTTATAACCTCGAAGGCGCAGACGAACTTACCTTTCTAGATATTTCTGCAAGTGTTGCAGGACGTGAAACAACTTTGGATGTTGTTCGTCGCACCGCCGAACAAGTTTTTATTCCATTAACAGTTGGTGGCGGCATCAGAAGTGTGGAAGATGTTGATCGGCTATTGCGCGCGGGCGCGGATAAGGTTTCGATTAACACAGCTGCAATTGCACGCCCCGAATTAATTGCTGAAATTGCTGATCGCTTTGGTTCGCAAGTATTAGTTATTTCAGTAGATGCACGTCGAGCAAATACCGATTCAGGTTTTGAAGTTACAACTCATGGTGGTCGCGAAAGCGCAGGCATTGATGCATTAGCGTGGGTTGAAAAAGCCTGCGCACTAGGTGTTGGTGAAATTCTTCTTAATTCCATGGATGCCGATGGAACACGCGCGGGTTATGACATCGGAATGATTACCGCAGTACGCGCAGTTTCAAAGGTGCCATTAATTGCAAGTGGTGGAGCAGGAAGCCTTGAAGACTTTTCCGCAGCCCTTGATGCAGGGGCAGATGCACTATTGGCTGCAAGCGTGTTCCACTTTGGGATTCACCGCATAGGTGATGTGAAGTCATACCTGGGTAAGCACAATTATCCGGTGCGCGCGTTAGCACCTCGTTAAGGCAGAATACGCACATGACGACAATTGATCCTGCTGTGCAAGCACTGCTCAAGGATCCTACTGCTTTAATTCCAGCAATTGTTCAGGATGTTACAAACAATGAAGTGTTAATGCTTGCCTACATGAATGCACAATCTTTAGCTTTAACACTTTCAACTGGCAAGGCCACCTATTGGAGCCGCAGTCGAAATGAGTTGTGGGTAAAGGGCGCAACATCTGGACATTTTCAAGATGTTGTTTCGGTGTCGTTAGATTGTGACGGAGATGCAATCCTTCTTAAAGTTAATCAAACAGGAGCTGCATGCCATACGGGGGATCGCACCTGTTTTCACACCCCTCTTGAACTAGGTCAGTAAATGAACCTGGTGATCCAATGAACTTGGAAGAGTTTCGTGCTTATGCAAAAGTTTCAAATGTAATTCCTGTTTCAAGGCGCCTGCTTGCAGATGGCGAGACTCCACTTGGCGTTTATCGCAAATTAGCAAAGAGTGCAGAAAATACATTTCTACTTGAATCAGCAGAGCATGGCGGTGCGTGGTCACGGTATTCATTTATTGGTGTGCGAAGTGAAGCAACCCTCAGTGAAAAAGATGGTCTTGCGTATTGGCAAGGAACAGCACCTGCTGGTGCGCCAACTGGAATTGATCCTCTGGAAGCGCTGCGACTTTCTGCTGCACATTTGAAATCTCCCAAGATTCCAGGTTTTCCTCCATTAACTGGTGGGCTAGTTGGCTTTATGGGGTACGACGTTGTTCGACGTTTAGAACGGTTACCGGATTTAACAGCAAAAGATATTCCGCTACCTGAACTTTCATTTATGTTAACAAGTGATTTAGCTGTACTAGATCACAGCGATGGAACGATCACCTTGATTGCTAACGCGATTAACTGGGATGGAAGCGATGATCGAATCGATGAAGCATACGAATCGTGTATGCAACGTTTAGATCGCATGCAAGCAGATCTTTCCGCATCGCTATCAGGTGAGGCAGCAGAGATTCCTGATTTCTCACTTCCTAATTACATCGGCAATATTTCAGGGGAGCAGTTCAAGGAGAACATCCTTAAGGTTAAGGAAGAAATCCTGGCTGGTGAAGCGTTTCAGGTTGTTTTGTCTCAACGATTTGCAATGCCATGTCAGGCAGATGCAATAGATGTGTATCGCATGCTCCGCCTTAATAACCCTTCGCCATACATGTATTTATTCCGCTTTACAGATGGAATCGAGATCGTTGGATCTAGCCCGGAAGCATTAGTAAAGGTGAATCAAAAAGATGTGATGATCCATCCAATTGCTGGTACCCGTAAGCGTTCTGCAAACCCTGAAGAAGATCACCGATTGGGCGAAGAGTTGCTGGCAGATCCTAAAGAGCGTGCAGAGCACTTGATGCTTGTTGATTTAGGCAGAAATGATTTAGGCCGAGTGTGTGCACCAGGAACAGTAGAAGTCGTGGACTTCATGCATATAGAACGGTATTCGCATGTGATGCATATTGTTTCTACTGTTATCGGAAAGTTGGCACCTAAAGCCACGCCAGTTGATGCACTCTTTTCTGTTTTCCCTGCCGGAACTTTATCTGGTGCACCAAAGCCGCGAGCGATG
Source organism: Actinomycetes bacterium (assembly GCA_037132355.1). Classification (GTDB taxonomy): domain Bacteria; phylum Actinomycetota; class Actinomycetes; order Nanopelagicales; family Nanopelagicaceae; genus Planktophila. Next base: position 22,063 of record JBAXPH010000002.1, read on the forward strand.
GAAATTATTGAAGAGCTAGAGACCACGCGTCGTGGAGTTTATGGCGGCATTGTTGGGTACATAGATTTCACTGGCAACATTGATACCTGCATCGCAATCCGTACAGCCTTGTTATATAAAGGCACCGCTTATGTTCAAGCAGGAGCAGGTGTAGTTGCAGACTCTGATCCCGAGTCAGAAAACCAAGAGTGCCGCAATAAAGCAGCGGCAGTCTTAACAGCGGTGCATGCGGCAAATCGATTGGGATCTCATCATGAGTGAACTTCTACCGATTGCTGTCTCGGCATTTGTTGTGATTGTTCTGGTTTTGCTTATTGCACGAAAGTTTAAGCTTTCCTCCCGATACGAACGCGCGCCCCGAGTGCTTAACTCGTGGGCCGCATTGGATAAGGGGATAGATCCAACTGAGGATCAAAAACAATGAGCGTTTTAGATTCAATTATCGAAGGCGTGCGTGAAGATTTAGCGGCACGACGTTTACCAATGTCAGCGTTACTGGAAGCAATAGAAGTAGCACCTGCGGTTAGAGATTGTTTACCAGCGTTATTAACTGAGCATATTTCTGTAATAGCTGAAGTAAAGCGATCTTCGCCGAGTAAAGGTGCATTAGCTGCAATCACGGATCCTACTGGCCTTGCTGCGCAATATGAAGAAGCAGGCGCGGCGGTAATTAGCGTGTTGACTGAGCAACGTAGATTTGGTGGGACCTTGGCTGATCTTGATGCAGTCCGAAGAGCGGTTGAGTTGCCGATTTTGCGAAAAGATTTCATGGTAGATGAATACCAATTTTATGAAGCCAGGGCGCATGGAGCCGATGTTATTTTGTTGATTGTTGCTGCTCTTAGTAAGAATCAACTTGATGATTATTTTCACTTGTCAAAAGAACTTGGCATGAGAGCACTGATTGAAGTTCATACACCGAGTGAATTAGAAAGTGCACTTGAAATCTCACCTGAAATTATTGGCGTAAATTCCCGAAACTTAAAAACATTAGATGTTGATGCACAAGCTTTTGCGCAATTGATTCCACAAATTCCAACAACGATGGCACGGGTTGCTGAATCAGGAATCTCTTCTCGCGCAGATGTTGAGTTCGCCCAAGAGCACGGTGCAACTGCAATTCTGGTTGGTGAAGCCTTGGTCCGCTCAGGAAATCCAAATGTTGCGATGGCACAGTTGCTCGGTAGGCTTGCACCATGAGTACTGAGGGCCACTTTGGAGAATACGGCGGGCGTTTTGTGCCTGAAGCCCTCATAGGCGCTCTTGAAGAGTTAGAAGCGGCACATACTTCTGCGCAAAAAGATCCAGCATTTATTGCCGAACTTGCCGAGCTTCACCGCACCTATACAGGTCGCCCAAGCATCATCACTGAAGCTACAAGATTTGGCGAACATGCAGGCGGTGCTCGAATATTTTTAAAGCGTGAAGATCTCAATCACACCGGTAGCCACAAGATCAATAATGTTTTAGGCCAGGCACTTTTAACAAAGCGCATGGGTAAGAAGCGCATCATTGCCGAAACTGGCGCTGGACAGCACGGAGTTGCATCTGCAACTGCTGCTGCACTTATGGGACTTGATTGCGTTGTGTATATGGGCGAAGAAGACACGCGCCGCCAATCATTAAATGTTGCGCGAATGAAGTTGCTGGGTGCACAAGTTGTCGCAGTTACTTCAGGATCTAGAACTTTAAAAGATGCAATCAATGAAGCAATGCGCGACTGGGTCACAAATGTTGCAGATACTCATTACATGCTTGGCACAGTGGCTGGACCTCATCCGTTTCCAACAATGGTTCGTGACTTCCACAAAATTATTGGCGATGAAGCGCGTGAACAAATGCTTGCCCTAACCGGCAGACTTCCAGATGCGGTTCTTGCCTGTGTAGGTGGTGGATCAAATGCAATTGGAATCTTTAATGCTTTTATTCCAGATGCAGGCGTTCGACTTATTGGCCTTGAAGCAGGTGGTGATGGTGTTGAAACCGGGCGCCATGCTGCAACTATTACCGGCGGATCACCGGGTGTCTTACACGGAACTCGTTCATATGTTTTACAAGATGCTAATGGTCAGACAATCGAATCGCATTCGATTTCTGCAGGCCTTGATTATCCAGGAGTTGGTCCCGAGCATGCTTACCTTCATGACATCGGTAGAGCTGAGTATCGCGCCGCAAATGATGATGCTGCGATGGCTGCATTTGAATTACTGTGTAAAACCGAGGGAATTATTCCTGCGATCGAAACCGCCCACGCGCTTGCTGGTGCCTTAGTTATTGGTAAAGAACTTGGGAAAGATGCAAACCTTTTGATCAATTTGTCTGGACGCGGAGATAAGGATGTACAAACCGCTGCTGAATACTTTGGAATACCACTGTAATGACGCAACTAGATTCAGTAATGGCAAAGGTGCGTGCTGAAAACCGCGCAGCATTGATTGCATATATCCCAGCTGGTTTTCCATCTCAAGCAGGATGTGTCAAAGCAATTCAGGCGTTGGCAGCTGCAGGTGTTGATGCAATTGAAATCGGTTTCCCCTACAGCGATCCGGTTATGGATGGTCCAGTTATTCAGGAAGCTGCAGAAATATCTTTAAAGGGTGGCACGCAAGCCGCTGATGTTTTTGCGGCGCTAAAAGCTGCATCTAGTACAGGTGTTGCAGCTGTGGTGATGACTTATTGGAATCCAATTGCTAAATACGGAGTTGAAAAGTTCGCACAATCAATTGCCGATAATGGCGGCTCAGGAGTGATTACACCTGACCTCACAATCGATGAATCTGATGCGTGGATTGAAGCAACTAAGAAAGCTGAGATAAATCCAATTTATGTGGTTGCTCCAAGTACTAAAGATGAGCGGCTAAAAAATGTCACAGCAAAAACAGGTGGATTCGTCTATGCGGCAAGCATGATGGGCGTTACAGGAACTCGAACTTCGGTGGCATCAACTGCTAGCGAATTAGTAGCGCGCGTTCGTACCGTTACTGATTTACCAATTTCAGTTGGGTTAGGAGTTTCAACACGCGAGCAAGCAAAGTCATTGGCCGCCTATGCCGATGGAGTCATTGTTGGATCTGCATTTATTAAGTTGTTGTTAGATGCACCATCTGAACAAGAAGGTCTAGATGCTATTTCGCACCTAGCAAAAGAGTTAGCACTTGGAGTCCGTGAAGGGCGATGAAAAACATCAATGCTCGTTTTCAGCCATACATAACATTGTTGGCACGTTTACTTCTCGGCGGAGTTCTGCTTGTAGCTGGGGGATTAAAGGTTACAAAACCTATCGATTCAGCAAACGCAGTTGCAGCGTATAAATTATTACCCACCAATGTTGCGCATCTTTTTGGATACGCCTTGCCCTGGTTTGAAGTTGCATTAGGCATTTTGTTGATTGCTGGAATTTTGCTTCGACCAGCTGCTATCGCAGGTGGATTGATCATGCTGCTATTTATCGCCGCAATCGCCTCGGCGTGGGCTCGTGGGCTGTTACTTGACTGTGGATGCTTCGGTGGAGGAGGAGAGATCGACCCTTCATTGGCAGACCAGGTACATAGGACCTACTTCATAGAGATTATGCGCGATTTAGGTTTGGCTCTGACCGCCCTTTATCTGTATTTTTTCCCCTACGGAAAACTTTCCTTTGAAAAAGCAGCGGTGGAGGAGTAACAATGGCTAAGCAACAAGCAAAAAGTGGTGACAACACGACCCGTTGGATCGTGCTCGCTATGGTTTTACTAGTTGTTATTACCGGCGTTGTGTTCTCCATTATGGGCCAGAACAATAAAGAGAATGCATCACTTGCTGCTCTCGATGGCACAAAGTTGAAATCAGCAATTGTTTCAACAATCGATACCGCAAATGGCTCTGCAATTACTCTGAACGCTGGGTTGCCAAAGACAGTTGATATTTGGGAAGACCCACAGTGTCCTGTGTGCAAGAATTTTGAGAACGCGAACGGGGATTACATCGACTCATTAGTCCGCGATAAGAAAGCGACAGTGCGTTTCCATGTTCTTTCATTCCTCGGAGATGAATCTGTTCGTGCTGCTAACGCATCATTTTGTGCAGCAGATGAAGGGCAATACTTAGATTTCCACCATGCTTTGTATGCAGTTCAATCTCCACTTGAAAACTCGGGCTTCTGGAGCAATGACAAATTGGTATCGATTGGTAAGAAAATTGGAATAACCTCTACAAAGTTTGCTGATTGTGTCACCAAAGGATCCAAAGTTGATTTAGTTAAAGCTAACTATGACTCAATGCCTAAATTCGGTGTAAAGGGAACTCCAACAGTTTTCATTGATGGAAAGTTGTGGGAGCGCAAGAGCCCAGATTTCAACTTAGCTGAATTCAAAGCTGCAGTAGAAGCCAAGTAAATTGTGCTGATCGCATTTCCAACGCCAACGCAATCGGCGTTGGAAATCGGTCCATTAACTATTCATTACTACGCGTTATGCATCATCACCGGAATTGCTGTTGCGATCTGGTTAGGTGATAAAAGATTTCGTGGGCAAACAGTTAACGGCAAATCAATAGTCTCTGAAGTCGCCATAACTGCAGTGCCGGTCGGCATTATTGGTGGTCGTATCTATCACGTGATTTCTTCACCTGCTGCTTACTTTGGTGCAGCGGGGCATCCAATCGATGCATTCAAAATTTGGCAGGGTGGACTTGGAATCTGGGGGGCTATTTCTTTAGGTCTCTTAGGCGCTTACATGCGATACCGGACATTACAAAAGCGAATCGACTTACCCTCATTTGCAGTATTTGCAGATGCACTAGCACCGGGAATTTTATTCGCGCAGGCAATTGGTCGTTTTGGAAATTGGTTTAACGGTGAATTATTTGGACGCCCACTAAATTCTTGGTGGGCGCTAGATGTACCGCTTAAGTATCGGCCAAGTGGCTACAGCCAATTTGAATCTTTTCACCCCACTTTTTTATATGAAGCAATCTGGTGCGTACTTATTGCAACCGCGCTGATTAAATTTGGTAAGAAGTTAAAAGCAGGTCAAGTCTTCGCCGCTTATGTTTTTGCCTATTGTGTGGGCAGATTCTTCATTGAGCTGATACGGATTGACTCTGCAAACACAATTGCCGGTTTGCGTGTAAATGTCTGGGTAAGCGTGATCGTTGCAATTGGGTCGGCACTCATATTTGCTCGTGCCTCACAAAAGATTGCTTAGCTTTCAGGTAGGCTAGCCAAATGGCACTTGAAGAGGTTCAAAAGCGCAACGAACAACACCGCACCCACCGAGCAGGTTGGCTACGCGCGGCAGTCCTTGGTGCAAACGATGGTTTGGTTTCAACTGCATCGTTGATGATTGGTGTTGCAGCTGCCGGCAAAAATGATTTCCTCGTTACCGCAGGTATTGCAGGAATTACCGCCGGAGCAATGTCGATGGCAGTTGGTGAATATGTTTCGGTACGTTCTCAAAATGATGTTGAAGCATCTGATCGCTTATTAGAGATTGAACATCTAGCAGCAGATCCAGAAGGTGAACTGCAAGAGTTGCAACATATTTATATCAATCGTGGCTTAACCCCTGAACTAGCATTACAAGTTGCACTCGAGATGCATCGCAAAGATCCACTTGAAGCACATTTGCGCGATGAGCTAGGTCAGCACCCACATACAAAGGCACGGCCAGTTCAAGCAGCTATTGCCTCTGCCATTTCATTTACATTGGGCGGCTTAATCCCATTTGCTGGCGCATTTGCCCCAACGTTAGGTGCCAAGGCATGGAGCATTATTGGCTTCACCATGGCGGGATTGTTGTTGACGGGAGTCGTTAGCGCACGAACATCAGGCTCAAAGGTTTTAGCTCCAACCATCCGCGTAATGATCGGTGGATGCTTGGGCATGGCGATTACCGCTGGAATTGGCCAAATCGCCAATATCTCTGGCATCTAATTAGCCTGATTTAACTCTTCACATATACCTACTTGTTGCTACCATTTCGCATTAAGTAAGGCTGGGCCAAGGATGTCCCTCTTCACATAGGACCATTCTGTAGGAGCTTCACACATGGCACTTGCATCTAATTATCCACAAGCACAAGGGCTCTATAACCCTGCCCAAGAACATGATGCATGTGGTGTTGCCATGGTTGCGACCCTTAACAAGGTTGCAACGCACGAGATTGTTTCCAAAGCGCTTACAGCACTTCGTAATATGGAACACCGTGGTGCATCGGGTGCTGAACCAGATAGTGGCGATGGCGCAGGAATCTTAATTCGCGTTCCAGATGCTTACTTCCAAGCAGTAGTTGATTTCAAACTCCCAGCGCCTAATTCATATGCAACAGGTATTGCATTTGTTGCAAAGGGCGCAGATGTTAAGGCTGATATCGCAAAGATCGCCGAAGAAGAGGGCCTGACAGTTCTTGGATGGCGCGACGTTCCGATTAATTCTTCATCCCTGGGCAAGACCGCTGTATCGGTAATGCCAGATTTCCATCAAGTATTTATTGCCGGCAAAAATGGCGAAACTGGAATTGCTCTTGATCGTCTAGCGTTTTGTTTACGCAAGCGTGCCGAGCATGCACTTGATCTTTATTTCCCATCCTTATCTTCACAAACAATCGTGTACAAGGGAATGCTCACAACTGGTCAGCTAGAAGAATTTTTCCCAGAGCTATCTGATGAGCGCGTTGTATCTCCGCTTGCGCTAGTTCACTCACGTTTTTCCACTAACACTTTTCCTTCATGGCCACTAGCGCACCCCTATCGCTTTATTGCTCACAATGGTGAAATTAATACTGTAAAGGGAAATCGCAATTGGATGCGCGCTCGCGAATCCTTGCTTGCTAGCGATGTAATTCCGGGAGATCTCAAGCGATTGTTCCCAATTGTTGAAATGTCAGGATCAGATTCAGCATCTTTTGATGAAGTTTTAGAGCTTCTCTACCTTGGCGGACGATCATTACCTCACGCAGTGTTGATGATGATTCCTGAAGCATGGGAAAACCATGCATCTATGCCACAGAATCGTCGTGACTTCTATGCATTCCATGCATCAATGATGGAGCCATGGGATGGACCAGCGTGTGTAACTTTCACTGATGGTCATCAAGTTGGCGCAGTACTAGACCGCAACGGTCTTCGTCCTTCACGTTTTTGGGTAACAAAAGATGGCCTGGTAGTTCTTGCATCTGAAGTTGGCGTACTTGATATTCCAGCTGAAAACATTGAACGCAAGGGCCGCCTACAACCAGGCAAAATGTTCTTGGTAGACATTGAGCAGGGACGCATTATTGAAGATGGCGAAATAAAAGATGAGTTAGCAAATGCTGCGTCATACAAGGATTGGCTACACGCTGGCATGGTTAAGCTCAGCGATCTGCCATCACGCGAGCACATTGTGTATCCGCACTCATCTGTTGTTCGTCGCCAGCGCGCATTTGGCTATACCGAAGAAGATCTGCGCATCCTTGTTACCCCGATGGCCAAAAACGGCATGGAAGCACTTGGCTCGATGGGAACAGATACTCCTATTGCAGCACTTTCGGACAAGCCGCGTTTAATTTTTGATTATTTCTCACAACTATTTGCACAGGTTACAAATCCACCATTGGATGCAATTCGCGAAGAACTTGTGACAAGTCTTGGCACATCAATGGGCCCAGAACACAATTTGTTGGATCCAGGTCCTGCAAGCTGTCGCCAAATTTCATTGGCATTTCCGGTAATCGATAACGATGAACTTGCAAAGATTATTCACGTTAACGCTGATGGCGATTATCCAGGTCTAAGTGCGCACGTAATCCGCGGTTTGTTTAGTATCGCTGACGGCGGCGACTCATTGCGTGATCGTTTAAATGAAATTAAGGCTGAAGTATCACAAGCAATTAACGATGGTGCTCGCATCATTGTTTTATCTGATCGAGATGGTGATGCTGAAAATGCACCGATCCCTTCACTACTGCTTACATCTGCTGTTCACCACCATTTAATTCGCGAAAAGACTCGTACTAAGGTTGGTTTAGTTGTTGAAGCCGGCGATGTCCGCGAAGTTCACCACGTAGCCCTTCTGATTGGTTACGGTGCTGGATGCGTTAATCCATACCTAGCTATGGAGTCTGCTGAAGATTTAGTTCTTCAAGGTGTTATAACCGGAATCACTCCTGAAAAAGCTGTTAAGAATTTGATTAAGAGTCTTGGCAAAGGCGTACTCAAGGTCATGTCCAAGATGGGTATTAGCACGATCGCTTCATATACAGGAGCTCAGGTATTTGAAGCTATCGGTTTGTCCCAAGAAGTTGTTGACGAGTACTTCGTCGGAACCACTTCTCGCCTTGGTGGAGTTTCATTAAATGTTATTGCTGAAGAAACAATCGCACGTCATCACATTGCATATCCACCTGGGGGAGAAGTTCCAGGAACAAAGCGCCTACCAATCGGTGGGGAGTACCAGTGGCGTCGCGAAGGCGAACCACACCTATTTGATCCAGAAACTGTCTTTACTTTGCAGCACTCAACTCGCAATAAGCGTTATGACATTTTCAAGCGCTATACAGATCGAGTCAATGAGCAAAGCACGCGCTTGATGACCCTACGCGGCTTATTCCAATTTAAAGAAGGCGTTAATGCGCCAATTTCAATTGATGAAGTTGAATCTGCACGCGACATTATTAAGCGTTTCTCTACAGGTGCAATGTCATATGGATCTGTTTCTGCCGAAGTCCACGAAACATTAGCGATTGCTATGAATCGTCTTGGCGGAAAATCAAATACTGGCGAAGGCGGAGAAGAACCAGAACGTTATTTACCAATGGCTAATGGCGATTCAAAGCGTTCGGCGATCAAGCAGGTTGCATCAGGTCGATTTGGTGTAAACAGTAATTACCTAGTTAACAGTGATGATATTCAGATCAAGATCGCACAAGGTGCAAAACCTGGTGAAGGTGGTCAGCTGCCTGGCAACAAGGTCTATCCATGGATCGCAAAGGCGCGCTATTCAACTCCTGGTGTTGGTTTGATTTCGCCTCCACCACACCACGATATTTATTCGATTGAAGATCTTGCTCAGCTAATTCACGATCTTAAAAACGCGAACAAAAATGCACGTGTTCACGTCAAGTTAGTGGCCGAAGTTGGCGTTGGAACAGTCGCTGCTGGCGTATCAAAGGCACATGCAGATGTAGTTTTGATTTCAGGCCACGATGGCGGTACCGGTGCTTCACCACTTACATCGCTAAAGCATGCTGGTGCACCGTGGGAGTTAGGACTAGCTGAAACACAGCAGACCTTGTTGCTCAATGGATTGCGTGATCGCATTGTTGTTCAGACTGATGGTCAATTAAAAACGGGTCGGGATGTTGTCATTGCTGCGCTGTTAGGTGCTGAAGAGTATGGATTTGCGACCGCTCCGTTAGTTGTTTCTGGTTGCATCATGATGCGCGTGTGTCATTTGGATACCTGTCCAGTCGGTGTTGCCACACAAAATCCAGAGCTTCGTAAAAACTTTTCAGGAAAGCCTGAATTTGTTGAAACATTCTTTGAATATATTGCAGAAGAAGTTCGCGAAATCTTGGCTCAGTTGGGATTCCGCACTCTCCTTGAAGCCGTGGGCCATGTTGAGTTCCTAGATACTCGAAAAGCAGTAGATCACTGGAAGGCAGCAGGCTTGAACCTGGAGCCTCTGTTGGTTCGTCCCGATGTGGATAGTCCATTGCACAGCACAATCACGCAAGACCATGGATTAGATGCAGCGTTGGATAACACTTTGATCGAATTATCCAAGGACGCACTTGCTAATGGTGCTGCTGTTCGAATTGATTTGCCTGTACGCAACGTCAATCGCACCGTGGGAACAATGCTTGGCGCAGAAATCACTCGTAAATACGGCGCAGAAGGTTTGCCTGAAGGAACTATTGATGTGACATTGCACGGTTCTGCCGGACAATCACTGGGTGCATTTATTCCAAAGGGCCTAACAATTCGTTTGTACGGCGATTCAAATGACTATGTCGGTAAGGGAATATCTGGCGGTCGAGTAATCGTGCGTCCAGATGAGCGAGCATCATTTAAATCCGAAGACAATGTAATTGCTGGAAATGTGATTGGTTACGGCGCGACAGCTGGAGACATTTTTATTCGCGGTGTAGTTGGCGAACGCTTCTGCGTACGTAATTCAGGCGCACTTGCAATCGTTGAAGGAATTGGCGATCACGGCTGTGAGTACATGACAGGTGGAACAGTAATTGTTCTGGGTCGTACGGGACGAAACATTGCAGCAGGTATGTCAGGTGGACGTGCTTTTGTGCTAGATCTTGATGCTGCTCATGTAAATCCAGATATGGTCGATGTTCTTGCAGTACCTGATGATCAAAAAGATATTCTCAAGGCCCATATTTCTTCTTACTTTGCCGAAACAGGTTCTGAAATCGCTTCAGCACTATTGAAGGATTGGCAGAAGAGCGTTGGCAGAATTTCATTGATCATGCCTCGCGACTATGCGCGTGTACTTGCAGCAATGGAACGAGCGGTTCGCGAAGGCTTACCAGCAGATGCACTAGTTATGGAGGTAGCAGCTAATGGCTGATCCAAAGGGATTTATGACAACTCCGCGAGAAACTCCGACTCGTCGACCAGTTGATGTGCGCATCCAAGATTGGCGCGAAGTGTATGAGCCACAAAGCTTTGAACATCTACAAAAGCAAGCTGGTCGTTGCATGGATTGCGGTATTCCTTTCTGTCACAACGGTTGCCCACTAGGCAATCTGATTCCCGAATGGAATGACTTAATCTGGCGCGGCGACAAAGAAGAAGCAATCGATCGCTTGCATGCCACAAATAACTTTCCAGAGTTCACTGGACGTTTATGTCCGGCACCATGTGAGACAGCATGTGTTGTAGGGATCAATCGTGACGCGGTAACCATCAAGCAGATTGAGTTACGTACAATTGAAGAGGCATTTGATGCAAACAATGTGAAGCCAATGGCTCCTGATCGCTTAACGGGCAAGACCGTTGCAGTTATTGGATCAGGACCAGCCGGACTTGCAGCAGCCCAGCAACTTACACGCGCTGGACACACAGTTGCTGTCTATGACCGCGCAGACAAAATCGGTGGATTGCTTCGCTACGGAATTCCTGAATTCAAAATGGAAAAACACATTCTTGATCGTCGCCTTGAACAAATGGAAAAAGAGGGAACACGTTTTCGCCCAGGTGTTGATGTTGGTGTAGAGCTAACCGGTTCTGATCTGCGCAAGAAGTACGACGCTGTCGTGCTGGCAGTCGGTGCAACTCAATGGCGCGATCTTCCAATTAAAGGTCGGGAATACAAAGGCATTTACCAAGCTATGGAGTTTTTGCCATGGGGCAACAAGCAGGCACTTGGTGAAATCGAAAATCCAGATATCAATGTTTCTGGCAAGCATGTTGTGATCCTTGGCGGTGGCGATACTGGTGCAGATTGTTTAGGAACTTCCATTCGTCAGGGCGCTGCAAGCATTACTCAGTTGGAAATTATGCCTCGTCCATCAGATGAGCGACCAGCAGGACAGCCTTGGCCAACATATCCAATGATCTATCGCGTCTCCAGTGCACATGAAGAAAAAGATAATCGCGTCTTTGCAGTCAGCACCGAAGAGTTCTTAGGTGATGAAAATGGAAATCTTCGTGCGATAAAGATTGTTGAGACCGAATTTAAAGATGGAAAGTTCGCACCAGTTGCCGGAACAGAAAAAGAAATTAAGTGCGACTTTGTCTTTATGGCAATGGGATTTACTGGCCCAGAAAAGTCACCTTTGTTGTCACAATTAGAAGTACAACTTGATGATCGCGGCAATATTAAGCGCGATAAGAATTTCCAATCAACTGAAGAAGGCGTCTTCGTTGCCGGCGATGCGGGACGCGGTCAATCATTGATCGTGTGGGCAATTGCTGAAGGACGAAGCACGGCTGCTGCTGTTGATAGATATCTCACGGGACGTACTCAACTTCCTGTGCCAATTGCGCCAACTGACCGTCCGTTGATGGTTTAAGGTAACTACATGCGTAGAGCGAAAATTGTTTGCACGATGGGTCCAGCGGTTGAATCTCCTGAGAAAGTTAAGGAGCTCATCGAGGCAGGCATGAATATGGCTCGACTCAATCTTTCACATGGTGGATATGAAGAACACCAAATGCGTCTAGATCGCGTTCGCGCAGCGGCCAAAGAAGCAGGCGTTCCTGTTGCGATTCTGGTCGACCTTCAAGGTCCAAAGATTCGTCTTGCTCGTTTTGCAAACGGCCCACACGAGTTAGAGCGTGGCGATATTTTTACGATCACAATTGATGAAGTTGAAGGCACCAAGGATCGCGTCGGAACAACGTATAAAGGTTTACCAGGGGATTGCAAGCCAGGAGATCGCATCCTGATCGACGACGGAAAAGTAACTGTTGAAGTACTCGAAGTTAAAGGCCATGACGTTGTAACAATTGTCATTCAGCCAGGAACAGTAAGTAACAACAAAGGAATTAATCTTCCTGGTGTTGCTGTTTCCGTTCCAGCGCTTTCTGAAAAAGATAAAGAGGATTTGCGCTGGGGATTGCGTGCCGGAGCAGATTTCATTGCGTTGTCATTTGTTCGAAACGCCGCAGATGTTGATGATGTGCATGCCATTATGGACGAGGTTGGATTCCGTATTCCAGTCATTGCAAAGATTGAAAAACCACAAGCTGTTGAGAACTTACAAGAAATCGTTAACGCCTTTGACGGCATCATGGTTGCTCGTGGAGATCTTGGTGTTGAACTTCCAATTGAAGAAGTCCCACTAGTTCAAAAGCATTGCATTGAACTCGCTCGTGAGGCAGCAAAACCAGTAATTGTTGCAACCCAGATGCTTGATTCAATGATCAATAACTCATCACCAACTAGAGCAGAAGCAACAGATTGTGCAAACGCCGTATTAGATGGTGCGGATGCTTTGATGTTGTCCGGTGAGACATCAGTTGGTGCTTTTGCAATTGAAGCTGTTGCAACCATGGCCCGCATCATTGCTCGCACAGAAGAAGGTGGATTCGAAATGATTCGCCCCTTGCGTACAACGCCAAAAACAAAGGGTGGCGCAATTACTCGCGCCGCCGCTGAAGTTGGCTCAATTGTTGGTGCTAAATACTTAGTTACTTTTACTCAATCAGGTGATTCTGCTCGCCGAATGGCTCGTTTGCGCTCACCAATTCCAATCCTTGCTTTTACTCCAGATGTTGGAACGTACAACCGCCTTGCATTGTCATGGGGAGTCGAACCAGAAGTAACACCTATGGTTAAGCACACCGATGAAATGGTGAAGCAGGCAGATACTCTTCTTATCGAATCAGCTCGCGCCAAAGTTGGCGAAAATGTAGTAATTGTTGCTGGCTCACCTCCAGGAATTCCAGGCTCAACCAATGCAATGCGCGTTCACCGCGTAGGAGATGCTGTTGGTGGAGTGGTTGCTGCTTACCGCTAAGATTGCCCACACAAAGCCTCGGTACTCCAACGGTAGAGAGGGCAGTCTCAAACACTGCACAGTGTCGGTTCAAGTCCGACTCGGGGCACACTAAATTCTTATTCTAGATAAATGAATAAGGCTTCTGAAGGGATCATGTAACCATGAGTGTTCGAATCCTTGTCGCTGAAGATGAAGCATTAATTCGCATGGACCTGGTTGAAATGTTGCAAGGTGCTGGATATGAAGTTGTAGCAGAGGCAACAAATGGCCAAGAAGCGATAGATCTAGCAATAGAGCACAGACCAGATCTTGCAATTCTGGATGTGAAGATGCCGATCCTTGATGGAATAACTGCGGCCGAAAAAATTATTGAGATCGCACCAGTTTTGATGTTGACCGCTTTTTCTCAAAAAGAGTTAGTTGATCGCGCACGTGATGCCGGAGTAATGGCATATGTTGTGAAGCCTTTTACAATTGGCGACTTAATGCCAGCTATTGAAATTGCAATCAGTAGGCATCTGCAAATGAGATCTTTAGCTGATGAAGTTGCAGATCTTCATGATCGCCTTGAAACTCGGAAAATAATTGATCGCGCTAAGGGAATCTTGATGAAGGCACTGAATCTGTCAGAGCCAGAAGCGTTCTCATGGATTCAAAGAGCTGCCATGGATCGACGGCTTTCGATGAAAGCTGTGGCCGAGGCGGTCATAAATCCCAACGCCGTACCCGACAAATAACTCAGAAATTTGCCCTGGGGATCCGTCTCAGTCATTGATACTTAAATCCCATTTATAACGAAACCGAAACATTTCACGCGGGAATCTGCCTTGTCTAACCCTTACCTACTCCATTACTCTTTCAGCCTCCCTGTCCCGGGACACAAGAACAGGAAAGGCACTACATATGAAGAAGAATCGCGTTCTCGCGGTTGTAGCTGCTGTAGCTATCGCAACATCATCATTCGTTGCATTTGCTCCGTCAGCATCAGCTGCTTGCTCAGGCAAGCTAAAGATTGCATACCAAGGTCCACTAACAGGATCTGAAGCAGCACTAGGTATCAACGAACTTAACGGTGTGAAGTTTGCACTTAGCAAGTTCCTTGCTGCTAACAAGTCAGCAAACGTTGACCCAGTTGTTTACGAAGTAGATGACCAGGGAGATCCAGCAGTTGCTGGTCCAATCGCACCTAAGGTTGCAGCTGAAGAGTGCGTAGTTGCACTAGTTGGTCCTGCTTACTCAGGAGCATCAAAGGTTTCACTACCTGTGTACCTATCAGCAGGTCTACCAATCATCACACCATCAGCAACAAACCCAACACTTCCAACTTTCGGAAAGACAATTTTCCACCGCGCAGTGTTGACAGATGATTACCAGGGTCCAGCTCTAGCACGTCTTGTAACATCAAAGGTTAAGAACGCAGCAGTGTTCCTAGTCAACGATGCATCAGACTACGCAGTTGGTCTTCAGAAGACTGTAGACATCACACTTGCTGGCCGCGTTGCTGGTAAGGATGTAGCACCAAAGGGAACAACTGATTTCTCTGCAACAATTGCAAAGATCAAGAAGTCAAAGGCTAACGCTGTTGTTTACTCAGGTTACTTCTCAGATGCAGCAGTATTTGTTAAGCAGCTACGTGACTCAGGTTCAAAGATTGTCTTCGCATCAGGCGACGGTACTCTTGACAACCAGTTCATCAAGCTAGCTCGTAAGTCTGCAGAAGGAGCTCTTCTAACAGCTCCAGCTATCCCATTCGAAACAGCATCTCCAAAGCTTGCTGCAGAGATGACAAAGATGGGTATGGTTCCTGGTGTTTACACAACAGAGTCATACGATGCAGCTAACTTCTTCCTAGAAGCAATCAAGGCTGGAAACACAGATCGCGCATCAATCAACAAGTACGTCTCAACTAAGTCATCAAAGGGTCTTTCAAAGACACTTAAGTTTGATGCTGACGGAGAAGTATCTGGCGCAGATGTGAACGGCTTCATTGTTAAGAACGGAAAGCTCGTTCTTCTTGGAGCAGTTAAGGCATAATTCGCTTCGGCGAAACTTGTAAGTACGGTCAGAGTGGGTGGGGAAACCCGCCCACTCTGACCCTTTAAAGTTAAGGTGAAAAATGGATTTTGCATTACTGCACGATGCCTTCTGGGGGTTAACTTTTGATGGCTTAGCCCTTGGCGCGATTTATGCGCTTATTTCCTTGGGCTACACAATGGTTTATGGCGTGCTTCGCCTCATTAACTTTGCTCACTCTGAAGTGTTCATGATCGGAACCTTTGCAGCGTTAGTAGCTGCTTCAGGGATTATGGGCGTGAAGGTAGAGGATGACCCTCGTACCGGTGTGAAGATGATAATTACTCTTCTCGTGTGCTTAATTGCAGCGATGTTAGCTTCAGCTATTACCGCTGTCCTTGTAGAAATTGTTGCTTACCGTCGACTTCGTCAACGTGGCGCAACCAAATTAGCAACTTTAATTTCTGCAATTGGTGTTTCAATTTCATTAGTTGAATTTTTTAGAATTATTACTCATTCATTACCTCGTGAATTTCCTCGCATCATGGATAAGACATTCTTGTTTAGCTACGCAGGAGCCGACGTTCGTAATGACAAGGTAATTGTTATCGTCGCTGCAGGAATCATGATGTTTGTGCTCGAGCGTTTTATTAGCAAAACTCGCTTAGGAAAAGGAATTCGCGCCGTTTCGATGGATGAAAACACTGCAACATTGATGGGTGTAAATATCAATCGCGTTATCACCGTGACATTTTTTGCAGGTGGCCTAATGGCTGGAGCTGCAGCATTTTTCTACATTTTGGTCTACGAAAATACTTCGTTCAAGGTCGGGTTCTTCTTGGGAATTAGCGCATTTACCGCAGCGGTCCTTGGTGGAATCGGAAACCTTAAGGGAGCGCTATTTGGTGGCTTCGCACTAGGCGTAATGGAAACATGGTCTAGTGCTGTGTTCGGCACAGCCTGGAAAGCGGTTATTTCATTCGTAATTTTGGTCTTAGTTCTGCTGATTAAGCCGACCGGCTTATTCGGAGAATCAATCCAGCAGGCGAGGGTCTAATGGCTGACATCAAATCAAGACTCAATCTGCGAGATAAGTGTGCGGAATATTGGGATAAGTCACCAAAGTGGCGCAGAGTCGCATTGTCTGTGTTGTTCATTGCGCTTTGTTATGCAGTTCCTTTCTTAAATAACCCACTTATCAATACTCCTGGATCTGATTTCCAGTCAGTGATGTTCTACCCAGTGGGTATGTACGTCATGATGGCGATCGGTCTCAATATTGTTGTTGGTAAATCTGGCTTGCTTGATCTTGGTTACGTCGCATTCTTTGCAATCGGTGCTTACACAATGGCGATTCTAGGAACGAAGACTTCACTGAACTTCTGGGAGATTCTGCCGATTGGTGTAGCTCTTGCGATGCTCTCGGGAGTTTTGCTCGGTACGCCAACACTGCGTCTTCGCGGTGACTATCTAGCAATTGTGACTTTAGGTTTCGGAGAAATTGTTCGAATCTTTGCAGTTAACACTGATGCGATTGGTGGCTCACGCGGAATCGCGGGCATTCCAACTCCGCCCGATATCTTCAAGGCAAAGTTCACAATTCTTGATCCAAAGCCTTATTACTGGCTCTTACTTACATTTACTTTGCTCATCATCTGGATGGTTCGCCGTATGGCAGCTCGCCGCCCAGGTCGTGCATGGGATGCAATCCGCCAAGATGATGACGTAGCGCAGTTAATGGGAATCAACACACGTCGTTACAAAGTGTGGGCCTTCGTATTAGGAGCTGCAGTTGCTGGAGTCGGTGGAGTTGTTTACGCATCACAAATCTTGTCAATTGTTCCTGATCAATTTAACTTGAACGTATCGATTCTGATCCTTGCCTGCGTTGTTTTCGGTGGAATCGGAAACCTATGGGGAGTAATCCTAGGAGCGGTGCTCTTGGCCTTTATTCCAGAACGTATTCGTTTCTTAAGCCAACCACGTATCTTGGTATTCGGAATGGCGTTGGTTCTAATGATGAATCTGCGTCCAGATGGAATTTTGCCGAAGAAGAAGCGTGAACACTTTGATCCTGACTGGCATACAGTCGAAGAGTCGGGCGAGGGGGAGATCAAGTAATGAGCGAAAATGTTCTAGAACTCCAAAACATCACCATGAAATTTGGTGGCGTCACAGCCCTTAATGAAGTGAACCTTGTTGTGAAGAAGGGCGAAATTCTTGCGCTCATCGGACCAAACGGTGCTGGCAAGACAACAATCTTCAATGTGATCACGGGCGTATACAAGCCAACTTCAGGTGATGTTGTATTCCAGGGATCTTCTATTGTTGGCAAGAAGCGTTTCCAAATCACAAAACTTGGAATTGCGCGTACCTTCCAAAATATTCGCTTGTTCGGTGAGTCAACAGCGTTAGAAAATGTTGTAACTGGCGCGGATGTGCACTCAAAGACGGGTGTCGTTGGTTCAATATTCGGAACTCGCCAATCTCGTCGTGAAGAAAAAGCTGCGCTAGAAAAAGCACTTGAGCTTCTTGAGTTCATGGGAATTAAAAAGCGTGCTGGTCAATTAGGAAAGAATCTTCCATACGGAGATCAACGCCGACTTGAAATTGCTCGTGCACTTGCGACTGATCCAAAACTTCTTCTACTAGATGAGCCGGCAGCAGGCTTCAACCCTGCTGAAAAGGTTGCCCTTGGTGAAACGATTAAGAAGATTCGCGATGCTGGATACACAGTGTTATTGATCGAGCATGACATGTCATTGATCATGGGAATCTCTGATCGAGTAGCGGTACTAGATTTTGGTACAAAGATTGCAGACGGCACAACTAAGGAAGTTCAAAACGATCCACGCGTAATCGAAGCGTATTTAGGAGCTCCTGCAGATGCGTCTTGAAATTAAGGATCTACATGTTCACTACGGCAAGATTGAAGCAATTAAAGGTGTTTCAGTTGTAGTTAATGAAGGCGAAATCGTGACGCTTATTGGTGCCAACGGCGCGGGTAAGACAACGATGCTAAAAACTATTTCTGGGTTACGTCCAGTATCAAGCGGACAGATCTTGTTTAATGGTGAAGACATTTCAAAGCTGCCTGCTCACAAGCGCGCTGATCTTGGTTTGTCACAAGCCCCAGAAGGTCGCGGAATCTTTGTTGGTATGAGTGTTTTGGAAAACCTAGAAATGGGTAAGTACAACCGCAAAGATCGTAAAAAGGAAATGGCTGAAGATTTAGAAAAGGTGTATCACCTGTTCCCACGTCTTAAGGAACGCGCATTCCAAGCTGGCGGAACTTTGTCAGGTGGAGAGCAGCAGATGCTTGCAATTGGTCGTGCACTTATGTCACGTCCAAAGGTATTGCTACTTGATGAGCCTTCAATGGGCCTTGCTCCGTTGATGATTCAAAATATTTTCAACATCATTACTGAGATCAATAAGACTGGCGTGACAATTCTTCTGGTCGAACAAAATGCACAGCAAGCGCTACAACGCGCACACCGTGCATATGTTCTTGAAGTAGGAAATGTTGTGAAGGAAGCTAAGGCTTCAGATCTTCTTAATGATCCAGCCGTACGTGCGGCATACCTTGGAACAGGTGCTCACTAAGCTCTTTCCGCTAAAATCATGCAGGTGATACGGGCAGTGCAGGTGCGCTGTCCGTCTTCATTTGTAATGACAATATCCCAGCAACACAACGTCTTTCCAATCGAAACAGCGGTCGCAACGCCAGTGACTATTCCCTTTGCCGTTGCTTTGTGATGTGTAGCGTTGATATCAATTCCAACAATTGCACGATTAGCGCCAGCGTTTAATTGAGTTCCGATAGAACCGAGGCTCTCTGCTAAAACCACACTTGCACCGCCATGCAGAATTCCCATGGGTTGCGTGTTGCCTTCAACCGGCATTGTTCCAACGAGTCGGGTCAGTGAAGCTTCCGTGATTTCAATGCCCATCTTCTTATCTAGGGCGCCGCTTCCGCGTTCACGAATAATTGAAAGATAATCCGGTTCTGTCATGCGTACAGTCTAACTCGCACTCTACGATGCATCCATGACCAAACGCCTGTTACTGATCGATGGGCATTCCATGGCATATCGTGCATTTTTCGCACTACCGGCTGAGAACTTCACAACTGCGCAAGGCCAGCACACCAACGCTATTTATGGCTTTGCGACGATGCTCTTGTCTTTACTGACATCGGAAAAGCCAACGCATGTAGCGGTGGCATTTGACGTATCGCGTAAGACCTTTAGATCTGAGATTTTTCCTGAGTACAAGGCGAACCGTGCAAAGACTCCAGATGAATTTAGATCCCAGATGTCGTACCTACACGAGTTAGTAACCGCATTTGGCATTACAACATTTGAGGTTGAAGGCTTTGAAGCAGATGACATCATTGCAACCATATCTAAGCAGGCAGAGCGAGAAGGTGCTGAAGTTTTCATCTGTACCGGAGACCGTGATTCATTTCAATTGGTAAACGAAAAGACTACGGTTTTGTATCCAAAGCGTGGAGTCAGTGACTTGACTCGAATGACTCCCGATGCAGTACAGGAAAAATACGGAATGAGTCCGGAGCAGTATCCAGATTTTGCTGCACTTCGTGGAGACCCCAGCGACAATCTGCCTTCTGTTCCTGGAGTTGGTGAAAAAACTGCAGCCAAATGGATTGTGGAGTTCGGTTCACTTCACGAATTGATCGCCAACATAGATACCTTAGGTGGCAAGGTAGGTCAGTCGCTTCGCGATTCAGTTAATGATGTGATTCGAAATCGTGAGTTAACTCAGTTAGTTGCGAATGTTCCCTTGGATTTGAGTATCGATTCTTTGGCTTGGAGCGGTGTCGATGAGAGCAAGACCAATCCACTTTTTGAGAAGTTAGAGTTCAAGACTCTCAAAGATCGCATGAAACCAATTTTGTTAAAAGGAAGCACAAAGGTTATTGAACCTGAGTTCGAATTATTTGCAACTGAGATTGCTGAAGGTGTCCTAACACCTGAAGAGGTATCAGCAAAGATTGCGCGCCATTCCGGAGATATTGCTATTTCATTTCAGTTAGTAGACGAGAAGTTACACAGATATGCCATCGCACTTTCGGCAGAGGATGTTTTCTTAGTTCATTCATCAACAATGGGGGATTGGGCTACCGACAAAAATGTTCCAAAGATTGCCCATGATGCAAAGTCATTAGCCCGAACAAATGGTTTAACTGGGATTAGTTTTGATACCTCGTTAGCTGCGTACCTGGTTAATCCAGGGGTGCGCAGCCAGGAGCTTAAAGATATTCAAGAGCGTTGGGGAGATGGCTCTGCCATTAATGTTTCGACACAGGAACAAGAGTTACTGACATCTGCGCGCGCCATGTTTACTTTGCGCGATTCATTAACGCGTGAGTTAAAAGAGCGAAGCCTGTGGGAACTTTTCACCACGATGGAGATGCCAGTTGCTGATCTATTGGCCCGTATGGAATCCATAGGAATTGCGGTCAATAAAAAGGGCTTAACTGAACTAGCAGCGTTCTTTGAAGGGGAAGTAAGCCGTGAAACTAAGTCAGCCCACGATGCGGTTGGGCACGAGTTCAATGTGGCATCTCCTAAACAGTTGCAAGTTGTTTTATTTGATGAGCTTGGCTTGCCCAAAACAAAAAAGATTAAAACGGGCTATACAACCGATGCGGAAAGTCTTGATTGGTTGCATCAAAAGAGCGGACACCCAGTTCTTACCTCTTTACTTCGAATTCGTGAAACGAAAAAGCTTGGGACAACAGTTGAAGGCTTGATCGCTGAAATTGCAAAAGATGGTCGCATCCATACACATTTTCAGCAGACTGTTGCTGCGACAGGTCGCTTGTCATCAACAGGACCCAACTTACAAAACATTCCGGTGCGAACCGAAGAGGGGCGAAAAATTCGCGATTGTTTCACAGTGGGTAAGGGTTATGTTTCACTGCTAACCGCCGATTACAGCCAGATCGAAATGCGCATCATGGCCCACTTGTCGCATGATGAAAAATTATTGGCCGCATTCGCATCAGGTGAAGACCTACATGCAACAGTTGCCGGACTTGTGTTTGGCGTTAAACAATCTGACGTAGATCCCGAAATGCGCCGTCAGATGAAAGCGATGTCGTATGGACTTGCATATGGACTTTCTTCATACGGCTTAGCAGCCCAGTTAGACATTTCACCACCAGCGGCTCAGCAATTAATGGATACTTATTTTGAACGTTTCGGAGGAATCCGTGACTACTTGCAAGACGTAGTGGAGCAAGCTCGTAAAGTTGGATACACCGAAACAATTATGGGACGACGTAGATATCTGCCTGATTTAATGCATGACAATCGACAACGTCGCGAAGTCGCTGAACGTATGGCATTGAATGCTCCAATCCAAGGATCGGCTGCGGACATCATAAAAATGGCGATGCTCAATGTTCAAGTCGCGATCGAAAAGGAAAAGCTAAAGTCTCGTTTGTTATTGCAGATCCACGATGAATTAATACTGGAAGTAGTTGCAGGCGAGGAAGCAAAGATCATCGAATTAGTAAAGCGAGAGATGGGCGCGGCCTATCCGCTTAAAGCACCTTTAGATGTCAATGCTGGGTTGGGTCTTACGTGGCACGAGGCCGCGCACTAATTATTTAACGTCATTAGAAATATCTTTTATTGCTCGTAAGTCTTCTTCAACAGTTGGGACATCATTTGCGGCAGCAAGTCGGCCTTTGCCAACTGTGAAGATAATTAGACCAATAAATAACATAACGGGCGTAAGTCCTAAACCTATGCGCGGTGAATAATGCTCACAAACATATCCACCAACTGCAGCACCAGCTGCCATAAAGGAACCTTCGACGCTCCAGATCCAAGCTAGTGAAGATGCTTGTGATCCTTGTGGGCGCACAGCTTCTAGGACTTCAAAGTAGAAGACTTGAACAGCGCCACCAACAAAACCGATAAATACACCAACTAGTGCCATCGTCCAATCAGGATTGGTAAGAACGATTGGCGCGCTTACTAGCACCCACAATAAATATGCTCGTAACAACGCAGAAAGAGGAGGAAGCTTTTTGGAAACGAGACCACCTAATAACCCACCAATTACATTTGCAATTCCAAATGCTGCAAATATCCATGCAACTCGATAAGCAACTTTTTCCTGTGTTGCAAATGCTGGAACAGCAATGTCGAATACGCCCCAACCAAATCCAATAAAGCACCCTTCGAACATCAGTAATTGAATCGCTCGATCGCGCCACAACTTTTGTTGACCTTTTGCTTTCTTTTCAGGAATCCAATCCCTGGAAACCTTTGTGAAAGCCAATGCGGTTCCACCAATAAGCATCAAGGCTGAAGTCGCAGCAAGTCCTAATGCTGGATGAGAAGAAAGCGATAGCGCTGTAATAATTACTGGGCCGATTACTGAGGCAGTGGTCATCATTGAAGAATCAAGTGCGTAAGCAGTGCGCAAATAATCTTCTGGAACAATATCTTTCCATAATGGGCGTACGGACAAATTAATTGGAGGAGCGGTTGCTCCTAAAATAAATGATGCAACGATTAAAGATTCTTTTGTGTGCATAGTGTTGAAAAGCAAAATTGCGGAGGCGTAAGAAGGAACAAGTATTCGGATAGGCCATTTCTGTCCCCAACGATCAATAACAGAGCCTCGAATTCCTGCTGTCAGCGATCCTGCAATTCCAGAACATCCCATTGCTAATCCTGCGAGGGCAACGGAGCTCGTGCTTTGTTGAACTTTAAAGAAGATTCCTAGGCCGATCATTCCGTAGGCCAAACGAGCGGGAAATGCGCTAATTGCCAGAATTAGAACGTGTGGCATAGCCATTAACTCTTTATATCTCTTCATAACGGTTGGAAGTCTAGCGATCACGCTCAAAAATCCATGCGGATTTGCCCTTGTGAGCGTGCAAACCGTACCCTTGCCCTTCAGCCGCGAAAGCGGGAACTACTACTTTCTATCCCTACGGAGCACAATTGTCTACACCACAAATTGCAGTAAATGACATCGGATCAGCTGAAGATTTTTTAGCAGCAATCGAAGGCACAATCAGAAATTTCAATGATGGCGACCTAGTTTCAGGCGCTGTTGTTCAAGTTGGACGCGAAGAAGTACTTGTTGATATCGGATACAAGACTGAAGGAGTTATTCCAGCTCGCGAACTTTCAATTCGCCACGATGCAGATCCAAACTCAATCGTTAAAGTCGGTGAGATTATTGAAGCTCTCGTTCTTCAGAAAGAAGACAAAGAGGGTCGCCTAATTCTTTCCAAGAAGCGCGCACAGTACGAACGCGCATGGGGAGATATCGAAGGTAAGAAAGAGCGCGACGAAGTTGTCGTCGGAACAGTTATTGAAGTTGTTAAGGGCGGACTTATCGTGGACATCGGTCTACGTGGCTTCCTACCAGCATCACTTGTTGAAATGCGTCGCGTTCGCGATCTGACTCCATACATTGGCAAGCAGGTTGAAGCACGCATCATCGAACTAGATAAGAATCGCAACAACGTTGTTCTTTCACGTCGTGCATTCCTAGAGCAGACACAATCAGAATCACGTACAACATTCCTCAACCAGCTTCAAAAGGGCCAGGTTCGCACAGGTGTTGTTTCATCTATCGTTAACTTTGGTGCATTCGTTGACCTTGGTGGCGTAGATGGTTTGGTTCACGTTTCAGAGCTTTCATGGAAGCACATCGATCACCCAGGTGAAGTTGTTGAAGTTGGCGACGAAGTAACTGTTGAGGTTCTCGAAGTTGATTTCGAGCGTGAGCGCGTTTCATTATCTTTGAAGGCAACACAAGAAGATCCATGGCAGGCATTTGCTCGCACCCACACAATCAATCAGGTTGTTCCAGGTGTTGTGACAAAGCTAGTTCCATTCGGAGCATTCATTCGTGTTCACGAAGGTATTGAAGGCCTAGTTCACATTTCAGAGTTGGCAGAACGCCACGTTGAAATTCCAGAGCAGGTTGTTGCCGTTGATGATGAGCTTTTCGTAAAGATCATCGACATCGACCTAGAGCGTCGTCGTATTTCGCTATCACTGAAGCAAGCTAATGAAGGACATGAGATTGAGATCGAAGCATTTGATCCAACTCA
>JBAXPH010000003.1:0-41271 GCA_037132355.1 Actinomycetes bacterium
AAAAGCATGGTCACGATTGCAATACCTGACAAGACTGGTGTCCATGACCACTGTGCGTTAGCAAAAACTGTGTAGTAAATGCGAAGCATTGCACCGAATGCTGCAACCTTTGTTGCTGCGGCCATAAAAGCTGTAACAGCTGTTGGTGCACCTTGATACACATCAGGTGACCATGCATGGAATGGAACTGCGCCAACCTTGAAGAGCAAACCAATAGACAAAAATGCAATACCAATTAGAAGTAGAACATCATTTCCGCCACCACCAACAATTGCTTGTCGGATTCCAGGGAAGTTAACTGAGGCAGAGAATCCATATAGATAAGCAGCGCCAAATAAGAAGAATGCTGACGAGAACGCACCTAATAAGAAGTACTTAAGGGCAGCTTCTTGTGATGCCAATCGACGGCGACGTGAGAGTCCAGCCATCAGATACAAAGGCAAAGAAAGCATTTCCAGAGCGACAAACAAAGTTATCAAATCATTAGAAACTGGGAACAAGAGCATTCCGGCTACAGCAAATAATGTAAGCGGGTATACCTCAGTTATTTGATTACCAGATTGCAGCGCCACGCGCTCTTCTTCAGATCCTGGCAATGCTCCAGGAAGGGCCGCAAAGTGTTCGGTATCGGAAATCAAAAATACTGAAATTATCGCAATTATTAAAATTGATGCTTGTAGCAATACCGCTGGTCCATCGATTACGACTGAACTCATTGCTGATGTTAAGGATTGCTGTCCACGAATTCGCCATACTTGCATCAATGAAAGCAGTAATGAACCAAGAGTCAGAGTCAATTGAACCGCTGGACGGAACGCCTTTGATACAAATGCTTCAACCAAGACACCTATTAATGCGCCACCAAGCAGGATTAGCATCGGTGATAGTAATGAATATGAAAGAACTGGCGCTGTAAACGTCATTACTTGCCCCCAATAGTTGGTGCGGGATCAGTAAATCCCATTTGCGAAATGACGTGTGATGCGGCTGGGTTGATTACCTTCAAGAGCGGTGCTGGATAGAAACCCAACACCACAATGATTGCAACAACTGGCGCAATTGCTAACTTTTCGCGAAGGTTAAGATCCTTAAGATTTTCGTTACCTGGTGTTGTTGGACCATGCAATGCTTTTTGCACCGGGATCAAGATATACAAAGCAGCCAAAACAATTCCGAATGTTGCGATGATTGCATGCACCGGATAACGAGTAAATGTTCCAACTAGAACTAGGAATTCACTCACAAAGCTAGATAGACCTGGAAGGGCAAGTGACGACATTCCTGCTAAAAAGAATGTCCATGCCATCACTGGAGTCACGCGTTGTAAGCCACCGAAATCAGCAATCGTTGACGACCCACGGCGGGAAATCATCCAGCCGGCAACTAAGAACAACGCTGCTGTTGAGAAACCATGGTTAAACATGTACAAAATAGCGCCACTATGGCCTTGGCTTGTCATTGCAAAGATTCCCATTGTTATGAAGCCAAAGTGAGAGATCGATGTGTATGCGATCAAACGCTTAATATCTTTTGCACCGATTGCAAGGAATGCACCATAAATTATTGAAATAACCGCAAGCACCAAAATCAATGGAGTGAAGGTCTTACTCGCTTCAGGGAACAATGTCAGGCAATAACGGATCATTCCGAAGGTGCCGACCTTATCTAGAACTCCAAGTAGTAATACTGAAGTACCAGGAGTTGCAGATTGCGCAGCATCTGGAAGCCAAGTATGGAATGGCCAGACCGGCGCTTTGATTGCGAAGGCAATAAAGAATCCTAAGAACAATAAGTTTTGTGTTGTCGAACTCATGGTCAACTTAGATAGCTGATTAATATCGAATGTATGACCGCCTTGCGCACCGGACATCACATATAAAGCGATGATTGATGCGAGCATTAATAATCCACCAACAAGGCTGTAGATCAAGAACTTAACCGCAGCGGCTGAACGCGCACCCGTTCCATAACCACCAATAAGGAAGTACACCGGGATCAACATGGCTTCGAAGATTACATAGAACAAGAAAACATCTGTAGCCGCAAATACACCGATCATCATTGTCTCAAGAACAAGGATCAGAACGTAGAAAGTTTTAACACTCCAACGGCCGCCATGTGCTTCATTCCAACCCGCAAGCACCACAACAGGTGCCAAAATTGTTGACATCAAAATTAGAACTAGTGCGATTGCGTCAACGCCTAATGCGTAATTAATTCCGAAGCTTGGAATCCATGAGTATTTTTCGACAAATTGCAGGTCAACATTGTCACGTTGAAAGCCAACTGCCATCGCGATGGTTGCTGCCATAACAATAAGCGTTGTTCCAAGAGCTGCTTGCTTTGCTGCTTTTTCATTTGTCTTTGGTAAAGCAGAAATAATCGCAGCACCAGCTAATGGCAGGAGCATCAAGAGTGTTAACCACTTCATTACTGAACCACCACCCAAATCGCTGCGATTAGCGCAACTGCACCAATCAAAATCAGTGCCGCATAGCTACGAACAAAACCAGTTTGAACTCCTCGTAGAGCAGAGCCAGAACCCATCGCGACCTGTCCGATACCTCGAACCGCTCCATCGACTACAGCTTCATCAGCTGCAACTAATGTAGTTGTTAGCACTTGGCCGGGACGCATAAAGACGGCTTCGTTGAATCGATCCTGCATCAAATCCTGACGAGCAATCTTTGTAAAGATGGAAACTTTTTCAGGAGCAACATTTGCAACTTCCTGGCGTGAGTACTTAGCAAAGGCGATTGCAACACCAATTGCAACCATAGTTAGTGCAAGTCCTGAAACAACTATTGGCTTCAATAGCTCTTCGTGCTCACCATGATGAGCAAATAATGGATGCAACCAGTTAACTAGTGCATCACCACGGGAAAGCAAGAATCCAGATGCGACCGATCCAATTGCAAGAACCGCCATCGGCAACCACATCAACCATGGAGATTCATGTGGATGTGCGTCATCATCCCAACGCTTTGTTCCGGTAAAAGTAAGAATCATTACCCGAGTCATATAGAACGCTGTAATGCCAGCACCAAGCAAAGTTACACAACCAAGGATAATTCCCTTTACTCCCCCGGCATTAAAAGCGGTTTCAATAATCATGTCCTTGGAATAGAAACCTGCAAAGGGTGGAACGCCGAGAATTGCTAGGTATCCAAGGCCAAAAGTGACAAATGTAATTGGCATGAATTTGCGAAGTGCGCCGTACTTGCGCATATTCACTTCATCATTCATTCCGTGCATTACTGAACCCGCACCCAAAAACATTCCGGCCTTAAAGAAACCGTGTGTCAGCAAGTGCATGATTGCAATTGCATAACCAACTGGGCCTAAGCCAGCGGCAAGAATCATGTATCCGATTTGAGACATAGTTGAAGCAGCAAGCGCCTTTTTAATGTCATCTTTAGCAGTACCAATAAGTGCACCAAACATCAGCGTGATCGCACCTACGATTACAACCAATAGCTGGGCTGTTGGAGCTGCATCAAAAACAAAATTAGAACGTGTAATCAAGTAGACGCCGGCGGTAACCATTGTTGCGGCGTGGATCAACGCTGATACCGGAGTCGGACCCGCCATCGCATCGCCCAGCCATGCCTGCAAGGGGAATTGTGCTGATTTACCAGCCGCTGCCACTAACAACATAATTCCCATGCCAGTTAATGCAGCCTCTGATGCGTGATGGGCATGTTCTGCAACACCTGAAAAAGAAACTGTACCCATGGTTGCAAAAGCGATCATGATCGCAAAAGACAATCCCATATCACCAACGCGGTTCATAACAAATGCCTTTTTAGATGCTGTGGCATAAGCAGGCTTTTGATTCCAGAAACCAATCAACAAGTAAGAAGCAAGGCCAACGCCTTCCCAACCAACATAAAGATTTAGGTAACTATCGCCCAAAACCAAAAGCAACATGGCTGCAATAAATAAGTTTAAGTAAGCAAAGAACCGACGACGATCATGATCATGTGACATATAAGAAATTGAATAAATGTGAATCAAGGTTCCAACGCCGGTAATCAGCAAAACGAAACAGATTGAGAGTTGATCGAGCAAAAGTCCCGCATCGACATTGAAATTACCAACATGAATCCACTCAAACAACTTCTGAGATACCGGGCGAGCCTCTGTGGGGCGTCCAAGCATCTGCGACAGTTGATACAGGCCGACTCCAAAGGATGAAGCTGAGAGCGCTGTTGCTAATAGATGGCCCCACTTATCTGTGCGACGTCCACCAAGTAGAAGTAATGCTGCTCCTGCTAATGGCAGAGCAATCAGATAAACAAGGCTGCTTGAAGTACTCATCGTTATCGCTTCAACAAACTAGCATCATCAACAGATGCTGAACGACGTGACCGATAAATTGTCACAATAATTGCTAGTCCAACTACAACTTCGCAAGCTGCAACGACCATCGTAAAGAAAGCCATCACCTGGCCATTGAGATCGCCATTAATTCGAGAAAATGTTACGAATGAAAGGTTTGCGGCATTCAACATTAATTCGATACACATGAAAACTACGATTGCGTTACGGCGAACAACAACACCAACTGCACCGATCGTAAAGAGCAACGCAGATATGTATAGGTAATTGGAGGCGTCCATTACTTCTCCTCCTCAACCTTGGTGTTGATTTCACTGAGGTCAAACTTCTTGTAATCCAACATGTCTCCACGCGCTTCTAGGCTGGCATTTACTGAAGCCAAGGCAGGAGTTCCATCTGGAAGTAACGCCGGAACATCAACCGCATTATGGCGGGCATAAACACCAGGGCCCGGAAGTCCCGCTGCTGTTCCCAGAGATTCACCACGGAATCGATTGATTGAAAGCTGACGTTGAGTAGGACGAACAATTGTGTTGTGGCTATGAGCCAAGACCATTGCACCAAGTGCTGCAGTAATAAGTAGTGCAGAAACAACTTCGAATGGCCATACATACGTACTAAACAAAAGCTTTGCTAATCCTTGAACATTTCCATCGGCATTTGCTTGAGCTAAACCTGCTGCGTTGCGACCAAGCGTTGCATGTCCTAATAATGAAACCATTAAGCCACCAAACCCAACGGCTGCAGTGATAGCAATTGGGCGAAGTCCACGAATGGTTTCGGTTAAAGAATCAGATGAATCAACACCAACCAGCATCAAAATAAACAAGAAAAGCATCATGACTGCACCGGTATAAACAACAACCTGGACAATTCCTAAGAACGCCGCATCTTGTGCGATATAGAAAACCGCCAAAATCACCATCACAAAAGCCATCAGGATTGCAGAGTGCACTGCTTTCTTTACCAACAACATTGCAAGTGCTGCAAAGACAGCAAGCGGCCCGAGAATCCAAAACATCACAGCTTCTGGTTTAGCGGTCTGTCCGACCTGAAGGGCTAACTGCAACACTTATTTGCCCTCCTGCGAAGGATGAGCTTGTTTCACGTCACCGTTGTAATAGTTGGTATCAGTCATATCTGGATACATTGGATGCGGCGGCATCAACATTCCTTGACGCAATGGAGCTAGCAAGTCTTGCTTTTCAAAGATCAACTTGGCGCGAGTGTCATCTGCAAGTTCGTATTCGTTTGTCATTGTGAGCGCACGAGTTGGACATGCTTCGATACACAGTCCACAGAAAACACAACGCAAATAATTTATTTGATAAACCTTGCCGTATCGCTCTCCTGGTGACATGCGATTTTCTTCAGTGTTTGTTTCACCTTCAACATAAATCGCATCTGCCGGACATGCCCATGCACATAGCTCGCAACCAATACATTTTTCTAGACCATCAGGGTGGCGATTGAGTTGATGACGCCCATGAAAACGCTCTTCTGTCGGTGCTTTTACTTCTGGGTATTCAACGGTCAAAGGCTTCTTAAAAATAGTTGAAAAAGTAACCCAAAATCCCTTCATGCTCCCAAGGAAGCCAACGGCAGGAGTCTGCTCTACTTCATAAAATTCAACATCATTGATGCCAAGCTCTTTTGCCTTTAACGGCTCTAGGTTTTCACTCACGGCTGTCTCCTACCTTCTGTGAAACATTGATAGTTGAAACTTCCATCGGCAATGAAGGAACTGCAAACTTTGGAGCCGCTTTGTTATCGCCATCGACAATTGCTTGATCTTTCTTCTTTTTTGCATTTTCAAATCCGACATTTACCGCCATTATGATGAAAACGATGGTGCTAGCAAATGCAATCACAATCGCCTTCGGCGCATTCTGTAAGGAAAGAACGCGAAGTGTTGCAACGACCAAGATCCACAAGATCGAAACTGGAATCAAAACTTTCCATCCAAACTGCATGAACTGGTCGTATCGCAAACGTGGCAAGGTGCCGCGTAGCCACACAAATATGAAGAAGAAGGTGAGCACCTTCAAGAAGAACCAGATCGCGGTAAACCAACCACCAAGCCAGCTTTCAGTAAATCCAAGTCCCGGAGGCGCTTTATACCCACCAAGGAACAATGTTGTCGCTAGTGCTGATACTGCAACGATGTTTACATATTCAGCCAAGAAGAACAGTGCGAACTTAAGTGATGAATATTCAGTGTGGAATCCGCCAACAAGTTCGCCTTCGGCTTCGGCAAGGTCAAATGGCGCACGGTTCGTCTCGCCGACCATAGAAATTGCATAAATTGCAAATGACGGGAACAACACAACCGCATACCACCACGATGATTGCGCAGCAACGATGTCAGATGTTGACATGGAACCTGCATAAATAAATACAGCAACAAGTGAAAGTCCCATCGCGATTTCATATGAAATCACTTGTGCGCTAGATCGAAGCCCGCCTAGTAACGGATAGGTAGATCCTGAAGACCAACCTGCCAAAACAATTCCGTAAACACCAACAGATGCGATCGCAAGAATATATAAAACACCAACTGGAATATCTGTTAGTTGAAGAGCGGTTTTATGTCCAAACATGGTGACTTCACCAGAAATTGGGATAACTGCGAATGACATAAAGCAGGTCGTAGCACTGATAATCGGAGCCAATACAAAAACGATCTTGTCAGCAGCTGTAGGAATAATGTCTTCTTTCAACGCCAACTTAACTCCGTCAGCAAGTGCCTGAATTAATCCAAATGGACCGACGCGGTTTGGTCCTGGACGCTGCTGCATACGTCCGACAAGGCGACGTTCTCCCCATACAGACATCAGCGTTAGCACTACGCACAGTGCAAAAACGATTAATGCTTTGACTGCGATTAACCAGCCTGGATCTGCTCCAATGAGTTGTGCAGTTGTCATGCCTTCACCACCGTAACTACTGCGCCATGTGCGACGCCTAGGTTTACTAACAGTTGAGAGCCACGTGAATTACGTGGTGCCCACACTGCATCATCATGAATATTTTCAACCAACGCCGAAAGAGTTACTGATCCTTGAGTTGTCGAAATCTTCAATTGATCTCCATCTACAACGCCCATTGCTTGTGCGCGCTTTGGGGAAATAACGGCAACAGTTCGTCGTGCTGTACCCGCAAGGTTTTCTTCACCTTGCTGCAATGTGCCAAGATCTAACAACCGGCGCCATGAAGTAATCAATGCTTGATCTGCATTAAGAGCAGGTTGTACTGAAGCTTTTACTGAATTGAAAGAAACTCGGGCACCATCCCATTTACCAATGGCAGCAATTTCCTTGATCGCTGCTGTAACTGTTCCCAAGTTAAGTGAGATTCCCATTTCTTCAGCAATCATTGAAAGAATTCGAAGATCACTGCGATTTAACGAGTCGCTAACCGCTGAATCAAATGAACGTGGGCGACCTTCCCAGTTGAGGAATGAACCAGACTTTTCAGTAATTGCAGCAACTGGCAAGACAACATTTGCGCGTTCTGTAACAGCACTTGGTGCAATTTCAAGTGAAACAACAAAAGCCTTATCAAGTGCTGTCAAAGTTGCTTGGTTGTTGTCGATATCTAGTGGATCAACACCACCAACGATTAGCGCACCAATCTGGCCAGCATTAACAGCATCAATAATTTGTGAAGCTGTGCGGCCAACTTCTGCTGGAATCGAATCTGTACTCCACAGTGCCGCAATATCTACGCGGGCTGCTGCATCTGTTACCGGACGTCCACCTGGCAATAGATTTCCGATTGCGCCAGCTTCAAGTGCTCCACGCTCTCCTGCGCGACGTGGAATCCATGCAAGCTTTGCACCGGTTGAATTAGCGAGTGCTGCAACTGCGCTTAATGCACCAGCACTTTCTGCTGCACGTTCTCCGACAAGAATTACGGATTTATTTGTTAAAGACTGCGCTGCAATTGCTGCTGCTTCTTGTCCTGGTGCGACCTTTACAAACTCTGCCTTTAGCTTTTCAACAGCAATTGATTCCTTTGAGCCGATTGAAACAACTTTTAAGGCGCGCTTACGGAACTGCTTATTGATTCGCAAGAAAACAATTGGTGACTCTTCTTCTGGTTCAAAACCAACTAGTAGGACTTGATCAGCCTTATCAATATCGCGATAGGTTGTTGATGAACCAACGACTCGGGCTGCAAGAAATTCACGTTCTTCATCAGATGAAACGCGTGATCGGAAATCAATGTCGTTCGTGCCAAGTGCAACACGGGCAAACTTGCTGTAACCATAAGCATCTTCATAGGTTGCACGGCCACCGACAAGAACAGCCGACTTTGCCGCCTTTAATCCTGCAGCTGCAACTGCTAGCGCTTCAGGCCATGAGGCTTCCTCAAGAACACCTTCTGCATTACGAATCTGTGGAACTTTCAGGCGATCAACAGCTGTTACATACTTAAATGCCCAACGACCCTTATCGCAATTCCACTCTTCATTAACAGACGAATCATCACCAGCAAGGCGACGCAAAGTTTTTCCACGACGAACATCGGTGCGCATATCGCAACCTGAAGCGCAGTGTTCGCAGGCAGAAGGTGTTGAGACTAAATCAAATGGACGTGCACGGAATCGATATGCCGCCCCAGTTAGTGCACCTACTGGACAAATTTGAACAGTGTTGCCAGAGAAGTACGATTCAAATGGTTTGTTTTCGTAGATACCAACTTGTTGCAATGCACCGCGCTCATTCAAAGTAATAAAGGGGTCACTAGCAATTTGCTCTGAAAAACGTGTGCAACGTGCACACAAAACGCAGCGTTCACGATCGAGCAATACTTGTGAAGAAATATTGATTGGCTTTTCAAATACGCGCTTCACGCCTTCGAAACGGCTTGAAGCATCTCCTGTGCTCATTGCTTGGTTCTGCAATGGGCACTCGCCACCCTTGTCGCACACTGGGCAATCAAGTGGGTGGTTAACAAGCAATAACTCCATCACGCCGCGCTGTGCTTTTTCAGCAACAGTAGAAGTTAATTGAGTTTTTACAATCATTCCTGGCTCTACCGGAATTGTGCATGATGCCTGTGGTTTTGGAAAAGCACGGCCATTAATTTCGATGTCAACTAAGCACTGACGACAAGCTCCGACTGGATCAAGTAACGGGTGATCACAAAAACGTGGAATCTGAATTCCAAGTTGTTCTGCGGCTCTGATAACTAATGTTCCCTTTGGAACAGTAACTTCGAATCCGTCAATGACAACGGTAATCATGTCCACTACTTCGGTTGTCATTTACGCACCAGCTCCAACAAATAAAGTTGAGGCGACTGGATCAAATGGACAACCACCTTGAGTCAAGTGCGCAATGTATTCATCGCGGAAATACTTTATCGACGATGTAATTGGGCTAGTTGCTCCATCACCAAGTGCGCAGAATGAACGGCCCATGATGTTGTCGCAAAGATCGAGCAACTTAGCTAGGTCTGCTTCTGTTCCCTTACCTGCTTCTAGATCACGAAGGATTTGAACCAACCACCAGGTGCCTTCACGACATGGTGTGCACTTTCCACATGACTCGTGCTTGTAAAACTCTGTCCATCGCAATACCGCGCGAACAACACATGTTGTTTCATCAAATATTTGTAATGCTTTTGTTCCAAGCATTGATCCTGCTGCTGCAACGCCTTCGTAATCCAAAGGCGTATCAAGATGTGCATCTGTAAACAAAGGTGTTGATGATCCACCTGGTGTCCAGAACTTCAATTTATGTCCTGGGCGTACACCGCCAGCTAAATCAAGAATTTCGCGAAGTGTGATTCCAAGTGGTGCTTCAAACTGTCCTGGGTTAACAACGTGACCTGACAAGGAATAAAGAGTTGTTCCCTTGCTCTTTTCAGTACCCATTGATTGATACCACTCTGCACCGTTGTTTACGATCGCAGGAACTGATGCGATTGATTCAACGTTATTTACAACTGTTGGACGCGCATAAAGTCCGGCAATTGCAGGAAATGGTGGACGCAAACGTGGTTGACCACGGAAACCTTCGAGTGAATCAAGTAGCGCTGTTTCTTCCCCACAAATATATGCGCCAGCACCGATGTGCAGAACTACATCGATTCCGTTTCCAAGAATTCCTGCAGCATAAGCATCTGCAATCGCTTGATTTACTCGGCGTACAACATGTGTGACTTCGCCACGAATATAAATAAATGCATGCTTGGCACGAATTGCGTGGCAAGCGATGATGCAGCCTTCAATTAAAACATGTGGGTTAGCCATCAATAATGGTGTGTCTTTGCATGTTCCCGGCTCTGATTCATCTGCGTTAACAACAAGGTAGTGATCCTTGTTATCGCCTTGAGGAATAAATCCCCACTTCATTCCGGTTGGAAAGCCTGCGCCTCCACGACCACGAAGTCCTGAATCCTTAACGAGTTGAATCACAGCATCTGGATCCATAGCAAGTGCTTTTGCAGATGCTGTGTATCCACCATGGCGCTTGTAACCCTCTAAAGTAAATGAATCTTTGTCATCCCAATGTGCAGAAAGTACTGGAGCTAGCTTTGTCATTACTTGCCCTCTTTCGAAAGTTTCAAACCAAGCAAAGTTGGTTCTCCAGCTTGAACACCTTCGTGTGCAAGTCCATCATTTAATCCAGCAAGCACAGCTGATGCTTCTTTCCATGTAACTAACTTGTTTGGTCCACGTGTAGGTGGCTTTGGATTTCCAGCACGCATTGAATCAACTAATTCTTTTGCAGATTCCACGGTTTGATTGTCGTAAAACTCCCAGTTAGCCATTACAACAGGTGCATAATCACATGCTGCATTGCACTCAATGTGCTCAAGTGAAACTTTGCCATCAGCTGTTACTTCATCGTTTCCAATACCAAGATGATCTTTCAGCGAATCAAAGATCGCGTCCCCACCCATAACGGCGCACAATGTATTTGTGCACACACCTACGTGGTACTCACCCACTGGAGTCGGCTTGTATTGGGTATAAAAGGTAGATACAGCAGTGACTTCAGCGGCTTCTAGTTGTAGAACTTTGGCAATAACTTCGATGCCTTCATTAGTAACGTAACCTGCTTTTGATTGCACGTAGTGCAGTAAAGGCATGATTGCAGAACGAGGGCGTGGGTAACGCTTAATAATTGAATCCATAATCTGGAGATCTTCAGCTGTATATGCCATTAGCGATCAACCCCTCCCATAACTGGATCGATTGATGCAACGGCACCAATGATGTCGGCAACCATTCCACCTTCACTCATGGCAGCAGTTGCTTGTAAATTATTAAATGATGGTTCGCGGAAGTGAACACGATATGGACGAGTTCCACCGTCTGAAACAACTGAAGCACCAAGTTCACCGCGTGGAGATTCGATTGCAACATATGCCTGGCCAGCAGGAACATGGAAACCTTCAGTTACAAGTTTGAAGTGGTGAATTAATGACTCCATTGATGTACCCATAATTTGGCGGATGTGATCAAGTGAGTTACCAAGTCCATCGCCACCAAGTGCAAGTTGTGCGGGCCAAGCGATCTTCTTGTCAGCAACCATTACTGGTGCGCCTTCTGTCTTTTCTAACTTGTTCACGCACTGTTCGATAATGCGCAGCGACTGTTCTAATTCATTCATGCGAATCAAGAACCGACCGTAAACATCGCAAGTATCTGCAGTTACAACATCAAAGTTATAGTTTTCATATCCGCAATATGGTTGAACCTTGCGAAGATCCCAAGGCATTCCAGTTGAACGAAGTACCGGTCCAGTAATTCCAAGAGTTGTACATCCTGCAAGGTCCAAGTATCCAATGCCTTGTGTTCGCTTCATCCAAATTGAGTTACCGATGAGAAGAGTTGCATTTTCCTTAAAGTTTTTACGCATCAACTTAACGCCATCACGAATCTTTGTAAGTGCGCCCGCTGGAAGATCTTGTTGAACTCCACCTGGACGGATATACGCCATATTCATGCGAAGGCCAGTAATCATTTCAAAGATTTCAAGCACAGTTTCACGCTCACGGAATGCAAAGAACATAGGACTAATTGCACCTAATTCAAGTGCTCCAGTGCCAAGTGCAACCATGTGAGAGGAAATTCGGTTGAGTTCCATCATCATTACTCGAATAACAGATGCTCGCTCTGGAACATCATTTGTAATTCCCAAAAGCTTTTCGACGGCTAAGCAGTACGCAGTTTCGTTGTGCAGTGGTCCTAGGTAATCCATTCGAGTAACAAATGTTGTTCCCTGAGTCCAGTTGCGATACTCCATGTTCTTTTCAATACCTGTGTGAAGATACCCAATTCCCGCACGAGCTTCAGTAATCGTTTCGCCTTCTAGTTCGAGAACTAAACGAAGCACGCCGTGTGTAGATGGATGCTGTGGACCCATGTTTACAACAACACGTTCTTCTTTTGTTGCACCAATATCCTGAACTAAAGCATCCCAGTCTCCGCCTGTAACAGAGAAAACTTTTCCTTCAGTTGTATCTCGTGAAGGTGCGTACGGATCAAAAGTTGTCACTTGTAGCTCCTTCTTTCACTAGGAGGCGGTGTTGTTGCACCCTTGTATTCCACTGCAATTCCACCGAGTGCATAATCTTTACGTTGTGGGTGACCTTCCCAGTCATCTGGCATCAAGATACGAGTAAGCCCTGGGTGACCATCAAAAATAATTCCGAACATGTCAAAAGTTTCACGTTCATGCCAATTGTTACCGGCCCAAACCTCAACCAATGAAGGAATGTGCGCATCGCCATCTGGCACCGAAACTTCTAAACGAATTCGCTGATTCTTTGTCATCGAAAGTAATGGATACACGGCGTGTAATTCGCGGCCAGTCTGCTCTGGATAGTGCACACCATTAACACCCATACACATTTCAAACTTCAAGGTGTCGCGCAAAATCAATGCCACTTCAACTAACTTCTCACGCTTCACATGCAGCGTTATTTCACCTCGGTCAACAACAACGCGTTCGATAGCATCTGAAAACCCTGGGTATGCGCGCTCTAAATTGTCGGTCACTTCATCAAAGTAACTTCCGTATGGACGCTCAGATGAGCCTGCAGTACTAGTTTTACGAACTAAGCCACCGTAGCCAGATGTGTCGCCAGTGCCCTTTGCGCCAAACATGCCATCAGTCATTACGCAAGCAAGCCCTTCATCTCGTGAGTTGGCTTTGCATTCATTGCTGCAAGTTCAACTTCCTTGATGATCTGCGCACGGTTTGAACCAAGCTTTGTGTCATTGATTTGTTCTTGCAATTTAATGATTGCGTCTAGCAACATTTCTGGACGAGGTGGGCATCCAGGCAAGTAAATATCTACCGGAACAACGTGATCTACACCTTGAACAATTGCGTAGTTATTAAACATTCCACCTGAAGATGCACATGCACCCATTGCCAGAACCCACTTTGGTGCTGACATTTGATCGTAAATCTGACGAAGTACTGGCGCCATTTTGTTTGAAACGCGACCGGCAACAATCATTAAATCTGCTTGACGTGGGGATGCGCGGAAAACTTCGCTGCCGAAACGTGCAATGTCATATTTTGCAGCAGAACCAACCGCCATCATTTCGATTGCACAACAAGCAAGTCCAAATGTTGCTGGCCACAATGAGTTTTTACGCATGTAACCGGCAAGTTTTTCAACTGTAGTTAATAAAAAACCACTTGGGATTTTCTCTTCAAGACCCATTGTTTAGTCCCATTCCAATCCGCCGCGGCGCCACACATATGAATATGCAACAAAAACAGTTGCGATAAAAATTGCCATTTCGACTAAACCAAATAAGCCAAGTGCATCAAATGAAACTGCCCATGGGTAAAGGAAAACGATTTCAATATCAAAGATGATGAAAAGCATTGCAGTTAAGAAGTACTTAACTGGGAAACGTCCGCCTTCTGCTGCTTGAGGTGATGGTTCAATTCCACATTCGTAGGCATCGAGCTTTGCGCGGTTGTATCTGGCTGGGCCTGCGAGCGCACCAGCGACTACTGAAAATGCAGCGAAGCCAAAACCTATGGCGCCTATCACCAAAATCGGAACGTATGGATTGGAGGTCACGGTCGAAATCCTAAGGTGCGGCGGCCTATGCCTGTGACCGCTAGCCCTTAATCCCGCTGTGAACTGCAACAACCCCGAACGTCAGATTTTTCCAGGTGACATTGCTCCAGCCGGCCTTTTCCATACGAGCCGCTAACGCTGCTTGATCTGGCCAGGCCCGAATCGATTCGGCTAAGTACACGTAGGCATCAGGGTTTGTTGCCGTCTTTGTGGCAATGGCCGGAAGCAGGCGCATGAGGTACTCCGTATATATGGTGCGAAACGGAGCCCACGTAGGGTGGCTGAACTCGACGACGACCATCCGGCCCCCTGGCTTGGTGACCCGGCGGGCCTCTGCCAAGGCTTTATCGAAATCAACGGTGTTTCGAAGCCCATAGGAAATAGTGACGACATCAAAGGTGTCGGCGGCAAAAGGCAGGTTGAGGGCGTCAGCCTTAGAAAAGTTCAGATATGGGCGGGCTTTTCTGCCCTGAGCCAGCATGCCTTCACTGAAATCGGTGGCAAAGACCGTTGCCCCAGCCTTGAAAAGGGGTTCGGAGGAAGAGCCGGGCCCTGCTGCCAGATCCAAAATCACCATTCCAGGCTGTGGGGCGATGATCTTTGTTGCCGCTTTGCGCCAGGCTTTTGTGCGACCCAAGCTCAAAAGATCGTTGACCAAGTCATAACGCTTGGCAACTCCGTCAAACATTGCCGCGACCTCATCGGGATCTTTGTTCAAATTAGCGCGGGACATACTCATATTCTCCCTTGAAGTAGGCTCATCCACAACTTAGGTTCATCGAAAGGTTTCCCATGTCGTTATCTGCTACCTCGCTTCGCGCTTCATTGATCCCCCGCTCTACAGCTCTATCAAATGCTGTTTTGGTTGTCAGTGGAGTTCTTGGCTTAGCAGCTTTGGCACAAATTGCTATCCCGGTTCCAGGATCACCAGTTCCTGTAACTGGGCAAACATTGGGAGTGTTACTTCTTGGAACTACGTACGGTTCAACTTTGGGAGTCACAACTTTTGCGCTGTACATCTTGGCAGGAATTGCAGGTGCACCAGTATTTGCAAATAGCGGACATGGATTAGAACGTATTACAGGTGCAACAGGTGGTTACTTAATCGGAATGCTAGTTGCAACTTTTATTTTGGGGCAGTTTGCACGTTTTCGTTTAGATCAAAAATTCTTAACCGCTCTTCCATCGATGTTGATAGGTACCGTTACTACTTTTTCATTTGGACTTGTGTGGTTGCATCAATACACAGGACAGAGCTGGAGCTGGACCATCAAAGCAGGGTTAACTCCATTTATTGTTGGTGAAGCTTTAAAGATTGCTATTGCCGGAACATCACTGCCTTCTATTTGGCGAGTTGTTAACCGCAAAAATTCATAACAATGTCTCAACTAATCCCCATCACCACAAATCGCCTCGGCGAGCATTTGCCGTTGCTGGAATTGCTGCCAGATTCAAATCCGCTTGCCTGGGTTAGAAGTGGCGATGGATTGGTTGGTTGGGGAACTTATGCAACGACAACTGTTAGTGGCCCACATAGATTTGCGGATGCTCGCCATTGGTGGCAGAAACAGTTAGAAAAATTAGCAGTTACTAATACAGTTCATGGAAGTGGAACAGGACCTGTTCTATTTACATCTTTTTCATTCTCCCCTGATGATGTTTCAGTTTTAGTTATTCCACAGGTCGTAGTTGGATCCAAGGGCGACAAATCCTGGATTACATGGATTGGTTCAGATCCTCAACCGGTTCTAAAAATTACCCCTGACCATGTTTCTAATGCCGACATGGTCTGGAATGAAAATCCGCAAGCAGATATCGATTGGAAAAACCGAGTTGCAACAGCGGTTTCGCGTATTCAAGCTGGAGCTTTAGACAAGGTTGTTTTAGCTAGAGATATCACCATTACATCTAACAAAAGTATTGATCCTCGGCCAATCTTGAATAAGTTGGCTGCGGAATATCCATCCACCTGGAAATATTCGATTTCAGGATTAGTTGGAGCAACGCCTGAACTATTGCTTCGCCTATCGCGTGGAATGATTACTTCACGCGTGCTGGCTGGAACGATTAGTAAAACTGGTGATGATGCAAAAGATTTGGCACTTGCTGCATCTCTTGCCCGATCTTCAAAAGATTTAGCAGAACACGAATACGCGGTGCGATCTGTTGCAGAAGCAATCGAGCCATTTTGTTCCTCAACAAATGTGCCAGAATCTCCATTTGTTTTACACCTTGCAAATGTCATGCATCTTGCAACAGATGTAACCGGCGCACTAGTTGAAACACTTGCACATACAGATGCATTTACAATTCTTGAACAATTACATCCAACTGCTGCTGTTTGCGGGACTCCTCGACCAAGTGCAGCTGCATTGATTTCAGAAATTGAAGGAATGTCCCGCGGTCGTTATGCCGGTCCTGTTGGTTGGATTGATGCAGCAGGTGATGGTGAACTTGGGATTGCACTTCGGTGTGGTCAAATAAACGGCGACACAATTCGCATCTTTGCTGGGTGTGGAATCGTTGAAGGATCAGATCCCGAGGTTGAACTTGCTGAAACGCGCGCAAAGTTTGCGCCGATGCGAAGCGCACTTAAATAGAACTAAATGACTCCACAATCTTCTTCAAATTATCAGCGTTTGATTCACGATCAGGTACATCGCACACAACAACACTAATGCCAGATATTGGTGCATGGATCTCGGCCTCTAACTCTTTAATGGAACTTATCTGTTTGGCATCAATACCCATTGCTTGAGCAATAGCTGCTGGATTTAGCCCATGGGGTGTTCCAAAAACAGTTTCAAAACCTGTTACACCGCGCTGAGGAAGCG
The DNA here is from genome assembly GCA_037132355.1 of Actinomycetes bacterium. Classification (GTDB taxonomy): domain Bacteria; phylum Actinomycetota; class Actinomycetes; order Nanopelagicales; family Nanopelagicaceae; genus Planktophila. The sequence continues at coordinate 17,241 of JBAXPH010000003.1, forward strand.
TCGAAAAGATCCCACCACCATCGTTATTGATGACAATGAAGCGACAATTAATAGCTTCCTTATGAATGAGCCCTGTTAAATCATGCAAGAAAGAAAGATCGCCCAGCACTGCAATTGTGGCTGTGTGGCCATAGGCAACGCCTAGCGCTGTTGAAATGTTTCCATCAATACCAGCTAGGCCGCGGTTGGCATATGTATGTACCCCACCACGAGGTTGCGCGAAACCTTCAAGATCTCGGATTGGTCGTGAAGAAGAAACAAACAAAGCAGTGTCATGTGGAATTGTCGCTGCAATTGTTCGAGCAATCACCGCTTCATTCCAACCAACTAATGACCCAATTAGTTTTTGTGCACGTTCAGAAACTTTGTTCCACTTAGCAATCCATTCATCAGAATGAATAACACCTTGTAATTCAGGCAACTCTGTAAATTTACGATCTGCCTGGCGATCAGAATCCACGGTTGCAAGTCTTTGGTCTACAACATATGTAATTGGGCTGGATTTAATAAAAGCATTAATTGAACGTGACAATGTTGTTCGTCCAATAACCAGCACTGATTGTGGAATAAGCGTGCTTCGTATCTCTTGTGATGCTAAAAAGATAGAAGCGTGTGCAATTGCATCGGGAAAAGACAGTGGATCTTCTGTAATTACTGGCCAACCTAAAACTTTTGTGAATTTAGTGATCTCATCAACAGTTAAACCGCCACGATCATGTCCGATTACAACAACTCCTCTAGCCCCAACTAAACGAAGTGTGCCGGGCTTTGTGCGGACAATAAATTCTTTTGGTGCACAGTTAATCTGTGAAAGCCAATCAGAAGAATCATCAGGCAATAAAGGTTCATCAAACTGTAGATTCAAATGAATTGGTCCAGTGCGCAAACTATCTAGCGGCAACTCCATTGGATAGACAGGACCATCAATATCGGCAAAGTAGCGAACCGCTTTACCAAAAATACGTGCTTGCTCAGTTGTTTGATTTGCACCGGTCTTGCGCAACATCGCTGGGCGATCTGCGGTTAAAACCATCAGTGGTGCATTTGTGTGGCTAGCTTCAAGTACTGCGGGGTGGTAATTGGCAACGGCTGTACCGCTAGTACATACAACTGGAACTGGTCGGCCGGTTGATTTGATTATTCCGAGTGCAAAAAAGGCAGCTGTGCGTTCATCAATGCGCACATGAACATTTATTAACTTCTCTTGTGCTGCTTCATAAAATGCTAATGACAAAGGGGCATTGCGAGATCCCGGAGAAATAACAACATCTGTAATTCCGGCTTCAATTATTTGGCGAACGATTACGCGTGCCAGCGAGGTGGAGTTATTCAATTCAGTAGCTCCGATGTCCTCATGATGCGATTCTTCCACCATTCGTAGCGATCTGCACTTACATCCAAGTCATCAAAATTAGGAACCACATCAGCAATTGTGATCTTTCCATCAACAATTGGTAGATCAGCAACATTTTTTGCCATCAAGGAGCCTGTTCCAAGCCCGCAATCAAAATTCATATCCTCAAAAGATGCAGCCAAAATAAGCCCGTAGTTAATTCCAACAGCACTTTCTAGCGCACTGGAAACTACAACAGGCAAATTGTGATGTTCTGCAAGTTTATGAGCACGTTTAATTCCACCCAGTGGTTGCACCTTTAACATTAAAAAATCGATGGCATCAGACAAATTCACATTAAATGGATCTTTTGCTTTTCTTAGAACTTCATCTCCGACAATTTTCACATCCACGCGCTTTTTCAATTCGCGAAGCTCTTCGATAGTCGCACATGGTTGTTCTACGTATTCAATTTCACCAACCGAATTTAAAAACATCTCGGCTTCGTCGACGCTCCACAAGCCATTCACATCAATTCGGATAACCGCATCTGGACGGATACTTCGAATTAAATCAAGGCGTTGTAGATCTTCGCTTACATCACTACCAACTTTCACTTTAAAGGTTTTAACTCCTGGAAATGTATTAATAATTCTGTCTAAATCTTGTACGTCGTTAAGCGCAGGGATTGTTCCGTTAACAGAAACCTCGGCACGATATAGCTTTGGTTTTGGCTGGGTTGCAGCTTCAATGGCAGAGGCTAACCATGGGGCAGATTCAGCATCGTCATACTCGAGGAATGGCGAAAACTCGCCCCAACCAAATTCGCCTTGAATTAAAGCAACCTCACGAGTTTGTATGCCACGAAACTTAGTTTTCATTGGCAGCGCAACTACACGCAAACTCGCTAGAAGTGTTTGATCCATGGATTATGGGCGCTTTGGAAACTTTCCAAAATCAGGTGCGCGCTTTTCTTTATAGGCATCGCGACCTTCTTGGCCTTCTTCTGTCATGTAGAACAACAAGGTTGCATCTCCTGCAAGTTGCTGCACTCCGGCAAGTCCATCTGTAGCAGCGTTCAAACTAGCTTTTAGCAAGCGAAGTGCCAACGGTGAGTTGCGAAGCATTTCGCGGCACCATGAAACAGTTTCGGGTTCTAATTCGGCAATTGGCACGACGGTGTTTACGAGTCCCATGTTGAGTGCTTCTTGTGCATTGTATTCACGAGTCATAAACCAAATTTCGCGAGCTTTCTTTTGGCCAACATGTGCTGCTAATAATCCCGCCCCATATCCACCATCGAAAGATCCAACCATCGGTCCAGTCTGACCAAACTTTGCATTGTCAGCAGCAATTGTCAGATCGCAAACAACATGTAATACATGTCCTCCACCAATTGCCCAACCAGCGACCATTGCAACAATTGGCTTTGGTGTGCGACGAATCTGCACCTGAAGATCTAGAACATTAAGTCGGCCGATTCCCTTTTTAGCTAACTTGTCATCACCAAGGTATCCATCATCTCCGCGAACACTTATGTCACCGCCAGAACAAAAAGCTTCAGTACCTTCGCCAGTAAAGATGATCACGCCAACTTCTTCATTGTCGCGCGCTAAATCAAATGCTTCGATTAATTCAATAATCGTTTGAGGACGAAACGCATTACGAACCTGCGGACGGTTGATCGTAATTTTGGCGATGCCATCGCCCATTTGATATTTGATATCTACGAAATCTTCTCCGCCAGGTGCTGTGACCCATTGTGGAATCTCTCGACTACCAAATTCGCGCTTAATCGGCTTGCTCACATTTCCTCCATCGTCGTTGCTAGCGATAGCCTACGGTGGCAATGGATACCTCGTCACAACGAAAAATTCTGCGAGTCAGCCCTGCATGCGAAATCTCCCAATTAGTTGGAGAAATCACAGCGGCACTCGTGGGCGATGGCCCCACCCTTGGCTTCGGCGAGATCACCTCAGAAAGTGCTCCAAGTTATGCCTGTGTTGCAATCGGAACTTCTGGAACAACCGGCACATCCAAAGAAGTTTTGCTGACATCAACCGCGCTAATTTCTTCTGCGCGAGCTTCAAATAAATTTGTTGGCGCACAATCTGGCCAAACATGGTCACTATTGCTTCCACTGACTCACATAGCTGCTGTAAATGTAGTTGTGCGTTCAATCGAACTAGGTACAGCGCCGATTGATCTACATGATTTTGATGGTGAGTATCCCAAGGCAGACTTCACTGCAATTGTCCCAACACAATTATTCCGTGCATTAAATGGTGATCAACGTTTATTGGATCACCTTAAATCAGCCAAAGCGGTTTTAGTAGGTGGAGCTGCGCTATCTCAATCGTTGCGCAATCAAGCTGAATTAGTCGGAATTAAAGTAATCACAACTTATGGAATGACAGAAACTTGTGGTGGTTGTGTTTATGACGGTGCGGCACTGGATGGTGTGGAGATTGAAATTCGAAATGGCAAAATTTGTATCAAGGGCCCTGTCCTAGCATCTTCCATTGCGGTTAACGATGGTTGGTATGAAACAAATGATCTAGGTGAATACCACAATGATCAGTTAGTAGTAATTGGAAGATCTGATGATGTCATTATCTCTGGTGGCGAAAACCTTTCCCTTAATGCTGTAGAAAATTCACTCAGCATTGCATTCCCCGATACGCAATTCGCAGCTTTTGCAGTTGAAGATCCACAGTGGGGGCAGAGTTTGCAACTTGCAGTTGTTGGCGACATCACTGAAGATCAAATTGCAACACATCTTGAAAAGGATCTCGGTGTTTTCGCAAAACCAAAAGGCGTGCATCGCATGACATCGTTACCATTACTGGGTATTGGCAAGATCGATCGAAAGAGTTTGGCGAAAGGTGTTGCAGGTGAATAAGTGGATACTAGGTGCACGACCCCGAACCTTGCCTGCAGCTATTGCACCAGTCGTAGTTGCATCTGCCTTAGCAGGGTCTGATTTCAATTGGTTTCGTGCCGCTTTAGCCTTAAAGGTTGGTGTTTGGCTTCAGATCGGTGTTAATTACGCCAATGATTACAGTGATGGCGTAAAGGGAACAGATGAAATCAGAGTTGGCCCAACTCGCTTAGTTGCAAGTGGATTAGCTTCAGCTAAGTCTGTTAAAAATGCCGCCTTTATTTCTTTTGCAATCGCCAGCATTGCTGGTGTTTGGCTGTCACTGCTGACATCACCACTGCTTATTCTGATTGGAATACTGGCGATTGCTGCAGCGTGGGGATACACCGGCGGCAAAAATCCTTATGGCTACAGCGGACTGGGCGAGCTTTCGGTCTTCACTTTCTTTGGCTTAGTTGCAACCATGGGTACGTATTACGCGCAAACAGAAAAGATCACTCTTAATAGTTTCATCATCGCAATCCCAATGGGTGCACTTTCATGTGCGATCTTGGCGGTCAATAATATTCGCGATCGCGCTCAAGACGAATTAGTAGGCAAGAGAACTCTTGCAGTTCGGCTTGGAGATGCCAAGGCTCGACGAATATTTGTTGCACTTTTGGTTACAGCCCATGTAGCAGCGGTTGCCACTTTGGTTCCAACCGCGTTGCTTACTCTGGTGGTTGCACCTATGAGTTACTCAATTTCAAAGTTAGTTCTCAGCGGTGTTACTGGAAAGGATCTGATTCCTGTCTTAGGTCGCACCGGAAAGCTTCAACTTATGTTTGCCATAGTTTTTGCCCTTGCCTTAGCGATACAATAAATTCATGTCACGGATTCTTCCACTCGTACTCTTCTTCGGATTAACTATTTATGCGTTAATTGATTGCGCGCGTACTGATGAGTCCCAAATCAAAACTCTCCCAAAGTGGGGATGGCTTCTCTTAATTATCATTCTTGGTCCACAAGCACTTGCGATTGGACCGATTGCATATTTAATTGCTGGAAGAAATAAACCAAAAGGATTTAGAGCTCCAAAGCGACGTATCTTGCCGCCTGATGATGATCCGGATTTCTTAGGAAAGCTTTAAAGACCTGAGTAGGTGTGCTTTCCAGTTCCCCAAATATTGACGTACACGTAATTAAACAAGAATGTAGATCCAGCGAATAAACATAGCCACGCTGCTCTACGCCCGCGCCAGCCAATAGTTACGCGAGCATGTAAATACGCCGCATATGCAACCCATGTAATAAACGCCCACGTTTCTTTTGGATCCCAACCCCAGTAGCGACCCCACGCACTTTCCGCCCAAATTGCTCCTGCTATTACAGCAAAAGTCCATAATGGAAATACAAAAGCAACGAGTCGATATGACAGTTGATCAAGAACTTCTAGAGATGGAAGACGCTTAGCCCACGCTTTGCGTTCACCCATTGATTCCATTCGGTCCAAATACAAGTAAGCGGCCGCAATTACATTTGCAAGTAGGAACACTCCACCAGAAACAATTGCTGCCGAAACGTGAATTACTAACCACGTTGACTTCAGTGCTGGAACAAGTGGCGCACTTGGTCGATACAAAACTGCAACAGCTGTTCCTAAAGTAAGAAGTACAGAGATAGAAACCAATAAGCCGAGCCAACGTAAATCATATTTGCGAAGCGCTCCAAGGTAAGCGCCTGTAAATGCAAGTGCACCTGTAATGGAAAATTCATACATGTTTCCCCAAGGCACTCGACCAGCTGATATTCCACGAGCGATTACGCCGGCAAATAAAAGAATAAATCCTAAAATCATCATCGCAGTTGCGATGCGTGCAACTTTTTCGGTGCGCTTATAGTCAAATGTCTTTGTCGTATCAGACGGAACTTTTACAGCCCACGCTGTTTCAACTGCATGTGCGAAAAAAGACAATGTATAGACAGCCATTGCAGAGTAAATAAAATAGTTCGACGTAAAAGCCCACGTACGTGACATCTATTTCTCTCCCTTTAACATCTTAATAAACTGTTCTATCTCAAGGTCTAATCCTGGAGCAGCATTTTTTGCTAATCCAGCAACTTCCACATCTGATCCAACACGAATCCAGATCCGGCGTCTTCGCGTGAACAGCGATGCGAGTAAGCCAAGGATGGCAACAATACCGCCCAACAATGCAAACTTCTTTCCGGGATCTGCCACAAAGTTCAGGTTGACCCATTGAATGTAACCTTCAAAAGTTATTGATCCACCCTTGTAAGTAAAGGTTTCACCAGGTTTTAATGTTTTAAGACCAACCTGTTGCATTTTTGAGGTATCAATTCTGTACACCGATTGAGGAATTCCAGAATCCAATCCTAAATTTCCTACCCATGCCGAAAGTAATAATCGTGGGTCTAGTGCTTTTGGAAATGCACTAAGAGCTCCTCCACCTTTTGGATCGCGCGAATACGTAGGAACAAATGAACCAACAAATCCAATCTGTGGATTTGCATCAGGTACTTTAATTGCACCAATTGAACGAAGATTTGAATCTTGTGGCAAGAACGGAACCGGACCTTGGAAGGCAACATCACCATTGGCGTCCCTAACTGTTACAACTGGTGAGTACCCATTTGCTTGAAGATAAATTCGAGTACTACCAATTGTAAGTGGACTATTTACTTTGATTACTTTCTTTTCTATCACAGAAAAATTATCACGTAGCAATGAAACATTTAAAGTGTAATCTTCCGGTGAGCTAGTTTCGACGTTGTACTGTGCTACAAACTTATCTGCAGTCAGCATAAAGGCTGGCAAATTCGAATCTTTGTACAATTTTCCGTAACTCAAGGTGTCATAACTTGTTGGTGTATTTACAAACCGTTCGCCAACATTAATTATCGCTTCACCACGCATTCCGAAAAGTGAACTAAAACTAATCCCGAGCAAAACAAGTATCAGGGCTAGGTGAAAGAAAAGATTTCCTGTTTCACGAGCAAATCCCTTTTCCGCAGAGATGGAGCCATCATTTTCCAAAATTCTAAAACGCTTTGATTTAAACCAAGCACGAGCAGCAGCTAATTCGTTTCCATTAGCAGCCCACGTTGAATGGTGCTCCATGCGAGACAGGTTCTTCGGTGTGGCAGGTGGCAAAGCGCGTGCGGAATGAAAGTGCTCAATGGTTCGGGGCAATACGCACCCAATTAATGAAATGAACAAGAGAATATAGATAGCGCTAAACCAAGGCGATCCATACACATCAAATAGTGAGAACCGATCCATCCACCTAGCTAATTCAGGTGAATCCTTGAAATATTGGCTCACCTTCATTGGGTTTTGCGTTCGCTGCGGAACCAACGAACCAGGAATAGCAGCAACTCCGAGCATCAATAACAAAATCAGCGCGGTACGCATACTTGTTAGCTGGCGCCACGCATACCGCAAGGTGCCGACGCTATCTAACTCTGGAAGCTCTATGTGCTGACTCATCAAATCACCGGAATGAAATCAGAAATAAGAGAACGCATGGAATTCATAAGCTGTGTCCATAAACCAAGTACTTCTAATACACCAATAACAATTAAGAAAATTCCACCAATTTTTGAAATTAGGTCACCGCGTCGGTAAATGAGAGATCGTAACTTTGCAGATTTATCTAAAGATAATCCAGAAAGAATAAATGGTAGTCCTAGCCCTAGGCAGTATCCGAATGAAAGTACCGCTCCACGAACGGCACTTGATTCCTGAAATGCCAATGTCTGCACCGCAGCTAAAGCTGGCCCAATGCAAGGTGTCCAACCGATTCCAAATAAAACGCCAAGTAATGGTGCACCTAGTAAGCCACCCGTTGTTCGCATTTTTGGTCTAATCGTTGGTGAAAATGGAAAACGACCATAAAAAATAAATCCTAAGAAAATTGTAATGACGCCAAGAATTCTGGAAATTAAATCTTGATGTGCTGACAACGTATTACCAAGCTCACCAAAAAGTGCTCCGAATGAAACAAAGACCGCACTAAACCCTAAAACAAACAGGAGCGATCCCAGTAATACTTTTCCTCGACTTACCGAAAAGCCAGCAGCAAAGGAAAGATAACCTGGAACTAAAGGCAAAACGCATGGTGATAAGAACGAAATAACTCCTGCGAAAAACGCAAAAGGAAAAGCTGTTACAAGAACTCCTGAAAAGATTTGGTCTACAAAGATTGCTTTCATTCCGCACTCACTCTTTCAATCAGCTGCGTTAGTGAAGCAACTGTTATGGCCCCTGAAATACGAGCGGCTACTCTGCCTTTTTTATCCAGAACTACCGTTGATGGGATTGCATTTGCGGGTAATGAACCCTTAAAGCCAATCAAAATTGAGTCATCAATAATCGTTGGGTACGGCAGTTTAAAGCGCCGTGCGAATGCTTCAGCATTTGCAGGATTATCTCGGGTCAGGATTCCAATAAATGCAACATCTGAATACTTGTTTGCCAGCGACGCTAGTGTTGGAGCTTCTGCACGGCAGGGTGAGCACCATGATGCCCACACATTTACCACTGCGACTTTGTCTTTCGCGTAGGTGTAATTGGTCCCAGACAAAGTTAATCCCGTAATTGACGGAGCAATCTTTCTGTCTGCAATTTTTATGAATGTTGTTGCGCCATCACCAGATACAAAACTTTCTTCTGAGGACGATGTTCCGCCTCCGCTACACCCGGTAAGTGCAATTGCCAATGCAATTAAGAGTGCAAATTTCTTCATTACTTTTTTTCAGGCAACAGGTGTCGCGCTGGTTCTGAATATGTTAAACCTGAAATAAAACCCTCGTCATCAAAATGAACACTGGTAACAGATGCCAGTGTGCACTCGCGTTTGCGAGGATCATGTAATAGACGACGATTTTCAATAGCACTACGTAAAATCCAAATAGGTAATTGATGAGACACACAAATTGCGTCTTTACCACCTGCAGCATCTCGAGCGGCAAAGATTGCTGCAAGCATGCGATTAATTTGTTGGTCATATGGCTCGCCCCATGATGGTTTCCACGGATTCCATAAATGTTTCCATGCAGCAGGATGACGTAATACGCCATCACCAACACCAAATGGCTTACCTTCAAAAATATTTGCTGCTTCGATCAATCGTTCATCAGTAGTTATCGAAATATTATGAGCCGCAGCAATAGGTGCGGCTGTTTCTTGCGCGCGTTGCAAGGGTGAGACATGAAGAGCGCCTAAATCAAGAGTTGTAGACCATTGTGCAATTGTGCGTGCCATTTCTTGACCGCGATCAGACAACCGCCAACCGGGTTGGCGACCGTACAGAATCTTGTCAGGATTATGGACTTCTCCATGGCGGACCACATGAACTGTTGAACTCATTGGGAAAGCATAAAGCGTCTCGAAACCCCGTCTATCGGTAAGGTAGTGACATGGCACTCACGGGCAAAAGAGCTGCCTTCTTTGATGTCGATAACACGCTTATTCGTGGCTCAACCATTTATTTCTTGGGCCGCGGTATGTACCAGCGCGGTTACTTCACCAAGAAGGACATTTCCCGTTTCGTTTTAGCAAACCTGAGATTCCGCTTAACAGGAAAAGAAAATAAGGAAGAGATTCAGCGTTTCCAAGATTCAGCAACTGATTTTATCGGCGGACATAATGTAAAAGATATTGAAGCAATTGCTCAGGAAATTTATGATGAATATGTTTCGCCTGCAATGTGGCAAGGAACAATTGATATCGCACAAAAGCTGTACGAAGAAGGTGTCGAGGTTTATTTAGTAACTGCCGCACCGGAAGATATGGCCACTTTAATTGCGAAGCGATTAGGTCTAACTGGTGCTCTTGGTAGCAAAGCAGAAATTAAGGATGGGTTATATACCGGTCAAATGAATGGACCATTGCTACACGGAAAAGAAAAAGCAATAGCAGTTCGTGAATTAGCTGCCGAAAAAGGTTTTGACTTGCAACAGTGTTTAGCATTTTCAGATAGCAACAATGACCTGCCACTGTTGCAATGCGTCGGCCATCCATCAGCAATTAATCCAGATGCGCTATTAGGTTTGCGAGCGATGGCTGAAGGTTGGCCAATTCATGATTTTCGCCGAGCACGCTTTATTGGACGAGCCATCTCCCCCATCGTTGTTCGACTTGCCGCACTTGCTACTTGGTTGACCCCGCGTAAAGGTAAAGGCTAATTAACAAGAACTGCTGAAATGCCAGTAATGTAGGCAAGTTATGGAAATGCGCTCATTCTCTGACTACCTACGTAGTGTCGATGATGCTGCCCTTTTAAATTTATTTACTGCTCGTCCAGACTTAGTCACACCTGTACCACCAGATATTGCTTCACTTGCTGTGCGAGCTTGTTCTGCGCCAAGTCTGGCCAGAGCAATTGACTCGCTCAATCAATGGCAGATTCAGGTATTGGAAGCTGCAGCATCTCTGAATGAACCATTTTCAGAAAAAAGCGTAGTAACTCTTACAGAAAAAGAAGCCAAGGGTGCATTAGAACATTTAGTAACTATTGGTCTTGTTTATCCATCCGACGATGGGATGCGCTTACCAACGCAGTTGCGCGAAGTAATTGGCACAGAGCCAGCAGGTTTAGGGCCGGCATCAATGGCCAAATTAAAACTTAGTGAATTAGATGAAGCACCAGCGGACGCGAAAAAAGTTTTAGATCGATTGGTGTGGGGACCTCCGCGCGGAAGTGTTGGAGATATAAAAAACCCTGGACCAGGTGTGACTTGGTTGCTCGAGAAAAAATTCTTAGTGCCGCTTGATCAGCGCACTGTAATTTTGCCTCGTGAAGCAGCGATTGCTTTACGTGGTGGCAAGATTCATAAAGAAAGATTTATTAAACAACCAGAGTTAAAAGGTGCAAAACGTGATGAGCGTCAGATAAATCTTGCAGCGATTGCAAATGTTTCTACTGTGCTGCGCTGGGTCGAAGAGTTGCTTAATTTCTGGGCAGATGAACCAGCAGATGCATTGCGAGCCGGTGGTTTAGGGGTTCGAGATCTCAAAATAATTTCAACACATTTAGGTGTCGATGAATCATGTACTGCATTTGTTGCAGAGCTTGCCTATCTAACATCATTAATAAGCGTGGATGCCGACGATCGAATCCTGCCAAGTAATAAATTTGATATTTGGTTAATGCAGACACCTGCTGATCGCTGGCAAATGTTGGCATCACAATGGTTAATCACTTCGCGTGTTAGCGGATTAGTTGGTCGAGTAGAAGCAAAGAATGTGGCAGCCCTCGGACCCGAGCTGGATCGAGTTAATGCTGCGCGAGTACGTGCATTAACGCTAGAGATTTTGAGTGAAAATCCGGGCATCGCTCCTGAATGGAATAGCTTTAAAGAAGTTTTGTCATGGCGCGCACCAGTTCGTCGCAACTCTTCATTGCAGGATGAGCTTGCGGAATGGACGCTTCGTGAGGCTGAATGGCTAGGAATAACCGGCCAAGGAGCCTTATCTAAATTCGGCGCACAATTTCTAAGTGGTGATGATCTAAATTCTATTAACGAAGACTTACCAAAAACAGTTGATCACATCTTGATCCAAAGTGATAACACTGCAATTGCACCAGGTCCGTTGGAGCATGAAATCTCGCAAGCGCTTGCAATGATGGCCGAGATTGAAAGCCGAGGTGGCGCAACGGTTTATAGATTTACTGAAAGCACAATTCGACGCGCCTTGGACCACGGTAAGACTGGCGATGAAATAAAAACCTTCTTAGTTAAAACATCCAAGACTCCAATGCCACAACCACTGGAATATCTCATTGCGGATGTTGCAAAGAAGCACGGTAAATTGAGAGTCGGTAACACTTCCTCTTTCATACGATGTGAGGACACTGCATTAATTTCTCAAATCATGAATGATAAAAAACTTGAAATCTTGGGACTTCGTCGTATTGCACCTGAAGTTGTTATTTGTGACATGGATGCGACTGATGCCATGCGAGTATTACGTGAAAGTGGGTATTTACCTGCTGGTGAGTCTGCAAATGGAATGATCTTGACGGGTCCTAAATCAAACCGTGCGCTAACAAAGCCACGTCCACCACGTGTAATTGGAGAAGTTGAAGTTCCAACTACAGAAAATTTAACAACAGCTATTCGCGCGTTACGCACTGGTGAAAAATCTACCTACCGTCAGACTCGTTTGCGTCAGGTAGCTAGTGAAGCATTAGGACAGCTACCTCGCACAACTGCAAATGAAACAATGGAAATTCTCAATAAATTTATTGTTGATGAAAAAACCCTTTCTATTGGATACGCCGATAACAATGGCGGTGTAACCCATCGAATAATTGACCCAATTCGCATTAGCGCGGGGGCCTTAATCGCACGCGATCATGCAACGGGCGAGGTCCAATCCTTCAGAATTCCACGCATCACTGGCGTGGCACCGCTATAGACTTATCCCATGTTGGCAGCCCTCGAAGCATTAGTTAAGTTGGAATCACCAACTGAAGATCTAAATGCCTGCCGCGATGTTGTTCGTCTAGCAAGTGATATTGCAACCAGAATTTTAGGAACACCTGCAGAAATACGTGAAGTAAATGGTCGCCCCGTTTTTTGGTGGGGTGCTGCTAATCCTGATGTCATCGTGCTTGCCCATTTAGACACTGTGTGGCCTAAGGGATCTTTCCAGCCTTTGTGGAGCGTTGAAGGAAACGCTGCTCGAGGTCCAGGAATTTTTGACATGAAAGCTGGATTTGTTCAGGCGTTGTACGCGATGAAAGACATCACAGGTAGTGCCGCATTAGTTGCAACAACAGATGAAGAAACTGGTAGTGCAACAAGTAAAGATTTCATTAAGGAAATTTCGGCAGCGGCTAAAGCGGTTCTAGTTTTAGAAGCAACTCTTAACGGCAAAGTCAAAACTGGCCGCAAAGGCACGGCGATGTATCAAGTTAAAATTCATGGCAAAGCGTCACACGCAGGACTTGAACCCGAAAAAGGTATTAACGCAACAACTGAGATGGCACATGCAGTTTTGGCAATTACGGCAATGGAAAATGCAGAACATGGAACAACTGTTGTACCCACAACTCTGCATTCAGGAAATACAACAAATACTGTTCCTGATCTAGCGGTTTTGGATATCGACATTCGTTCATATTCAATGGATGATCTCAAGCGAGTTGACGCTGCAATCAAAGGTCTAAAGCCAATTAATGCTGCTGCTCGTTATGAAATTACTGGTGGATTTAATCGTCCTCCTTTGGAAACAAGTTCAACAATGGCGCTATATGAGCGAGCAGAAAAAGTTGCTAAGCAACTGGGCATGCCTCCGCTAGGCCATGCATCAGTTGGTGGAGCAAGTGATGGCAACTTTGCAGCCGCTGCAGGTGCTCAGGTTCTTGATGGTCTCGGCGCAGTTGGCGATGGAGCTCACGCAGCGCATGAATGGGTAGACATCAGTACTCTTGAAGATCGCAGCAAGTTATTACATGCGCTAATTAAGGATTTACTCAATGACTGATGGTCCACTAATTGTTCAGAGCGACAAAACGCTGCTGCTCGATATTGACCATCCCATGTCAACTGAGTGTCGACGAGCAATTGCACCCTTTGCAGAGCTAGAGCGATCACCTGAACACATTCACACATATCGGTTAACACCGCTTGGTTTATGGAATGCCCGCGCAGCAGGACATGATGCAGAACAAGTAATCGATACCTTAATTAAATACTCTCGTTACGCAGTCCCCCACTCAATTCTTATTGATGTTGCCGAGACAATGTCTCGCTACGGTCGCTTGCGCCTTGAGATGGATCCTGTTCATGGCCTGATTCTTATTACAACGGATACTGCTGTTCTGGAAGAAGTGATTAGAGCCAAAAAGATTGCTCCATTGCTTGGTGCTCGAATAGATCCTGAAACAATTACTGTTTTGCCTAGCCAACGTGGTCAGATCAAGCAATCATTGTTGCGACTTGGTTGGCCAGCAGAAGATTTTGCGGGTTACGTTGATGGACAAGCTCACGATATTTCTTTAGTACAAAAGGATTGGAAGATTCGTCCATACCAAGAACTTGCAGCTGAAGGTTTTTGGCATGGCGGGTCTGGTGTAGTTGTACTTCCTTGCGGTGCTGGAAAAACTATTGTTGGCGCAGCAGCGATGGCACATGCCAAGGCAACAACATTAATTTTGGTAACAAACACAATTGCCGCACGCCAATGGCGCGAGGAATTACTAAAACGAACCACCTTGAATGAAGATGAGATTGGCGAGTATTCAGGAGCCAAGAAAGAGATTCGCCCAGTAACTATCGCCACTTATCAAGTTATGACAAAGAAGAAGAATGGTGTGTACGCGCATTTAGATCTCTTCGATTCATATGACTGGGGCTTAATTATTTACGACGAAGTGCACTTATTACCTGCGCCAATCTTTCGCTTTACCGCAGACATCCAATCACGTCGCCGCTTAGGCTTGACGGCCACTTTGGTTCGCGAAGATGGCATGGAAGGTGAAGTTTTCTCACTAATTGGTCCAAAGCGTTTTGATGTGCCGTGGAAAGAAATTGAAGCGCAGGGGTACATCGCGCCAGCTGAATGTATTGAGGTACGAGTCAATCTGACTGAAACAGAGCGCTTGGCATATGCCACTGCCGAGCCAGAAAACCGTTATCGCAGTTGTGCCACAACCCGAACAAAGCGCGACGTAGTCCAAGCCTTGGTAGAAAAGCACGCGGATGATCAGGTCTTAGTAATTGGGCAATACATTGATCAACTTGATGAACTGTCAGAAACATTGGGCGCACCACTAATTAAAGGTGAAACGCCCATCAAAGAGCGAGAGATTTTATTTAATCAATTTCGAACTGGTGAAATAAAATGTTTAGTTGTTTCAAAGGTCGCGAATTTTTCAATTGATTTACCAGATGCGACCATTGCAATTCAGGTATCTGGTGCATTTGGAAGCCGTCAAGAGGAAGCCCAACGGTTAGGTCGCATTTTGCGACCAAAGTCAGATGGACGCGGTGCAAAGTTTTATTCAGTTATTTCTCGCGACACTATCGATCAGGATTTTGCGCAGAACCGTCAACGCTTTTTAGCTGAGCAAGGTTATTCATACAAAATTATTGATGCTGACGATGTTTTTCAAGGGAAGATCTAAACCGTTCTGGATCTACTCGCCAAAAATCGTGATGCACTCCATCAATCTGTGTAACAGGAATCTTCTCACCAAACTCTTTTTCTAACTCTTCATTACCATCAATCAAAATCTCATCAATCACAAAGTTAAGTTCCTCCTGCATTGATTGCAAAATGTCTAACGCATCTTCGCAAAGATGGCAACCAGTTCGGCTATAAATTGTTACGAGGGTCATTTTCTAGCCCTTCCTACCTGTCAATTCACTTAGAGAATTGGTATTTCCTACCCCTGACCTTAAACCACGCGCCATGCCCTGATAGCGTTCGGCTTATGCTGCGGATTAAGAAACTAGGGGCTTTAGGCCTTGTTAGTGCGCTTACCGCTTCAATTCTTTGGGCACCTGCTGCACCGGCGCTTACCTTCAAACAGATTCCAGCAACAACCTGGGGCTATACATACGCCGGAACTGATTCTGTTACACATACAACAAAACATCCCGCAGCGAAAAATCTAGAAACAACATCTAAGTTTGATGTTAAGTACAACAACTTTCCAGATTGGGCTAAAAAAGATATTCAGGCAGCAATTGATGTCTGGTCTGCAAACTTTAAATCGTCGGTCGTTGTAAATGTTGATGCATCCTGGGGACGCTCGAGTTCTTGGGGAGTGTTAGGCAGTGCGCGTCCAGGTAGTTTCTTCTCTGCATTTTCTGGTGCTCCAGATCCTTCACTGTGGTATTCATCAGCTACTGCTAATGCGTTAGCTGGAAAAGATTTAGATAAAGCCAATCCTGAAATTATTATTCAAGTTAACTCAGCAGCAGCGTGGGATACCCGTGGCGACGGATCGCCATCTAGTTCTGAATACGACCTAGAATCAGTTTTCATCCACGAAATTGGCCACGGTCTTGGTTTCCTTTCTAACGATGCATACGATCCTTTTTATGGATTAGGTAGTTTGGATCAACCAACTCCATTTGATGCTTACCTGCAAACATCAGATGGTCGTCGTCTTGCAGATCTTCCAACTCCATCAAAAGAATTAGGAGCCGCACTCACATCATCTTTAGTGTGGTCAGGCCCGCTTGGAATTAAAGCTAATGGCGGAATCAAGCCAAAGATGTACACACCTCCTCGATACCAATCTGGCTCCTCTACATCGCATCTAGATGAAAACACTTTTTCGAAAGCGGGACTTGATTCGGTAATGACGCCAAGTCTTGATCCAGGCGAAGTTTTCCGCGGACCAGGTCCGTTGCTTTTGGCAATGATGGAAGACATGCGCAACAAACCACCTGCCGGTATCGCAACTGATCTTCCTCAGTCACCACGCAATGTTCAAGCTTTCACCGGAGATTCATCTGCACTTGTTTCTTTCGACCCACCAGTTAATTTACGAACAGCACAGATCAGCGAATATATAGTTAAAAATATCAAGACCGGCCTGGAAAAGAGATCCCTTTCTAGCCCTGTAATTATGACTGGTTTAAAAAACGGTACTTCTTATACTTTTTCTGTCGTAGCCAAGAATGCACTAGGTGTTTCAGATGCATTGACGACTAAAGCTGTTATCCCACAAGCTGGATGGAAGAGCACTGTGCTTGATACTTCAGCTGACGGAAAAAACGTTGCAAGTACCACTTTTAATGGACAGCCTGCAATTGCCTATACCGATACAAAGAGCGGTGATCTCAAGCTTGCAACATACGATGGCAAGAGTTGGAAAAAGGTCACTGTTGATGGGGCTGGTGGAAGCAACGGACGTACAACAAATACTATTTCTGGTGGCATCAGCATGTGCGTTAACGGAAGTGGAGTGAAGCAAACCCTTCACATTTTCTACAGTGACTCGACCGAAAAAGATCTCCGGTACGCAACATTCAACGGTAAAAGCTTCACCACCGAAACGGTTGATGGCAATGGCCCATCTGTCAATGATTACTTAGATGCCAATCGTGTGCGCACTTCAAGTGATGTCAGCCTGACAAATGCATGTGTTGCTAGCGCAAGTGCAATTCAAGTCTTTTATCGCGACGAAACACAAGGTGTTTTACTTGGCGCTGTTAAAACGAAATCAGCACCGTGGAAATATGAATTAGTTGATGGTGATCGCAAGACTGATGGTCGCACAACAGGTGACGTTGGGTTCCATTTGCAGGCAATCTTTGATGGTGCAAAGACATACGTTGCTTACGATTCAGTAGTTTCGATGAACCAAAAGAAAGAAATCACATCAGGTGCTATTCGTATCGCAAATCGCAGCGGTACCGAATCAACTGCATGGGCTTATCAGACTCTAGATATTTCATCCGATGATGCTGCAATCTTTGGATTTGATGTGGCACTTGCTAAAGCAAATGGTGATGTGTTTGTCACATGGTTAGCCGCATCAGCTGCAACTGCTCCAAAGCCAAATCAGGTTCGCTGGGCTGTATTGAGTGATCCAACAAATATTTCGAAATTAACTACTGAAAATTTTGGAACTCCGGGTGAATTTATGACCACGGATGGAAAGACTATTATTTTCAATTGTCAGGATCGATTGTGTGCTCTAGATACGAGCAAAAAAGATTTGGGCCAATCTGCAATTCGATTAGTAAGCAGTACCCAAGGCTCTGAACCTACTCAGAGCGCTTGGGTAACTGTTAATAAAGTTAAATTCTTACTTGCCACTGTTAACGGCAAGCTTGCACTACTAAAGCCGTAATTATTACTTAGCGTTACGGCGCTGAATGCGAGTTTTCTTAAGAAGCTTCTTGTGCTTCTTCTTCGCCATGCGCTTGCGTCGCTTTTTAATTACGGAACCCATATGTCACGCTCTCATTTCTAATGTTCGCACTGAGTGTGCGGGGGTTTAGGTTACCGCGGAAGTAGGGTAAAAATCGAAACCAATTCTGCGCTTGATGTAAGGGCCAAAACCCCAAACTCCTTAGAAATGAGTAGTCCGAGGAGTTCTTTCTGGCCTATCGGGCCGCTATCGGCTGCAGTGATCAGGCCTTTTGAGTCAAAGGTAAGTAATAAAGGTGTTGGCGTCTTGGGGTTCCAATTTAATTGTGCAATTGCCCCAGTTGAAATGAATAATGCGTGTGTAGCAGCTGCACTAAGTGCCGAACCTGTTGAGGAAAAGCGATACGTCCATGTTGGGGCAAAGGTCGGAGAAAACTTTGTAATTGCTGATTCTGTTGTGCTTCCTACACTTACTTCGCCAGCAAGTAGCAACGACGAAGTAGCGCTATTCCAGATTCGCTTACCCTTTGCGACCGAGCTCCTAACAACAGACGTTACTTTTAAAGCTTTTGAAATCTTGACCAATATGCCATCTGTTATTCCAACAACTTTTTTACCACCTAATGCCTCTGCACTTGAACCAGCGACTGTGAAACTTCCATCACTATGTCTTACAACCGCATCAGCTGTTGTAGATGAAACACCGAGCTGTACCAACTTTGAAAAAAGACCTGCTGTATCTGTATTGGTTAGAAAGCCGGCGTTACCTTTGTCAGTTGCCAAAATTCCTACGACGGACGCACCGTTTTTATCTACCGTAATTGCGGTTGGAAATAGCACAGAACTTGTTGGCAATTTATTTGTAAGTATTAATGTGCCTGCTGCACTAACTTTCCAAATAGCTACAGCTTTTAAATCACCGATAAACACAGATGGCGGGATAACGGCGTTATCTGGATTTAATGGCGTCGCTGTGGGCGCAGGTGAAGTTGCACCTGAGACGAGCGGAGTTGCACCGGTAATCCAAATATCCCCTGCCGGATCAACTGCTGCAGCCGTTGCAATAGAAGCTGCAGATTGATCTAGGGACAAGCTCCAAAGCTCTTTGCCAGTTGCATCGATTGCGCGGGCATAAGCCTTTGAAGTTTTGGTTCCAAAAATAATTATTGCTTTGCCACTAGCAACGATTCCGCTTACTTCTTCTGGCGAACCAATAGTCGTTAACAATTGCATTGGTTTTACGCTAATTTTTTTAGGGGCTGCTTGAGAAGCAGGAGCAATTACGAGTGATCCGAGTACAACAAATGCTACAAAGCGTTTCACGCTAATTCCTGCGAACGATCGCTAGCCGCCTTCATTGCCTTAGCAACCATAGAGTTGAGATCACTAGATCCAAATGATGCGAGCGCAGCTGCGGTTGTGCCATTTGGGCTTGTTACATTTTCGCGCAGAGTTGTTGCGCTCTTGCCTGACTCATCCAATAACTTTGCAGCACCAACAATTGTTTGAACTGTCAGAGTTGTTGCATCTTGCTCGCTGAGGCCAAGTTCTTTTGCTCCAGCAACCATTGCTTCCACAAATGCGAAAAAGTACGCAGGTCCAGAACCACTAGTTGCCGTGACCGCATCTTGCAGCTCTTCGGCTACTTCAATCACTTTCCCGGTAGCTGCCAAGAATCCCAACACGAATTGCTTTTGTGTATCTGTTACACCTGCACCCATTGATGCTGCAGCCATTCCGGCACCAACCATTGTTGGTGTATTTGGCATAACGCGCACTACTGGATTATCAGTACCTAAACCATTACTAATAAATGAAATTGTCTTGCCTGCTGCAAAGGTGATTACGACCGCGGATGGATTAATCGAACCCTTAATTTCTTCAAGTACCGCAGCCATATCCTGAGGCTTTACCACTAATAACAGCGCATCTGCGGCGGCAACATTGCTTGCCAATGGTGCTTGTTTGATTGAATACTTTGCAATCAGCTCGGCGCTTCGATCAGCACGCTTTTCTGAAATCGTAATCAACTCTGGATTAACACCAGATGAAATCAATGCAGAAATCAAGGCCTCGCCCATAATGCCGGCGCCAACAACTGCAACCTTTGATTGCTGATCCATGTAACAAGCCTACCTGTTATGCCTGTAGGCTCTGCGACTATGTCAGAAGTTAAAGCTGGATTTGCGCGTGATTGGGTTGAATTCTTCGACCCAAATGATGCTGAAACTATTTTCAAGTGCGACCTGACGTGGTTGACCTCGTACTGGACTTGTATTTATGGCGATGGTTGCCAAGGTGTTTTTAAAAGTCAACCGTTTTCTGGATGTTGCACTGAAGGTGCGATGTATACAGATAAGGACGATGAAGAGCGCACAATTAAAGCTGCTGCTTATTTAACTCCTGAAATGTGGCAGTTCTATAGCGAGGCCCGTCCAAAGAAGCCTGGTGGAGATTTACGAATTTCTGAAAAAGATGAAGATGGTGAACGCAAAACTCGTCGCGTTGACAATGGATGTATTTTCTTAAACCGTAAGGGTTATGAAGCAGAAGGTTTTACAGGATCATTTGGTTGCGTGCTTCACCATGTTGCACAACGCGATGGAAAGCACTTTGCAGATACCAAGCCAGATGTGTGTTGGCAGTTGCCACTGCGTCGTAGCTTTGAAACTCGCGAATACGGTGAGCGCGAATACTCAGTAACAGTAATTGGTGAGTACGAACGTCTTGCATGGGGCGATGGCGGAGAAGATTTTGACTGGTACTGCACAAGCAACAGTGATGCCCACGTTGGAACAGAGCCTGTGTATGTCTCTAACAAGTACGAGCTAGAACTTTTGATGGGCAAAGACGCCTACAACGAGTTAGCGCGCCTGTGCGATGTCCGCATGCAACATATTCGTGACTCCGCAGCCCGCAACCTTCCGCTATTTATCATTCAGCATCCAGCAACATTGGCTGCCCAGAAGAAATAGTCAGTCCCTTGTCATAGGGTTACCTCATGGCCAAGGTTGAAAAAGATCCATTCCGCTGCACCGAATGCGGTTGGACATCCCAAAAATGGGTTGGTCGCTGCGGTGAATGCCAAGCATGGGGCGTAGTCGAAGAGATTGCTGCACCAAAGAAATTATCACTGGTTGCCGGAAACGTAACTGCAAAAGCAACTCCTATCGGAGATGTTGATTTATCTGCAGCCCATGCACGTCCTACAGGTGTTTCAGAACTTGATCGCGTACTTGGTGGCGGATTAGTACCAGGTGCGGCGATTTTATTAGCCGGTGAACCAGGTGTTGGTAAATCAACGCTGTTGCTTTCAGTTGCTGCGCAATCTGCAGCAAAGGGTATTTCAGCGCTATATATAAGCGGTGAAGAATCTGCTTCCCAAGTTCGACTTCGCGCAGAACGAATTAATGCAATCGACCCACAGCTATTTCTTGCATCTGAAACAGATCTCGGTGCCGTCATCGCACACATTGATTCAGTAAAGCCTCAACTTTTAATTATTGACTCGGTACAAACTATCGGAAGCGCTGCAGCAGATGGCGCACCTGGTGGAGTCACACA
Organism: Actinomycetes bacterium; assembly: GCA_037132355.1. Taxonomy (GTDB): domain Bacteria; phylum Actinomycetota; class Actinomycetes; order Nanopelagicales; family Nanopelagicaceae; genus Planktophila. The sequence continues at coordinate 38,862 of JBAXPH010000003.1, forward strand.
AGTTCGAGAAGTCGCTGGCGCGCTTATTCGTATCTGTAAAGATCGTGATATCACTTTGTTGCTTGTTGGACATGTAACCAAAGATGGATCCATTGCTGGTCCTCGACTTCTTGAACACATCGTTGATGTTGTGTTGCAGTTTGAGGGTGAGCGTCATTCACGCCTTCGTCTAATCCGTGCAATCAAAAACCGTTTTGGTGCATCAGATGAAGTTGGATGTTTTGATTTAAGTGATACCGGAATCGAATCAGTTCTGGAGCCAACTGGATTATTCACATCTCGTCATGCAGAACCTGTACCGGGAACATGTGTGACTGTAACTCTTGAAGGTCGCCGTCCACTTCTTGCAGAGATCCAAGCATTGGTATCTGCAGGTCGCGAAAATGATTACGGAAATGCACGACGTGTTGTTTCAGGTCTCGATTCAGCTCGCACATCAATGACTCTTGCGGTTCTAGAACTACGTGCAAATGTTCGGGTTGGTGGCAGAGATGTCTATGCGGCAACTGTTGGCGGCATGAAAATGACAGAGCCTGCCGCTGATTTAGCCCTTGCTTTGGCTGTCGCATCTGCTGCAAAAGGTCTTGCTCTGCCTTCAGATTTAGTAGCAATTGGTGAAGTTGGCTTAGCTGGTGAAATTCGCAAAGTCAGTGGCGTTAATCGCAGACTCCAAGAGGCATATCGTCTTGGTTTCAAACGTGCACTGGTACCAACTGGATCAGATACAAAGATTGATGGCATGGAAATCGTTGAGGTCTCACGATTAGATGCCGCGCTAAAACGGGTAAAAATCTCCGGCGAATGAGTTCGTTAGAAAAACCAATTCTTACCTGGTTTAAAAAGAACAAAAGAGATTTACCGTGGCGCGATACATCTCCGTGGGGTGTGATGGTCAGCGAATATATGTTGCAACAAACTCCAGTCAATCGCGTTCTTCCTAAATGGAATGAGTGGATGGAGCGTTGGCCGACTCCTAAAGATTTAGCAAAGGCAACACCTGCACAAGTTATTACCGCTTGGGGGCGTCTTGGATACCCACGTCGTGCGCTTCGACTACATGCTGCCGCACAAATCATCGCCGAAGATTTCAATAACAAAGTGCCAGAAGATCAAGAAACCCTTCAGCTACTACCAGGTATTGGCGAATACACCGCCGCTGCAATTGCAGCTTTTGCATTTGAACAAAGATCCCTTGTGATGGATGTGAACATCCGCAGATTACTAGTGCGCGCAATTGATGGTGAGGAGCATCCAAAGCCAGCGCCCACTGCTAAAGAAAAGGCACGACGATTAGAAATATTGCCAAGTAAGAATGCGCACCTTTGGGCTGCTGCAACCATGGAACTTGGCGCACTTGTTTGCACATCAAAAAATCCTGCGTGTGAACTCTGTCCAATAATTGGTCAGTGCAACTGGCGTAAGAATGGCTATCCAAAAACAAATCTAGTTCGTAAATCACAAGATTGGCATGGCACTGATCGCAAATGTCGCGGAACTATTGTGCAAGCACTTCGTGAAAACGAGTCATTAACAGAATCAGCAATAAAGAAGTTGTGGCCTGAAGAATCACAGGTCGAAAAAGCCCTTAAAACACTGCTCGATGACCAACTAATTCAGGCACTTCCTCGACGCCGCTATAGACTGCCGCAATGACTCAGTCTGGGATTCGTTACGCCACTAAAGCGGATGCACCGCGAATACATCAGCTGATCAAAGATCTTGCTGAGTACGAAAAGGCACCGCTAGAAGCAAAAGCGACGATCGAACAAATCGAAGAGACAATCTTTGGAGAAAATCCAGTCGCTTACTGCCATGTTGCCGAAGATAACGGTCTAGTAGTTGGAATCTCTATTTGGTTCCTGAATTACTCCACTTGGGTTGGTAAGCCTGGTATTTATCTTGAGGATCTTTATATTGATCCTGCGTATCGCGGCAAGGGCTACGGCTTAGCATTCCTTAAAGAGCTAGGAAAGATCTGTGTTGAACGCGATTACGAAAGATTGCAGTGGTGGGTTCTTGATTGGAACCAACCAAGCATCGACTTCTACAAATCCTTAGGCGCAGTGCCCATGGATGAGTGGACTGTATATCGCGTTAGCGGAGACGCACTTAAAAAACTAGCTGAATAATTTAAGCAGTTGGTGCTTCAGCAAGATCTTCAGGAGTATCAGGTGTTGCCACCTTTGGTGCTCCCGCAAATGTGAATTTTGCTTCGGCGCCTTCTCCTTCAACATCTACAACGATAATTTCGCCAGCCTTTAGCTCACCAAACAAGATGCGCTCTGACAATCCATCTTCGATCTCTCGTTGAATAACGCGACGCAATGGACGTGCACCAAGAAGTGGATCGTAACCGCGCTCTGCAAGAAGATCCTTAGCAGCAGGAGTTAGTTCGATGCCCATGTCCTTT
>JBAXPH010000004.1:0-38725 GCA_037132355.1 Actinomycetes bacterium
GGAAAGAGTTTTAATTGGACCCTGAAAGTATCGGCGTGGATTTTGCTCGTTATAACATTGATTGGTGTGCTTATTGGAGTACCGATTCCAGGCACAACACTTTTTACGCTACCGATACTCCCACTACCTAGCTGGATGCCAGGCATACGTATAGGTGGCACGGTTACTGCCGAGCGTTTAACGTCAGCACTAACTGAAGGTCTATTGATTTGTTCCATCATTGTTATTTTTGGAGCAGCAGCATCACTAACAAGTCCGCACCGCTTATTGAGAGTACTGCCTGTATACATTTATGAATTCGGTATATCAATTGTTATCGCAACTTCTGTGCTTCCACAGCTAGTCACTTCTGTTTCACGAATTCGCACCGCACAAAAACTTCGCGGACAATCTTTAAAGGGCTTTGCTTCTTGGCGCAGAGTTGCAATTCCATTATTAGAAGAATCTCTTGCTAGGTCTTTGGACCTGGCAGCTGCCATGGACAGTCGTGGTTATGGCGTCAGCAAAAAACGCTCCAGATACCGCCCAATCAAATGGCGCGCAGTTGACTCAGCTGTTGTTGTGTCTGCCCTGATTGTGTTGGGTTTGTCATGATTAAGTTCTCGAATGTTTCATTGATTTATCCAAATTCTACGACGACTGTTCTGGAAAATCTAAACCTCGAAATTGCCGAAGGGGAAATGGTTCTTGTCATTGGTCCCACAGGATCAGGTAAGTCATCGCTTTTACGTTTGATAAATGGGTTAGTCCCTCATCACACGGGGGGAATTTTGGCGGGCGATGTCAGCGTTGATGGGCATTCCACCCAACTAGTTAAGCCCGGAGGAATGGCTCACTTAATTGGAATTGTTGGTCAAAACCCTGCCAATGGTTTTGTCGCAGATACAGTCGAAGAAGAACTCGCCTTTGGCATGGAAGCATTAAATCTTCCTAACGATGTCATGCGCAAAAGAGTTGAAGAAGTGTTAGACCTTTTAAGTCTTGCTGGATTACGTGATCGTTCCATTGCCACACTAAGTGGTGGAGAACAGCAAAGATTAGCCATTGGTTCGGCATTAGTTGCTCATCCAAAAGTTTTAGTACTGGACGAACCCACTAGTGCACTAGATCCAATTGCAGCTGAAGAAGTTCTCTCTATTCTGCACCGTCTAGTCCATGACTTAAGCCTTACGGTCGTAATCGCCGAACATAAATTGGAACGGGTTATTCAATTTGCTGACCGAATAGTTCACATCAATGGCGTCGGTGTCGCACAGGTTGGAACGCCTGAAGAAATATTGATGCACTCCCCTATCGCCCCACCAATTGTTCACTTAGCGCGCGCACTTGGTTTGAAAGAGATAGGTGTCTCTGTTCGCGAAATGCGAAGAATGACATCAGAAATCCGTAATAAAGATTATGTCGCGAATGAAGTTGTCGCTGCGCCAATCGGGGCTCCTATAATTTCGGTCAATGATCTTTCAGTGACTTTTGACAGTAAGACTGCCCTGAAATCTGTAAACGCAACCATTTCGGGAAATGAAATTGTCGCGATTATGGGACGAAACGGAGCCGGCAAAAGTTCACTTCTTAAATCACTGGCAGGAATTTCAAATGAAAGCACTGGAACAGTTGTCGTCGCCGGCACTAATCCGAAAAACCTCAAGGGTAAAGAGCGTAGAACATCAATAGGTTTCATTCCACAAGAACCAAGTGACCTTTTATACGGGCAAAGTGTGCAGAATGAGTGCGAACAAGCTGATAGGGATAACCAAATTGCTAGCGGGACAACTGCACAGATTTTGCAACAACTAGTTCCTGGAATATCGGCGACAACGCACCCACGTGATTTATCTGAAGGGCAACGATTGGGTCTTGCCTTAAGCATCGTCTTGTCATCTAATCCTGCGGTCCTGATCCTTGATGAACCAACCCGTGGTCTTGATTATCAAGCGAAAAAAGAGCTGACCACAATACTTATTGAGTTTGCACGAGCAACAAATAAGTGTGTTGTTCTGGCTACTCATGATGTCGAGTTAGTCGCGGAATTAGCAACCAGAGTTATGTTTTTAGCAGATGGGGATGTTGTTGCTGATGGGTCAACCCTTGATGTTCTACTTTCCTCACCCGCATTTGCGCCTCAGGTATCGAAAGTGATGTCACCTCAACCCTGGTTGAAAGTGTCGGATGTTGTCGCAGCTATTGAGGCTAGTCCATGATGCTGACTTCAGGGGTTGTTAAGTTTTCATCCAAGAATACTTTTGTGCTCGCCATCGCATCATTATTTAGTTCAGCGGGTTTTATTTGGCCATTTTTCTATAGAGGTCAAGATCTACCTCGAACTCAATTCTTCTTTTGGATCGCAATCTTTGCGGCGATTGTTCTGGTGATTGTGGAAATTTCAACAGCAAATCTCGATGCAAAATCAGTTGCACTATTGGGTGTATTAGCAGCTCTTATTTCTGCATTGCGACCACTTGGTGCAGGCGCGGTTGGAATAGAGCCAATGTGGTTTGTTTTGATCTTAAGTGCCCGAGTTTTTGGCGCATCATTTGGTTTCTTGTTGGGAATTATTTCGATGTTTGCATCAGCGCTACTAACAGGTGGGCTTGGGCCATGGCTTGGATATCAAATGTTTGCCGCTGCTTGGATTGGCACGGCTGCAGGATTGTTACCGAAGAGAATCTCTGGAAAAAATGAACTTGCAATGCTGATTGTATTTGGAATTGTGGCTGCAGAGGCTTTTGGAATATTGATGGATTTACAGTTTTGGCCCTGGGCTTTAGGCAGCAATACCCAGCTGTCATTTATTCCTGGCGGCTCTTTAGCCGATAACGCAGGGCGATTCATATCTTTTCACTTTGCCAGTGCAATGGCGTGGGATATTCCTCGGGCGGTCTTTACATGTGTCTTGATCGGATTTACTGGGCCAGCTGTTTTGTCTGCACTGCGCCGCACATACACCCGCGCAGCTTTCTCAACGCCGGTTGTATTTAGCGAACGTGTGAAGTAACAAACGGAAGTTTTACTACTTCCACTTGTGATTCCCGGCCTCTCACATCAACAATGAGTTGATCCCCCACCGCAACTTCCTTCGATACAAGTGCCAGAGCAATACCGTGTTTTAGGGTTGGAGAAAAAGTCCCACTTGTTACTTCTCCAACAACTGTACCTTCAGAGTTTTTGACATTCATGCCCGCTCGTGGAATTCCACGATCTAACGACTTGATTGCAACGCTTTTACGTTGTGCACTTCCAGCTTTTTGAGCAAGCAAGACATCGGATCCGATGAAGGATTGTTTCTTCCAGCCAACAGCCCAGGACGCACTTGCTTCAACTGGAGATATGCCCAGAGATAATTCGTGGCCATGTAATGGGTAGCCCATCTCGGTGCGCAAAGTGTCACGTGCGCCAAGCCCACAAATCAAACCATTGAGAGGCTCAATAGCCGTTACCAATGCATCCCAAACGGCGACGCAATCTTTTGCGTGTGGAAGTAATTCGTAGCCCATTTCGCCGGTGTAACCGGTGCGACACAAAATGACATCTGCGCCCGCGATATTGACGTGAGCAAAAGCCATGTAGTCGATGTCGGTATCAATGCCGAGTGCTTCTAAAACTTTGGGTGCTAACGGGCCTTGAACTGCCAGAACCGCGTATTCGTTATGAAGATTTGTAACGGTAATTCCAGCTGGTGCTTGCTTTTGCAAAACCGCGACGACATCTGTTGTGTTGGAAGCGTTAGGTACTAAAAAGAAATCTGATTCGCTATTTCGATAAGCAATCAAGTCATCAACTACTCCGCCTTGTGGTGTGCACAGCAAGGTGTACTGGGCAGATCCGTCAGCGATCTTTGTCAGATCATTTGTCAGACACTGATTCAAAAAATCTAGGGCCCCGTTTCCAGTAACCGATGCCTTGCCCAAGTGAGAGACATCAAAGATTCCTACCCGTTCGCGAACTGCAGCATGTTCGGCTAAAACCCCTGCGCCTGGATACTCAATGGGCATCATCCACCCACCAAAATCAGCCATTTTGGCTTTAAGGTCTAGATGCTTTTGATTGAGGGGCGAAGTCTGCATTGCACAAACCTACCAATACATCTATTACGCTTCACCTTATGAGCACACTAAAGATTTCTGACGGCGTCGTAAAAGATGAGGTTTTGGTTCTAGGGCTTGCCTCTACAAATTCAAAGGGCGGCATTGCAATCGAAGCCGGAGATATGGCTATCGATACCAAAACGATTCTTTCGCAGTTAGCCGATATGGGTGCAACAGGAAAAGGTGATGAGGTAACAAAGCTCCCTGGCTCGCATGTTCGTTTGATGGTATTCACAGGACTCGGAAAGAAATCGCCCTCTTACAGCCATGAAACTTTGCGCAGAGCTGCAGGCAGTGCATCTCGGGCATTGGCAGGAAACTCTGCAGCAACATTTTCATTGCCTGCAAAAAGTTTGGCTGAAGTAGCCGCCGTGGCCGAAGGCGCAGCACTTGGTGCATACACATTTACAGAATTCCGCGGATCAACAAAAGATGATCACAAAGCTCCTTTGAAAACCATCACAGTGCATTCAAAGTTGGCCTCATCCGCCGAAGCAAAGGCATCAGTTGTGCGCGCAGCAGTTATCGCTAAGTACACCTATCTTGTGCGCGACTTAATCAACACTCCCCCAAGCCATTTAACTCCAGATTCATTCACCAAGAAATTAGCTGCAGTTGTTAAGGCTGCAGGTGGTGCCAAATCAGGTTTAAAGATTCAGATCTGGGATGAAAAACAATTGAAGGCACAAGGTTTTGGCGGAATCATTGGAGTAGGTCAGGGATCTGCTAATCCTCCACGTTTGTTGCATATTTCCTACACACCAAAGGGCAAGGCTGCAAAGCGCTACGCCTTTGTTGGCAAGGGCATTACTTTCGATACAGGTGGTTTAGCACTAAAGCCCGCTGCAGGTATGGAAGCTATGAAATCTGACATGAGCGGCGCCGCGGCTGTTAGCGCAGCGGCTATTGCGATTGCAGAATTGAAGCTAAACGTTGCAATTGAGTCATGGGCACCACTGGCCGAGAACATGCCAAGTGATACAGCAACACGACCATCAGACATCATCACAATTTTCGGTGGTAAAACCGTTGAAGTTCTTAACCCGGATGCTGAAGGCCGACTAGTCTTAGCTGACGGATTGATGAAGGCGCAAAGTTCAAAGAATAAGTTAGATGGAATTATCGATGTCGCAACTTTGACGGGTGCACAAGTTGTTGCACTAGGTACTCGTACAAGTGCTGTCATGACAAACAATCAAGATTTCAGCGATGAGTTCTTGCAGGTTGCAGCCCAAAGTGGCGAGCAATTCTGGCCAATGCCATTGCCAGAAGAACTCCGCGCATCGCTGGATTCGCCAGTTGCAGATCTTGCAAACATTGGCGACCGAATGGGTGGCATGTTGGTAGCTGGTCTATTCTTAAAAGACTTTGTTAACCCAGAACTTCCATGGCTGCACTTGGATATTGCAGGACCGGCCTATAACGAGGCGAAGCCCCATGGCTACACCCCAGTTGGTGGAACCGGGATAGCCCTCCGCTCACTTGTGACATTGGCCGAACAAGCGTAAATCCGCACTTTTGCATTGGGAGGTTTGACCCTCTTTGAGGCAAGATAGGCACCTAGCCCGCATGGGCCTTTGAGAGGAGCTGTTCATTGTCTCAATTTGATCTTGTCATCCTTGGTGGTGGCAGCGGGGGTTATGCCGCAGCATTACGCGGCTCGCAATTGGGGCTTTCAGTAGCCTTGATCGAAGCAGACAAAGTCGGCGGCACATGTTTGCACCGTGGGTGCATCCCAACCAAGGCGCTTCTTCACTCAGCAGAAATTGCAGATGGTGCTCGCGATGGTTCGCACTTTGGAGTTAAATCAACTTTTGATGGCATCGATATGGCCGGAGTTAATTCGTACAAAGATGGCGTCATCAATAAGTTGTACAAAGGTTTGTCAGGTTTAGTTAAGTCTCGTGGAGTCACCTTCATCGAAGGTCATGGAAAATTAGTTGCAAAAGATGCAGTTGAAGTTAATGGAGTTCGCTACACAGGTAAAAATATAATTCTTGCTACAGGATCGTATGCAAAAACTTTGCCAGGACTTGAAATTGATGGCGAAAAAATTATTACTTCAGACCATGGAACAAAGTTAAACTATGTTCCAAAGAGCGTCATTGTTCTAGGTGGCGGAGTTATTGGATGTGAGTTCGCTTCAGTATGGAAATCTTTTGGTTCAGAAGTAACAATTATTGAAGGCTTGCCGCATTTGATCGCACTGGAAGATGAGTCATCCAGTAAGCAACTTGAGCGCGCATTCCGCAAGCGTGGAATCAACTTTGAGCTAGGTGTCAGATTCCAGTCTGCAGTTAAAACAGCAGATGGCGTCACCGTCACATTAGAAGATGGCAAAACATTTAGCGCAGAAATTTTGATGGTCTCTGTTGGTCGTGGTCCTGTTTCTTCCAATATTGGTTATGAGGAGCAAGGCATTTCAATGGATCGCGGATACGTCCTGGTTGATGACAAGTGCCGCACAAACGTTCCAGGGATTTGGGCTGTCGGAGACTTAATCCCTACCTTGCAGCTAGCTCATGTTGGTTTTGCAGAAGGTATTTTGGTGGCCGAAGAAATCGCAGGATTAAATCCACGCGCAATTAATTACGATGGCATTCCACGTGTTACATACTCAGACCCAGAAGTTGCGTCCGTTGGTTTAACTACAGCAGAGGCGAAAAAGCGCGGACATGATGTGGTTGAGCTTTCCTACGACTTGGCCGGTAACGGTAAAGCACAAATTCTTAACACGGCAGGATCGATCAAACTCATTGCTCAAAAAGATGGACCAATTCTTGGAATCCATATGGTTGGTGCCCGAGTTGGCGAATTATTAGCTGAAGCAGAATTAATTTATAACTGGGAGGCGCGTGCAAGTGATGTGGCTCCTTTGATCCATGCACACCCAACACTGTCAGAGGCAATGGGCGAAGCTCATATGGCTCTTGCAGGTAAACCGCTTCACGCACACGGATAACCAAGGAGAAAACAGATGACATTTTCAGTAACGATGCCAGCACTTGGCGAAAGCGTTAGCGAAGGCACAGTCACTCGTTGGTTAAAAGCCGAAGGTGATCACGTGAACGTTGATGAACCACTCCTAGAAGTTTCAACTGACAAAGTTGATACAGAAATTCCTTCACCTGTTGCAGGAACATTACAAAGAATTGTCGTACAAGTTGATCAGACTGTCCCGGTAGGAGCAGAGCTTGCCGTGATTGCTGATGGTGTGTCCGCCCCAACCGCTCCCGCTCAGGTGGCACAGGTTCCAGCTCAACCAGTGACTCCAGTCGCTGTGGTTGAAACTCCAGCTCCTGTAGCTGCTGCTCCCGTAACTCCACCTCCTGCACCTGCTGCCTCTGCACCATCTGGTGCCGGAACTGTAATTACTATGCCGGCACTCGGTGAGAGTGTTTCTGAAGGAACAGTTACACGTTGGTTGAAAAATGTTGGTGACTCAGTTGCAGTAGATGAAGCATTACTAGAAGTTTCAACTGACAAAGTTGATACAGAAATTCCTTCACCGGTTGCTGGAACTCTTCTTGCTATTGATGTTGCAGTTGATACAACCGTTCCAGTTGGTGCTCGTCTTGGATTAATTGGTTCTGCTAACGGAGCCGTTGCAACACCTGCACCAGTTGTGTCTGCGCCAGTTACACCAGCACCTGCACCAGTAGTGTCCGCCCCAGTTATTACCGCACCAGTCACACCGCCACCTGCACCAGTTGTGTCCGCACCTGTCTCACAACCTGCAGATGCATATGTAACTCCCCTAGTTCGCAAGCTCGCATCTGAACTCGGTGTAAACCTTGCACAAGTTACTGGCACAGGAATCGGCGGAAGAATTCGCCGCGAAGATGTTGAAGCGTTGGCTCGTCCTGCAGCACCTGTTGCAGCATCGGCATCTGTTGCCTCTACTCCAAGTGCGCCACGACCTGCAGTTGTTGCAGTATCTCCACTTCGTGGAACAACAGTGACTATGTCTCGACTTCGCAAAGTTATTGCAGCGCGCATGGTTGAATCACTTCAGGTTAGTGCGCAACTAACAACAGTCATCGAAGTTGATGTAACAAAGATTGCACGTCTTCGTGATCGTTCAAAGGCAAGTTTTGAAGCACGTGAAGGCGTAAAGCTCTCATTCCTTCCGTTCTTTGCTGTTGCAGTATGTGAGGCGCTCAAGCAACATCCTGTCCTCAACTCTTCTGTTGAAGGCGATCAGATTACTTATCATGGGGCAGAACACCTAGGTGTTGCTGTTGATACGGAGCGAGGATTACTTGTTCCTGTCATTGCCAATGCTGGTGATCTGAACATGGGTGGAATTGCACGCAAGATTGCAGATCTTGCTGCCCGCACTCGCGATAACAAGGTAACTCCAGATGAATTAGGTGGCGGAACATTTACCCTTACAAATACAGGAAGTCGTGGTGCGTTATTTGATACTCCAATTATCAATCAACCACAGGTAGCAATTCTTGGCTTAGGCGCAGTTGTTAAGCGTCCAATGGTTGTTCGTGGCGAAGATGGCGGAGAAACAATTGCGATTCGTTCCATGGTTTACCTTGGACTTTCATACGACCACCGTGTTGTTGATGGCGCAGATGCTGCACGATTCCTAGTAACTCTTAAGGAACGCCTCGAAGGTGGCGCTTTCGAGTCAGATCTAGGACTGTAAGTCAGTTATGACTGTTCCACAACGAATTGCCGTTACGGGTGCCTCGGGATTAATCGGTACCGCACTTGTTGGCCATTTAAAAAGTGAAGGTCACACTGTTCAACGCCTAGTGCGTCGGGCGCCAGTTGCTGCAGATGAAGTGCAATGGGATCCACAAACTGGCGTGGTAGATCTAGAACCACTTCGCGGTGTTGATGCAATCATTCACTTAGCTGGCGTTGGCGTTGGTGACAAACGTTGGAACAAAAAGTACAAAGGTGAAATTCTTAATTCCAGATTGCTTGGAACAACTGCAATTGCAAACGCTGTTGCAGAGCTAAAGCCGCAGGTGTTTATTTCTGCATCTGCCATTGGTTGGTATGGCGAAAGTGGAAATCGAGCAGTCGTCGAAACTGATCGCGCTGGCGATGATTTCTTAGCGGCAGTCTGCCGTGAGTGGGAAGCTGCTGCAGATCTTGCTGGTGATGTTCGCACAGTAAAAATTAGAACTGGATTGGTGCTTGATCCAACAGGCGGTGCACTAGGAAAGATGCTTCCACTATTTCGATTAGGTCTTGGCGGAAAGATGGGTAACGGAAAGCAATGGTGGTCATGGATCACGCTGCACGATCAAATTCGGGCAATAGTTTTTGCACTAGAAAATCCAATTTCAGGTCCAGTTAATGTAACTGCTCCAAACCCCGTAACTAATCAAGAGTTCACATCAGCACTTGCGCGAGCAATGCACCGTCCTGCACTTTTTCCAGCACCTGCAATCGCTTTGAAAATTGCACTAGGTGGTTTTTCTTCCGAAGTTCTCGGATCAAAGCGTGTGATTCCTCATGTTCTTCAAGAGGCAGGCTTTACCTGGGATTACCCACATATTTCGGAAGCACTCGCACAACTAGTTCAAGATTAATTGAGCAGCAAGGCGGCCAGAAAACAAAGCCCCTTGTTGTGATGGAACAGTTCGATGGTCGCCGGCAACATAATGGTGATCGTTAATCTTCATACTTTGTGACAACACTCGTCCTACATTGTGAATAGGCAGTGCAGCTGGAATTTCATATTTTGCTATGAACTGCCAGCTATAGGTGTCGACTCCCCAGATTATGGCTAAGTGGCGACGTACATCAGATTCGGTGACGTTCAACTCAGTCGTCGTTGCTACCAAATGCTGATTTTGTGGTGCGTAATTACGAGAAATATCTGACATGACAACTGAATTAATTATTGGCCCACGCTTTTGACCATCAACGACTAAACGTCCACTGCCTGAAGGGTTGTGATTGACGGCGTGATACCAAGTAATGCAACTGGCCATGCGAGGAACTTCGGTTAAACCCAACAACTGCGTAGCAGTTGTCGCATCCGTTGCGATAAGAATCTTGTTCGCCGTATAGGACCCATTGTTTGTGTGAACAGAGGTTAGATCTATCCCATCTACTCTGGCGTTATAAACGATATTTCTCACGCGCTTTGCAAGTGCCTTTGAAAGTTCACCAACTCCATTTCGTGGAACTCCAGGCCGCCCGTTAACAAAACTTTTTATAATTGAATGTCCATACACGACATCCACGTTGTCGGGGTCTGTTAAAAAAACACCATGTAAAAATGGACGTAAGACTCTTTCGTAACAGGTTCCGGTGCTGCGAAGGGCTTGTCCAATCGATTGACCAGTCGTTGGTTGGCTCATAAGAAATTTCAGTAGTGCAAATTTTTCAGGAATGGTTCCAGTCGCCTTATCTAATGCAGTCAATGGCACTTGTCGCGGATCGCCAATAGCTTTGCGACCTTCATCTAGGGCAACTTCGATGACTCTAGGTGCTTCAATGAAATCCAATTCCTTAATTACATTAAGTTCTTGCAACGCTGGATATTGTGAATTTATGAGCTGAAATCCTCGGTCGCAGATGAAGCCATCGATCACATCACTTGCAACTCGTCCACCAGCGCGATCAGATGATTCAATGACCGTTACATCCACGCCTGCGGCCTCTAAATAAATAGCTGCATTCAGTCCTGCCAGCCCTGCTCCAACAATCAAAACCTCAGAGTGCACGGGTACCAATTTCACGAGCTTGATCAATTATTGATGCTACTAATAACGCATCTGAATTCGGTATCGGCCAAGGTGCCCCTGTATTTATTGCCAACTCAATTGCTTTATAAAAATGTCCATAGTTGCCAGGGACTGCCTCAATTTCTTCCACATCATCTCCGCGATGAATAAATGCTTGCGAAGAAGTTGGAATAGACCAGGTTCCATTCTCTGGAAACATCCCGGCCCGCAATAGTGCTTCTTGAGGATCTAATTCATTAATGACTAGAGCGCCTTTAGTTCCAAGTATTCGAATACGAGGACCCGGCGCACCTACAACCGCACTTGCTGATAGATATGAGGTAACGCCACTTGTGTGGTTTAAAACCAATACCGAATCATCATCTGCTCCCCCACGCAATGAACGCACAGTTGCGGTGACAAGTTCGGCCGTACCAAACCAATCAATAGCAGTGGAAATTAGATGTGGCTGTAAATCTAGTAACTGACCACCACCCTCGGCCGCTGTCATATTTTCTCGCCAAGATGTCGCATTGAGTTCTGGTCTAAATCTTTCGAACCGAGAATCGATTCTGTGTACTTGACCCAGTACTCCACTTGCTAAAACCTTCTTGATAGTTAATGCATCGCTGTCCCAACGACGATTAAAAAATGTTGAAACCCCAACGCCTGCAGCTTCACCTGCGCTGACTATTTCTCGAGTTTCAGCAAGGGTACGGCCCATAGGTTTGTCGACTACAACAGGAATGCCTGCACTGATGGCCGCAATTGCGTGGTGTGCGTGCACTAAATTAGCCGACGCAACGACAACAAGATCAAGTTTGTGCGCTACTAATTCTTCGATGGTTGATACAACTGTGGTGTGCGCAAAATCTGCTAATGCATGTGCTGCTCGCTCTGGATTTCCAGTTTGGATTACTACAACATCAAACCCACAACCCTTTAGCAATGGTGCGTGAAAGTATCGCCCGGCTAAGCCATACCCTGCGATACCTACACGCAAACCCATATTTACTTGTCCTGCAATTTAGATGGCCACCAGATTTTAGGACCAATTTCGTGGACCAAAGCTGGCACTAAAATTGATCGAACAATGATGGTATCTAGCAAAACTCCAAAGGCCACAGCAAAACCAAGTTCGGCTAATGGAACTAGCGGAAGTAATCCAAGAACGGCGAAGGTAGCTGCCAAAACAATTCCAGCCGATGTGATTACCGCACCTGTGACAGTGACACCCTTAATGACTCCTGCACGTGTGCCAATCTTTTGTGATTCTTCACGAACTCGTGTCATGAGGAAGATGTTGTAATCAATACCTAGCGCAACCAGGAATATGAAGGCGAAAAGTGGGAATGAATTATCTCCACCTGCAAATCCAAAGATGTGATTAAAGACCAGAGCACAGACACCAAGTGTTGCAAAGTATGAAAGCACAACAGTTCCAAGCAGAACAATTGCACTCAAAATGCTGCGCAACAAGAAGCCAAGAATTAAGGTAATAACCAATAAAATTATTGGAATGATTGTTTTGTTATCTCGACTATTTGCGGTACGAACATCAAAGTAGACAGCACTTGTTCCACCGACTAACGATGAAGCATCAGTAGCGTGAGCAATTTGACGAATCTTTGGAATGTCTTTTCCAGCTTCAACGCTATCCGGAGCTTTGTCCAGCGTTAGATTGAGAATTGCCTTACCGCCAACAATCTGCACAACTTTTGGATTAGTAGGGTCCATTTGCGGTGTGACGTCTCGAACCCCTGGGGCTGAGGAAAGTCTCATCGCGACCTCATCTAGCTTCTTTTGTGAGACAACAACCTGAGTTGGATTTCCTTGCCCGCCGGGGAAATGAGTTTCTAGGAGTTTTTGTCCCACAACAGATTCAGGCTTTCCAGTGAAGGTATCAACTGTTCCAATTCCATCAGCTTTTAAAGTTGTAGATGCAAAGGCAAAAATCAACAAAACTGAGCCTGAAATCATCCATGCTTTACGAGGGTTTCGCCCAATCGCGTTTCCAACCTTTGACCAAGTTCCAGACATAACGTGATCATCACCATCGAAGAGCGGACGTCGTGGCCAAAAGATCCAGCGACCAAACACCAAAAGCAATGCTGGTAACAATGTAAGAATCGTAATCATCGAACATACAACACCGATAGCACCAATAGGTCCTAAGCCAGCAGTATTTGTAAGTTGGCTAAACAATAAAATCAAAAGCGAAATTGAGACCGTAGAACCTGATGCAAGGATTGGCTCCCACACACCTTTGTATGCAGCTTTCATCGCATCAAAGCGGCTTTCATGTAAATGTAGCTCTTCTCGATAACGTGCGATCAATAACAATGCATAATCAGTTGCAGCGCCAATTACCAATACCGAAAGAATTCCCTGCGATTGCCCGTCAACATCAATAATGTTGTTCTTGGCTAGAAGATAAACAATTCCCCCGGCAGTTGACAGGGCGAATAGAGCTGACAGCAGCGGAATGATCCACAAAATTGGAGAACGATAAACAATAATCAAAATCAGAGCTACAACACCTAGTGTTGTCAGCAGTAATGAAGAGTCTAGAGTTCCAAAAGCGCCAAATAAATCTCCAAGTAATCCACCTGGACCCGTTACATATGGAGTCAAACCATTTGCCTGTGCTACCGGTTTGATGTCAGTACGAAGCGCTTCGACAACTGCAGGTAAGACGGGCTTGTCGTTAGACAAAGTCTTAGCGATGGAGTTTCCATCTAGTGGAATATTGGCCAAAATTGCTTTGCCATCTTGTGATGGGAAAACATTGATCTGTTGACCGGGTGCTAGAAAGTCTGAAATTTTAGAATCCGTACCAGCAAGGGTTAAATTTCCAACTGCCGATAAGTGGGAATTGATTGCCGCAAAAGTTTCAGGGGTCGACTTACCTTCAAACAGAATTAAGGTCGGAAAATTAAAGGAATCCTTACCCGAAAACTTTGCTATCTCATCAGCAGCCAATGTTGCTTCGGCACCCTTTGGCAAAAATGATGAGTTGTTATTTTCCTGCACTGATGAGAGTTTTCCAAAAAGCGGACCGAAAATGCCTGTAATGGCGAACCAGACGATTACGACTAGGACAGCAATAGCAAAGGGCTTGCGAGACTTTTGTGGGTTCAGAGACACTGTGAAAATGACCTTTCCGAGAGATCTATTGACGTCAATTGGTAAGAAGCAAAGCCTACCTTTAGGCTATGAGTGTGCCAGTGCTTTCAACTCAATCCAACGCGACTATCGCACTTTTACGCCATGGTTCAGTGGATTATCAGGAAGCCTGGGATTTACAACGAAAAATTCATGCAGAAGTTGCATCTGGTTCACGTCCTAATTCCTTACTGCTACTTGAACATCCATCGGTTTATACCGCCGGCCGTCGTACCGATGATGCCGAGCGCCCAACTGATGGAACCCCAGTTATAGATGTTGATCGCGGCGGACGTATCACCTGGCATGGCCCCGGCCAGCTAGTTGGTTATCCAATTGTAAAATTGCAAAACCCTACTGAACTAGTTGGTTTTGTCCGCGAACTTGAATCGGCCTTGATTTCGGTGTGTGCAGATTTCGGTATTACCGCGGTTCGCGTTGATGGACGTTCTGGTGTTTGGATTCAGGATTCACGCGGTGATCGCAAAATCGCAGCAATCGGTATCCGTGTTGCCAAAGGTGTAACTATGCATGGCTTTGCATTAAACGTAAATCCTGACCTTGCGGCATTCGGTCAGATTGTTCCTTGCGGAATTGCAGATGCCGATGTGACCTCTCTTGAAATCGAGCTAGGACGTACAATTACTATTGATGAGGTAGCACCTCGGGTAGAACTTCATATTGTTGAATCATTGAAAAAGGTGAGCGCATGACCATGGCACCAGAAGGTCGCAAGCTACTTCGCATTGAAGCTCGCAATGCCGAAACTCCTATCGAGCGAAAGCCTGAATGGATTAAGACCCGTGCGAACATGGGTCCTGAATACACTCGACTACATGGTCTTGTTAAGTCAGAAGGTTTACACACCGTCTGCCAAGAAGCAGCGTGCCCAAATATTTTTGAATGTTGGGAAGATAAGGAAGCAACTTTCCTAATCGGTGGAGATCGATGCACGCGCCGTTGCGATTTTTGCAATATCGATACGGGTAAGCCATTAGCCATCGATCGTGCTGAACCGTTCAAGGTTGCTATGTCGGTAAAGACAATGGGATTGCGCTACGCAACAATTACAGGTGTAACACGAGATGATCTAGAAGATGAAGGATCATGGTTATACGCCGAAACAATTCGCAAGGTCCACGAATTAAATCCTGGAACTGGCGTAGAAATGTTGGCACCTGATTTCAATGCAAACCCAGATTTGCTCAATCCGATATTTGATACCAAACCAGAAGTATTTGCCCACAACTTGGAAACAGTTCCACGTATTTTCAAGCAAATCCGCCCAGCTTTTACCTATGAAAAGTCTTTGCGCGTAATCAGAATGGCGCAGGATTATGGGTTGATTACCAAATCCAACTTAATTTTGGGCCTTGGTGAAACACGTGAAGAAGTATCACAAGCACTTGTTGATTTACACAGTGCTGGTTGTGACTTAATCACCATCACTCAGTACTTACGACCAACCAACAAACACCATCCAGTAGAACGTTGGGTCAAGCCACAAGAATTTGTTGAGCTTGCACAAGAGGCAGAACAGATTGGTTTCTTAGGTGTTATGAGCGGACCTTTGGTGCGATCCTCTTATCGTGCTGGTCGCCTCTATAAGCAGGCTATGGAAAAGAAGGCGGCTCGTGGCTGATCTGGTGTATCCCCCAGTAATTGTTCTCGTAAAGACAGTCTGGAAATACCTAGGACTCAAATTAGATTTTCAAGGTCAAGACAATGTTCCTCGCGAGGGTGGAGCAATCCTTGCCATTAATCACACTAGCTATTTAGATTTTGCACTGGCAGGAACAGCGGCATTACCTGCAAAACGTTATGTTCGTTTTATGGCAAAAAAAGAACTCTTTGACAACAAATTGGCTGGACCTTTACTTCGCGGAATGCACCACATCAATGTTGACCGAAGTAACGGATCTGCATCATTTGTTGCAGCACTTCGTGCATTAAAAACCGGTGAAATTATTGGGATATTCCCTGAAGGAACAATCTCGACAAGTTTTGAAATCAAAGGATTAAAATCCGGTGCCGTGCGTCTTGCTATAGGTGCTGGCGTACCAATCATCCCGACCATTGTGTGGGGTGGCCAACGCGTATTCACCAAGGGTCTAAAACCAACTCTCACACGGAGCAAAGTTCCAGTGTCGGTCACTTTTGGCGAACCTATTTCTTATTCTCGGGATACTGATGTTGAAGTCGCTGAAACTCATCTTCGCGAAACCATGATCCAGATGTTGCGCGATGTCCAAGAAAAGTACCCTGATAGCCACGTCGGCAAGCGTTGGGCGCCGGTTCGTCTTGGTGGAACAGCCCCCGCCCCACTAAACTAACAATATGTTCAACAAGAAGAGTAAAGAAAAGAAGATCAAGACGCCACGTTTCCAAACTTTCCGTGATGCCTACAAGGTCACAAAGCAAGTTAAACCATGGATCACAGCCGCCCTTATTGGAATTTTTGTTGTGACATGGGGATTAGGAATTAGTTTTGGTGCATCACTAGGTCATCCGATTTACTTTGGATTTATTTCTTTACCTCTTGCAGTACTTCTCACTCTTTTCTTTTTCACGCGCCAAGCGGGAACAGCTGCATATGCTGCAATTGATGGCCAAATTGGAGCAGGCGCAAGTGTTTTGATGGCAATCCGTAAAGGCTGGACAACAACACCAGCAGTTGCTGTTGCTCGCAATCAAGACATGGTTCATCGCAGTGTTGGTCGCGCCGGAATTGTCCTAACTGGTGAAGGTTCACAATCTGTACGTCAGATGATGGCTGATGAAAAGAAGAAGGCTGAACGTTTTGCACCAGGAGTTCCTGTTATTGAAATTCTTGTAGGCAACGAAGAAGGTCGAATTCCAATTCGCAAATTACAACGTCACATGCGTCGTCTGCCAAAGAAATTATCTGCACATCAAATGCGTGAGGTACGTGCTCGCTTAAAGGCAGTCGGCGGAATGTCTATGCCAATTCCAAAGGGTCCGATGCCAACTCGTTCCCCAAAAATTCGCTAACTTCTAGTTAAAACAGTTCCGCTAAAACGCTCGTGCATTCCTCTGCCATTTTCATCGAAGGTCACGGCAAAAATAACGGTTACTAAAAGTGACGAACGGATTAATGCGGCAATCGGAGAAATAGCGCCACCGTCCTCAAAACGGACAATGCGAATTCCAAAGATTTTGTGCCCCAGGGTGGCCCCTTGAAGCGCCGAGAGAATTGAGATCTCGGCGAAGAACAGTGCTAATACGGTCAGCGATCGATTGGCAGCCATCGCTCCCAGCCCACCGGCCGAAGCGGCCACAATGAAATAACAGGCCAACCAATCGACCATAAGTGCGGCAAATCGACGCCTGAGGCTCACACGCTGGAATTGAAAGCTCATGTGGCAAGGGTAACTGGCTCTCGGCCCATACGTAACATGGATTTAACAAGCGGGTTATGCCATTTTCATGGCTTGGACCTAGGGTTCAACTACGCAAAAGCGCCAGAGACTCAGTGCCGAGGGATCTGCGCATCACATGTGAAATTGGGAGAAGCATGTTTAAGAACGCAGCAGAAATTTTTGCTTACATTAAGAAAGAGGATGTCAAACTAGTTGACGTCCGCTTTACAGATTTACCTGGTATTCAGCATCACTTCAACGTTCCTGTTGAATCATTTGATGAAGCTGTCTTTACAGATGGCTTAATGTTTGATGGTTCATCAATTCGTGGATTCCAATCCATTGATGAATCAGACATGAAGTTGCTACCAGTTCCAGAATCAGCATTTATCGATCCTTATCGCAAGGAAAAAACCCTAGTAATCATCTTCTCGGTTCACAATCCTGTAGATAACTCACCTTACAGCCGTGATCCACGCGGTGTGGTTGCAAAAGCTGTTGACTACATGCGCTCACTTGGTTTTGCAGATACTGCATTCTTTGCACCAGAGGCAGAGTTCTATGTCTTCGATAGCGTACGTTTCAAGACAACAATTAACTCAGCAGTTCACGAGATTGAATCATACGAAGGTGCTTGGAACACCGGCGTTGAATACGATGCTGATGGAACTCCTAACCGTGGTTACCGCACTCGAGTAAAGGGCGGTTACTTCCCAGTTTCTCCAACAGACCAATTCGCAGATCTTCGCGATGAAATGGTTATGCAACTTGGCAAGGTTGGACTACTTGTTGAGCGCTCACACCACGAAGTTGGTACTGCAGGTCAAATGGAAATTAACTACCGATTCTCTGACATCCTGCATGCTGGTGATGATGTAATGAAATTCAAGTACGTCATTCGCAACACAGCATGGCACGGTGGAAAGACTGCAACGTTTATGCCAAAGCCACTCTTCGGAGATAACGGTTCAGGTATGCACGTTCACCAATCACTATGGAAAGATGGAAAGCCACTGTTCTTCGAAGCAGGTACATATGGCGATCTTTCAGACATGGCACGTTGGTACATCGGTGGACTTCTAAAGCACGCACCTTCACTTCTAGCCTTTACCAATCCAACTGTTAACTCATACCGTCGTTTAGTTCCAGGGTATGAAGCACCAGTAAACCTCGTGTACTCGGCACGTAACCGCTCAGCTTGTATCCGTATCCCAATTACAGGATCCAATCCAAAGGCAAAGCGCATTGAGTTCCGTTGCCCAGATCCATCTTCAAACCCATACCTAGCATTCGCAGCAATGCTTATGGCTGGCCTTGATGGAATCGTTAACAAGATCGAACCACCTGCCCCAGTTGATAAGGATCTCTACGAACTAGAAGGCGAAGAGGCGGCATCAATTCCTCAGGTTCCAGGTTCACTAGATGCAGTTCTTAATACTTTGGAAAAGGATCATGAATTCCTAACGAAGGGTGGAGTATTTACACCTGACTTGATCGCAACATGGATCGAATGGAAGCGTAAGAACGAAGTCGATTACGTTCGCTTGCGTCCGCACCCAGCTGAGTTTGAGTTGTATTACGACATCTAAACAATCAGTTAACACAAAGCCCGCCCGTCAAAAGGCGGGCTTTGTTGTGTCCGCTTCAAGTAGATTAAGACCATGTTCATCGATGTGCTGATCGCACTCTTTTTCTTCTTGGTTGGCTTGGAAATCAAGCATGGACTAAAGGATTTTCGATCTGCAATTGTGCCGATCATCGCCGCTTTTGGCGGAATGATCTTTCCAGCTTTAATTTATATTTCATTAAATCCTGGTTCACATATGTGGGCGACGGCGATGCCCACTGATATCGCTTTGGCATTAGGAGTTTTGTCGTTGTTGGGTAAACGAGTACAGCCACAAGTTCGTATCTTTTTGCTGACTCTGGCTATCGCCGATGACCTCTTCTCCCTCGTCGTTCTTGGCGTTTTTTATGGAAATGATCTTCATCCAGAAAAAGCACTTGCAACATTAGGTGCGGCAGCACTTGGAGTAGTACTTCCACTTTCTAAATCTCAATTGAACACAGCCATAAAGGTGCTCTCTCCTATTTCAACCTACTTCATCGTCCCTGTGATCATCGCCGTAAATATTCCATTCACTATAACTTTTGAAAGTTTCACATCCACAACAACAATTGCTTTAGTGATAGCTCGCTCTGTTGGAAAGATTATTGGAATTACATTGTTTGCCTGGCTTGCGATCAAACTAGGTGGCAAGGCTCTTATTCAACTCAAAGCTATTGCCGGAGTTGGCGCACTGGCGGGAATGGGAATGACAGTTTCCTTGGTTATTGCTGAAATCGCGGCTATGGATAAGAACGAACTCAACGAGGTTCGCTTGGGCTTATTTATCTCGGCAATCCTTTCGGGAATACTCGGATATATCTGGCTTAGAAGGACTCCTGCTTCGAAATAGTTTTTCTTGCCAGGATGATGTGCCCAAAGAAGCCAATAATCAAGGCAAAGAAAACCCCGATATTGGAATATGCCCATGCGCCTTTTTTCCCGCCAATAACACCTAGGAAATATCCTTGCCAGGATAGCCACGAAGCAAAAGTGTTTGTCACAAAGCCCCAACCCACGATCGTTCCAATGATCATTAAGGCGATAGATCCCTTATTGATTGATCCATAGATTCCTTGTGCGTCATACAAATCCTTCTCGCTATATGCCTTCCTGCGCAGCAGGACATCGGCCACAAAGATTGCCGACCAAACGGCAATTGGAACGCCAAGTGTGATCAGGAAACCTTGGAATGGATAAAAGAAATTGTCAGCAATCCATACGATGTAAATGGTTCCAGCAAGCATGATGACCGAATCGATGATCGCAGCCTGATGTCTTTTAATAGGTACGCCAATTGAAACTAGTGCTAAACCTGAAGAGTAAAGATCAAGAATTGCACCCCCTACCAGTCCCAATATTGCGATTAGCGCAAATGGAATAAGAAACCATGTTGGTAACAACGAGGTCAGGGCGCCAATTGGATCCATCGCGATTGCATCGCTTAAATCCTTGCTGCTTCCAGATAATGCTGCTCCATAAATAACCAGAACAATCGGAACTACGGAGGCTCCACATACAGTCCATCCCACAACCGCTTTACTTGAAACAGTGCGTGGAAGATAACGTGAATAATCAGCTGCGCTGTTAACCCAACCCAGACCAATTCCAGTAACTCCGAAAATTATTGCCCCGATAAATCCCTGAGATGTCCCGTCTTTAACTGCTGTTACCGCATTCCAGTTAACAGTGTCGATGGTCAAAAAAATGTAAACAACGGTCATAGCTACCGTGATCACTGTCAACAATTTTTGCAACTTCATAATCACGCCAAAGCCAAGCACTCCACCGAATACAGTTAGCGATACCGCGATCAGAAACCCTATGACCAGCGCTAAATTATGATCGATTCCCCCGATACGAGAGAAGACTGTTCCTGTTGCAAGTGTTGCTAATGAGACTAAAACTGTTTCCCAGCCTACAAAAATCAAATACGACAATAAGCCTGGAACAACGCTGCCTTTGACTCCAAAGGAGGCCCTCGTTAAAACCATGGTCGGGGCGTTTGATCGCTTGCCAGCTAATGAACTAACTCCAACAAGAAGAAACGATGCAACCGTACCGATGATCGCGGCAAATGTTGCTTGCTTGAATGAAATTCCAAATCCTAAGAAGAATGAACCATACGAGAGAGCTAGTAACGAAACGTTTGCCCCCGCCCACGGCCAGAATAGTGAACGAGCAGAGCCTTTACGCTCAGATTCCTGAATCGTGTTGGGGCCATTTACTTCAAGATCTAAGCCGGGCATTCCTACTTCTTCTCATTCTTGCGCTTTGCTAACAACCCAAGGCCAAAAATAGTCAGGCAAACGATCATCACTATTCCGCCAACATCTAGCGATGAATTTTTCTTTGGTGCAGCTGTTGTGGCAACATCGGTTGCTGCGTAATCAGGTGAAGCGTTAAAGGTGTAACTTCCTTTAACAGGATGACCATCCTCTGAAACTATGCGGTAATTAACCGTAAAAACACCCGGTGCACTTTGATCTGAAAGTTGCGTGGTGATTCTGCCGTCAGAAATCACCGGATCACCAGTATTCATTGCATAACCTGTTGAATCAATAACTTCTATCGTATTAATTTGTTGTCCATCTAATGTTTGTAATTTGCCATCAAATTCAATCCATACTTGTGTAGGTATTGGATTCACATTTGTATATTGTTTAGGGAAACTCGAAACAATTTCACCGTGGGCTGAAGATACTGAAATTGAGATGGCAGTTAACGCAATGATCATGACTGAGACAAGAAGTTTACGCATGACCTTACTTTAGTCTAGAAAGAAATCAAGAAGGAAATCCTTGGTGCCAGGAGTCACCGAATACTTTTCTAGATCCGTGATTCCTTCACTTGCAAGCACCAGATCATCCACAAAGAAATTACCAGTGCACTCTTTAGCATCGCGATTAAAGATTATGTACGCAGCATCAGCCAAAATCTCTGGAGTTCGTCCAGCTGAAGCATCGATTCCAGGAATCATCTGAAGTGCTGCTGTATCAATCACTGTGCGAGGCCATAATGCATTGACGCCAATGCCATCGCGCTTGAACTCTTCAGCCATCCCTAAAACGCACATACTCATTCCGTACTTAGCCATTGTGTAGGCCACGTGGTTCTTGAACCAGACTGGCTTCATTGAAAGCGGAGGTGAAAGGTTGAGAATGTGTGGGTTGCGACCATCCGCGGCAGATTTACGAAGATGCGGAAGTGCTGCCTGTGAAGTTAAAAATGTTCCACGCACATTGACATCAAACATCAAATCAAAGCGCTTTGCTGGAGTTTGATCAGTGCGGGTTAAGTTGATCGCACTTGCATTATTAATCAGAATATCGATCCCACCGAATGCTTCAGCCGCTTGATTAACAGCTGCTTCAATCTGCAATTCATCACGTAAATCGCACTGAATGGCTAATGCCTTTCCACCAGCTGCTTCAATCTCGGCCGCAGCTGTATGAATCGTGCCAGGTAATTTTGGATTGGGATCAGATGTTTTTGCAGCAATAGCAATTGATGCGCCATCACGTGCAGCACGCAGTGCGATCGCTAAACCAATACCACGCGATCCGCCTGTTATGAATATGCGCTTTCCTGCAAGTGACATTTACTTACCCTTCTTAGACATGAACTTCATGAATGCTTCCATAGCTTCTTCTGATTGCAACGCCATTGAGAAAATTTCAAATTCGGCCTTCATGACTGCAGCAACTGCGTCGTGGTTCTTGGCCTTCAGTAGCGCTTTGGTATTGATGATCGCTTGTGGTGGTTGCTCTGCGATGTGTGCAGCAATCTTCTGTGCGTGCGCCAGAGGATCTGAATCTTTGGCCGCCGCTAGTCCCATCTCAATAGCTGCATCCGCATTAAAGCTTTCACCAGTCATGAAGATTCGTGCTGCTCTTTGATAACCAACTAACTGTGGAAACAAGAAACTGGATCCCGCTTCAGGCACCAAACCTAATGATGCAAATGGCATGGAGAAATTTGCTGTTGGGCCAGCGATCACAACATCGCAGTGAAGCAACATTGTTGTTCCAACCCCAACAGCATTGCCTTTCACTGCAGCAAGCAGTGGCTTGGGAAAGTTGAGAAGTGCGGCTAAAAACTTTGCTACTTCTGAATCATCTGACGTTGGAGGATTGTTCATGAAATCTTTGATGTCGTTGCCTGCGGTGAAGTGATCGCCTTCTGCCGTCAGCACTACGGCCCGAACCCCAAAATCCCCCGCAGCATCATTAAGGCCCTGGGAAAGATCTGCATACATGGCACGTGTCAGCGCATTCATCTTTTCGGGACGATTGAAACTGAGAGTTAGCACTCCTGCGTTCTGTGTTGCCACAATTTCACTCATTTGGGCATCTTATGGGGTGATTCGTAAAAATAAAAAGAGCAGAATGGGGACACGCGGAGAGGCGGAGATGTAAATGGCACGAGATATAACAATTTCAACACGAGATCTAACTCCATTTGAGCAATTGGTTCTGGAGTTGGTGTGTGAAGGTAAATCAAATGGCAAAATTGCTCTAGAGACTTCTCATAGCGAAAAGGTAATTGAAAATACCGTTAGCCGTAGTGCGCAGGTTTTTGGAATCAAATCAGATAGTGAAACTAACCTACGTGTTCTACTCGCCCTTGCCTACAGGGCGCATTATGGAGACAAAGCTTTCGATAAATTGAATATCCCCTGTTCACATCTTGAAGTTGGCCCAGATGGAAAAGCGATGTGCAACCGTCACATCGATTAAAATCTTCCTTTAAAAGATTTAGATTGCTAAAAGCAGCGCGTGTAGGGCTGTCACTCTGTGATTCTCGCCGAGTGACAGCCCTCGCACTTTCTCAATCCCCTTCGCTACGCACCTAGTAGACATGGCACTGTATTGATTTTCGTATCAATGCCTAAGAGGGAGAGAGAATTAAATGAAACGTATAACTTTTGACAAGTTAGTCTCATATGTCGGCCTGGGATTAGCTGCACTGCTCTTGATATTTGGTGGAATGCTCAACTTTGGTGCGGCTTTTGCAAATGATTCAGTTCAAAGCCAATTAGCAAACCAGAACATTGCATTTCCTATTGAGGCTGGCTTGCCTGCAGAAACTAAAGGGCAACTCCTTAAGTGGGCGGGTAAGCAAGTTACAACGGGTGTAATGGCTCGAGATTATTCAGATCTATACATCTGGGAACACATGAAAGCAGCAGCAACATCTGTCATGGGAAAACCAGCTACGTACTCTGAAGTTTCATCTGCATACTTAACGGCGCAACGATCAGGTGGCACGGATGCTGCGCAGTTACAGAAATTAGCTGATCTGCAAGACACGTTGTTTATGGGTAACACACTCCGGGGAATGCTTCTTGAAGCATATGCATTCGGAACTCTTGGAATGATTGCAGGGTATGCATCCATTGCATGCTTTGTTGGGGGTCTCTTATTCCTTGTGTTAGGTATAGCTGGGTTGATGCACATTCGTCGCACTCCTGAGGATGCGACGATTTAACCCTCAACTCTCCGTGAGGGGTTAGAAAAGGCTCCCTGGTTAATACCAGGGAGCCTTTTCATTACTACTTATTGTCTGCGCTTTATCTGTTAACGCTCAAGCTTTCCCGAGATGAAATCTTCTGTCTTAACATGTGCCTGCTCATCGGTGTATTGAGTAGGTGGAGTCTTCATAAAGTAACTTGATGGTGAAAGTAGCGCTCCGCCGATCTTACGATCAAGACCAATCTTTGCGCAGCGAAGTGCATCAATGATGACACCGGCTGAGTTAGGTGAATCCCAAACTTCCAACTTATATTCCAAGTTCAGAGGTACATCGCCAAATGCGCGGCCTTCGAGGCGAACGTAGGCCCACTTGCGATCATCTAGCCATGGAATGTAATCAGAAGGTCCGATGTGAACATTCTTGGCACCAAGATCATGATGCAACTGTGAGGTTACAGAATTGGTCTTGGAAATTTTCTTTGATTCAAGACGATCACGCTCGAGCATGTTCTTGAAGTCCATGTTTCCACCAACATTTAATTGATAGGTACGGTCTAGGTGAACTCCGCGATCTTGGAACAACTTAGCCATGATGCGGTGAGTGATAGTCGCACCAACTTGGCTCTTAATGTCATCTCCAACGATTGGAAGTCCTGCATCGGCAAACTTCTTTTCCCATACTGGGTCTGAAGCAATAAATACTGGAAGTGCATTTACAAAAGCACATCCGGCATCAATTGCGCACTGCGCATAATACTTAGCAGCTACTTCAGAACCTACAGGTAGGTAGCAGATCAAAACATCTACTGCTTCATCCTTAAGTGTTTTTACAATATCTACAGCAGGAGCATCTGATTCTGTAATTGTCTCCTTGTAGTACTTACCAAGACCATCATTTGTAACACCGCGAAGAACTGGAACACCAGTCTTTGCAACATCACTAAATTTAATTGTGTTGTTTTCACTTGCCCAGATTGCATCAGCAAGATCAAGTCCAACCTTCTTCGCATCTACATCGAAGGCTGCAACAAACTTGATGCTAGAGATGTGGTATCCCCCAACAACAGCGTGCATAAGACCTGGGATCTCTTGATCTAGGGCAGCGTCTTTGTAATATTCAACGCCCTGGACTAATGAGTTAGCGCAGTTTCCGACGCCAACGATTGCAACACGGATGTCGCCTTTACCGGTTGTGATGTTCACTCTATTTCCTCTCGGTTTTGATCATGTCTTCCAGCCAAGCGATCTCTCGATCAGCTGTCTCCAGTGAATGACGTCGCCATTCCTCCAGATATTTGTCGATACCAACAGGTGACTTCTCGAGTTCACCACGAAGGATTTCGGCTTTTTCCTTAAGGCGACGATGGCGTCCCTCAAGAATTCTTACTCGGTTATTTGCTGACGTTGGGCTAAAGAATGCGAAACGAATTTCGAAACCTTCATCCTCCCAAGTTTCAGGTGTTACTGATTCGGTCAATGATTCAAATCTGCGAGCGCCTTTGTCAGTGATGTCGTACACAATGCGAGAACGACGAGAAGTCGCTTCTACAACAGTTTCTGCGATGAGTCCGGCTTCCATCATTCGACGAAGCTGCGGATAAAGAACGGAAAATGACAATGCGCGGAATGGACCGAAAATGGTGCCGATGCGCTTTCGAAGTTCATAGCCATGAAGTGGGGCTTGCGAGAGCAGACCAAGGAGGGCGAATTCGAGCGACTCTGACCGTGAGCGCATCTGATTCTCCTTTCCAAGTACTCCGTGAAATGTATCTATTCGATATATCGAGCCGTAATCTATTGGGATATACCCGCCCTGCGCAACCCAGACTCGCGGTTAAACTGCCCACATGATCATTCCCACACGGCTAGCC
The DNA here is from genome assembly GCA_037132355.1 of Actinomycetes bacterium. Lineage (GTDB taxonomy): Bacteria > Actinomycetota > Actinomycetes > Nanopelagicales > Nanopelagicaceae > Planktophila. The sequence goes on from JBAXPH010000004.1 coordinate 26,280, forward strand.
GAGTACATCGTCGCGGCCATGGTCATAATTCTGGCCCCTGGGCCCAGCGTGCTCTTCGTCATCGCCCGAGCCATCGCGTGGGGCCGTAAGACGGCTGTCTTTACCGTGGCCGGAAACGTTACAGGTGCTTTTTGTCTTTCGACATTTGTTGCCTTTGGGCTTGGTCCTATTCTCCAAAATTCAGACATCGCCTACATCACCGTCCAGTTCGTTGGCGGTCTTTATCTTGTCTATCTTGGGGTCGATGCAATCAGACATCGTGAAGTTCAAGCAGCTGACATGACAAACCAAGGTGATGTTGCACCAAGTGTGCGACGGTCAATACGAGATGGTTTCTGGGTCGGTGCACTAAACCCCAAGGGTCTTGTTTTCTATGCAGCGGTGCTTCCCCAGTTCATAGATCGTGAACGCGGGCATATCACCAGCCAATTAATTTTCCTTGGTGCAATCTTTTCAATCTTGGCTTTTATATCCGATGGCTCGTGGGGATTGCTGGCAGGAACTGCGCGTGAATGGTTAGCCACCGACCCTAAGCGATTAGAACGATTGCGTGCCACCGGCGGCACGATCATGATCATTTTAGGAATCTCTGTTTTGATCGCAGCAATTGTCAGTGCCTAAGTACACAATTACTCCATGATCAAACCAGCAAAGCCAGCCCGCGAAAATATTTCTCCATCAGATTTAACATTTGGGCTTTCCACCTGCAAGCGGTGTTTATGGATCAAGTACTGGTTCAAAGTAACCATGCCAGGGCAGTTTCCTTTAGTTGGAACAATGGCTGCGTTACAAGAGGAGCATTTTCAAGGCGCAGATATGCCAACCATCGATCCTTCGCTTCGTCCCGGAAAAGTTACCAAGTGGGGCGAATGGGTTAAGAGCAAACCGCTAGTTGTTAATGGTGTTGAAACGCGCTGGCGCATCTTAGGTAAGTACGATCTTGTCGCAACAAACGATGACGGAACTATTGGATTAATTGATTGCAAGGTCTCTGATAGCCAAAGAGACAGTGGGCAGTTTTATTCACCTCAGCTTGAGGCGTACGCATACAGTCTTGAAAATCCCTCTGCTGGGAAATCACAATCTGTTGCTTCGATTGGCTTATTAGTGTGGAAGCCAACTACTGCTATTGGAACTTCTATCGATGATTATGGTTTCGGTGTCTATCAAAAATACGTTCCGGTCGAGCGAGATCAAGCCAATTTCCTAAAAGTCATCGGTGAGTTCATTGATGTTCTAGAAGGTGAACTTCCTGCAGCTGGTCCAGAATGCCAAACATGTAACTACTTGGTAGCGCGTAACGCGTTGGATTAATCCTCTTCTTGGATCTCGCCAAGTTTTACTTTCTTAGGTGCGTAGATATCGATGTACTCCTGGCCAGACATTGCATGAATAGCGTTCATAATCTGATCGGTGACATCGCGTAGGTGCTGCAAATCCGTTGAGTCACCGTCAAAGTACATGGGTGAGCCAAAACTCATACCTACTCGCTTCACATTAGGAATAACTTTTCCAGTTGGTTGAATCTTGTCGGTATTAGACATCGCCACTGGAATCACCGGTGCGCCTGATTCGATCGCTAAACGAGCAATTCCAGTACGCCCCTTGTATAAACGTCCATCGGGTGATCGTGTTCCTTCAGGATAAATTCCGATGCAATCACCATCTGCTAAAACTTTTAGTCCAGTTATCAATGCGGCTTCACTTCGGCGCCCACCTGAACGATCAACAGGAACTTGACCAAGTGCAATGAAAGTTAGCTTTTTCAATAAGCCTTTTGGACCAGGTGAGGTGAAGTATTCACTCTTTGCCAGAAAGGTAACTTTACGTGGCACGACAAGTGGCATGAAGATCGAATCGCTAAACGATAAATGGTTAGAGGCAATAATTACCGGACCCTTTGCCGGCACATTGCGAAGCCCGCGCACCTTGGGACGAAATGCCAGCATCAAGAACGGGGTAAGGAATGCTCGCAAGGTTCCGTACGGCAGATTATTGAACACGGGGATAATTTAGTGGTTATTGACGACTATGACACTATCTGAGGGTGAGTAACGCTAAAAAAGGCCCAGAAGATTTCGATGAAGAGGATCTGATTCGCTCTGAGTTCGAATCCATCGTTTCTGGGCTGTCATTAGATGAGTCGGCTCCTACAACCTACTTAGATGATCTGGATCGAATAGATCACGAAGGATTTGTACAACCCAATCCCCCACGACAAACACCCAGTGGATTTATTGCTTCAGCAAAGCGCGCAATCAATCGTTGGTTAAACCGTGGCTATCACGATGATGATGGAGTAGCGCTATGAGTAATTTTAAATGGGGAATTTTAGGTCCGGGCGGAATAGCGCGCGCTTTTGCAAAAGATCTTCAACTACTAGATGGACACGTTGTAGCTGCAGTTGGCTCACGAACACTTAGCAATGCACAAGAATTTGCACAGACTTTTGGCGGAACTGCTTACGGAAGTTATGCAGATCTTGTCGCCGATCCATCGATTGATGCGATCTATGTAGCAACGCCACATCCTGCACACAAAGAAAACGTCATAACTGCACTTAATGCAGGTAAACCTGTTCTATGTGAAAAGCCGTTTGCGGTAAATGCTCGTGAAGCACAAGAAATGGTTGATGCGGCCCAGAAAAATAATGTTGCACTGATGGAAGCGATGTGGGCCCGATTCTTGCCTCATTACGCTTTAGTACGTGAAATTGTTGCCAGCGGAATTTTAGGAAAAATACTTACAGTGCAGGCAGATCATGGGCAACGTTTAGCTGATCAAAATATTCCGCGGTTAGTAGAGCCAACACTTGCTGGAGGCGCGCTGTTAGATCTAGGTATTTATCCTGTTTCCTTTGCACACATGATTCTGGGCAATCCAACAAAAATTACTGCAAGTGGAGTGCTAACTGACAAAGGCGTTGATGCACAAACTTCTATGATTTTCGATTACGCCGATGGAGCACAGGCGGTTTTAAATACAACCATGATTGAACAAACGCCATGTAGAGCTGTAGTAGCTGGTGTTAATGGATGGTTAGAAATAGACCGAGTTTTTTATAATCCAACAAGTATGCGAGTCACCTTGTTTGATGGCTCGGTAACTCAATATCCACATACATATACTGGGCATGGCTTACGTGAACAAGCAGAGGCATTTAAAAATCTAGTGCAATCCGGTCAAAAGCAATCCGCAATTTTAGATTGGAAAGATACCGTGGACATCATGCAGAGTTTAGATACGGTGCGCTCTCAAATAGGCCTGCGCTACCCCTTTGAAAATTAGACTCTAGCTAAATCTGCAACTCCGACTAAACCAGCATCATTGCCAAGTTCGGCAGCGATCAAAGTTGGGTAAGGATGCTTTCCTGCAAATGGCATTGTGCGTTCTAGTGATTCGCGGGTGGGCTTTAATAAAATTTCACCAGCATCAATAACTCCGCCGCCAATCACGATGTAGGCCGGATCTAATAAAACAGAAAGCGATGCAATTCCTGCACCAAGCCATTGGCCTGTTGTATTAAATGCCGCAAGTGCAACAGGATCACCCTCGCGAGCAGCATCTGTAATCGCCTTGCCGGTTAATCCGGCGATAGTCCCGTCACCGCGAGATAAAAGATTGCGTGCAATTTCGGGGCTTGCACTAATTGCTTCCCGCGCATGGCGCAGCAAAGCATTGCCGGACGCATATTGCTCGAAACATCCGCGTGCTCCGCAACCACATAAGTGGCCATCAGGTACTACACGCAAGTGCCCAAACTCTGCTGCTATTCCAAAAGCTCCACGATATAACTCACCATTAACAACAATTCCTCCACCAATGCCCGTGCCCACAGTCAACATCATCATGTGGTTCTGATTGCGGCCTGCACCAAATTTTGCTTCGCCCCATGCAGCTGCGTTTGCATCGTTTTCAATTACTACTGGTAGGCCAATTAATTCGGCCAACTCAGAATCTAAATCAACACCATTCCAATCGGCGATATTTGGTGTAGCAAGCATTGTCATACGATCAGATGAAACAAAACCAGCCGCGGAGACACCGATTGAGGCAACTGCGTGCTGAGCCATAAGTTCTTGGGCTATGTCTGCAATAGTTTGAGTTAAAGCTCTTCCACCTTGACGTGGAGTCTCTTTGCGTGCGGTTGCAACAATTTTTCCAGTCTCATCAACAACCCCACCTAAAACTTTTGTACCACCGACGTCGATACCAATCGTGTACGTCATGGGACTATCCCTCTAGATGAGTTTTGAGTTGTGACAACGCGGCGTCAATCGTTGCCTTCTCTGCTTTCTGTCGCATCATTGCGGGAATAGGCATCGAGAGTGAAACTTCGAGTTGGTAGGTTACTTCTGTTGTGTCTTCATCGATACTCTTGAATGAATAAATACCGTCCATTCCAGTTAATAAATCAGCATCCTCTAAAGAAAAACTCAATTTATTTGGAGCTTCGCTCCAGTCGTAATCAAGTGTTGGGCGATCTTTCATCATGCCCGCATCGATACTCATCTTTACCTTTGTAATTCGCCCTTGATCATCGTGATCTAGCGCTTCGGCTGACTTAATTTGTGTCGACCATTCGGGGTACTTGTCTAAGGCAAACAGCACCTTTTGAACCTCGGTTATTGGGGCATCGATAGTGATAGTTGCTGTGCTGAATTCGGCCATGGCGCAAGGCTAACCTATTTACCTTTCCGCATTGCTCACGCTAGCGTTGGCCCATGAATGAAATCTCAATCCCGCCATTAGTCCCTGCTGCAACTGCTGGGAATCTGACAAATTTGATCGCAGAACGTGCTTGGTTTGAACCAGAGCGCATCACAATGTCCCGCCCATTGGGTGAAGGATGGCAACCTGTAACAGCCCGCGAAGTTGAAGAAGAGATTCGCGCTACCGCTAAAGGTTTGATCGCATCTGGCGTACAAATTGGTGATCGCGTAGCCATCATGGCTCGTACTCGCTATGAATGGACGATTCTTGATTTCGCTACCTGGTATGCCGGTGCTGTAGTCGTTCCAATTTATGACACATCCTCTGCAGAACAAATTGACTGGATTCTAAACGACTCACACTCAGTTGCAATCGTTGTCGAAACACCTGCACTTCGCGATTTGGTGCAGACAGTAATTCCATCACATACACGAAATGTATGGACAATGACAGATGATGTATTAACAATTCTGCGCGAAGCAGGTAAAAATATTGGTGATGATGAAATTGAGCGCCGCAGAAATGCAGTTGTTCCTTCATCACTTGCGACTTTGATTTACACATCAGGTACAACCGGTAAGCCAAAGGGAGTTCAGCTAACTCATAGTAATTTCATGTCCGAGACTGGAAACGTTGCGCAAGGTGCCAGTGAACTCTTCTTAAAGCCTGGTGGCTCAACACTTCTGTTTTTGCCGGTCGCACACGTATTTGGTCGAATGGTTCAGATTGGTGCAATTGCATCGGGTCTCCATATGGCCCATTGCAGCGATCCCGCAACACGTTTGCCGATGGATCTAGCCTCATTTAAGCCAACATTCGTGTTAGCCGTCCCCCGCATTTTTGAAAAGATTTATAACGGCGCGGAAGCTCGCGCAGAAGCTGCAGGCAAGGGAAAGATTTTCAAAAAAGCAGCAGCGGTTGCAGTTGCTTACTCTGAGAGCTTAGATAAAAAGTCAGTATCACCCATTCTAAAAATTCAGCATGCAATCTTTGACAAGCTTGTCTATAGCAAACTGCGTGCAGGTATGGGCGGCAATGTAGAGGCCGCTATTTCGGGTGGTGCTCCCCTTGGTGCGCGTCTTGGACACTTCTATCGTGGTGCTGGAGTAACAATTCTTGAAGGATACGGTTTAACGGAAACAACGGCGGGCGCGACGCTAAACCTTATGGGTGCACATCGTGTTGGTTCAGTTGGTAAGCCAATTCCAGGAACTTCAGTAAAGATTGCCGAAGATGGCGAAGTTTTAATTCGTGGACCAATCGTCATGCAGGGCTATTGGCAGAACGATGCCGCCAACTCGGAAGTTTTTGATGGTGAGCGCTGGTTTAAATCCGGTGACCTTGGAAAATTAGACGAAGATGGTTTCCTTTACATCGTTGGACGCAAGAAGGAATTAATTGTTACCGCTGGTGGTAAAAATGTTGCACCAGCAGTTCTAGGAGATCGCTTACGGGCACATCCATTAGTGAGCCAGTGCATGGTTGTTGGGGATAACCAACCATTCATCGCAGCACTTATCACTATCGATCCAGATGCGCTAAAGGGCTGGGTCGCTAACAACAAAAAAGAGGGCGCATCTATAAACGATCTGATCAACGATCCTGATTTGATCGCAGTTGTTCAAACCGCAGTTGATGAAGCAAATAAGGCTGTCAGTAAGGCTGAATCAATTCGTAAATTTACGATTCTTCCGGTGGACTTCACAATTGCAGGCGGTCATTTAACTGCCAAGCTGTCCGTGAAGCGCCACGTAGTTGCAAAGGAGTTTGCACACGAGATTGATGCATTATTTTCTAAATGAACGATAGGCGGGTAATACTCGCTGAAGAACTCCATGATGGAATCGCCCAGGACCTAGTAGGCCTGGGCTTTTCCATTGATTCAATAATTGCTAATACTCAAGATCACGAAAGCAAAGATGCACTTCGCGCTGTGCGATTTAGTGTTACCGAATTGATCGACAAGGTAAGGCTAGAGATTCATCAACTGCGTACTAGCGATGATCTAATAGCTGACACGTCGCCGATGGATCACAACTATGAGCTTTTGCGCGCGCTCTCAGAAATTCTCCGCAATGTCTCTGAACATTCCCTTGCTTCACATCTATCAATTCAAATTGCTGATAACGGTATCGGTGGTGCAGAAAGCGGAGAAGGAAGATTTGGGCTACTTGGCATACAAGAGCGAATCACACGGTTACATGGGGATATCCATATTGACTCAAACGAACAAGGCACAAGGATAAGGATTGAACTACCGTTAGAAAGGTAATCATGAAGGTTTTGATTGTCGATGATCATGCTGTCGTGCGGCATGGGTTGAAAGCAGCTATTCAGGCACATGGTCACACCGTTGTTGCAGAAGCCGGATCCATTAATGAGGCTCAGGCATTCATGGCTCAAACAAACCCAGATGTCCTAATTGTAGATATCAATCTTCCAGATGGATCAGGTTTTGACTTAGTCAGTTGGTCTCGCACAGTTTCTCCAACAACTGCAATCGTGGTTTTGACCTTAAACGATTCCGTTGATTATGTTCGTGCGGCCCAACGTGCCGGTGCCAACGCCTTCATTGTCAAGAGCGCTCCCCTTTCTGATCTCATTGCCGCTATAGATTTTGCGATATCGAGTCCAGCTTCATTTAGTAGCAAACATATTTACGCCATGGAAACTGATACGGGACTAAGCGCCAGAGAGATAGATGTTCTTCAGTCAATTAACTTAGGTTTAAGCAATACTCTAATTGCGACAAATCTTTTTATTACCGTTTCGACTGTGAAAACGCATGTCTCCTCTATTTTGCGAAAGCTGAATGCAGATAATCGCGTTCAAGCACTAACTATCGCTCGCGAACGTGGCTTACTTGTTTAACAAAACCTCAAAATCCTTGGACCAAATTTCCCAACGCCATTTATCGATTATCCACTGACGACCAACTTCGCCCATTTTTCTGGCTGAATCTTCTTTAGTGAGAAGTTCTATTGCCGCTGCTGCGATTTGTTTATTATCCGTTCCATCAACAACTAACCCTGTTTCGTTGTGTAGCACTGCATCGGGTGCTCCGCCTGAGTTACCTGCAAGAACAGGCAAGCCACACGCACTTGCTTCCAGAAATACGATCCCGAGCCCCTCAACTTCAAGTCCCATTAATCGTGATCGGCTGGGCATTGCAAAAATCTCCCCTACACAAATGTATTGAGGTAAATCTGCATATTGAATTCTGCCAATAAATGTCACAGAATCTTCAAGAGCATTTTTTGTGACCAATTGTTGCAAGTAATCACGGTAAGGCCCTTGTCCCACCAGCAATAAATGTGCATTGGGAACGACTTCCAGAATCTCGGGCATAGATTCAATTAAATGATCTTGGCCCTTGCGGTGAACTAAGCGGCCTACAGAAACGATCACTTTTTTGTCCGCTAGCCCCAGTGATTGCCTTAATGCTGAAGCGTCACTTGGTGAGAAATGATCAACATCAATTCCGGGTGCAATTTTTACCATGGCCGACTTTGCCTTAGCAGTTAGTGCACTTGCAATCGCATTTCGCGTGAACTCTCCCAAATAAGTCAGCACATCAACCGTGGCACCGATTCGACGCAACAAAATATTAAATGGGAAAACTTTCGCCCACCAGACTTCATGTCCATGCGTAAGAGCAACTGTTCGCAATACTCCGGCGCGTTTCATGCTGGCCGATAAGAGTCCCAATGGTGCTGCAGCTCCAAAGGCGGCGGTTGTTATGCCCTCACTTTCAATGATGTGTCGTAACTTAAATGCAACTCGTGGAGTTGGTAACAGAATTTTTGATCGATCACGAATAACACGCACACCATAATTTTTCATCCAATCCGCATCGTATTGTTCGGATTCGGGTTGTGAAGATGTGTACACAATTGTTTGGCCAAAAGGACGACGTTGGATCAAACCAATGATGAAGGTTTCGATTCCACCTGCTCGTGGACCAAAGTCATTAGTTACGAAGAGAACTGGATTAGAAACGGCGAGCTCCAACCAAAGGTTTTCTGCCTAGCGATCCACTTTCTGCCACCTTGACGCGCGAACCTGATCGAGGTGCGTGCACCATTTTTCCACCGCCCAAATAAATTCCGACGTGGGAGACAGGGCGACCAAAGAACAGTAGATCGCCGGGCTTTAAGGCATTGAGCGAAACTTTCTTACCGAGCCGCGATTGCGCAGCAGATGAGTGCGGCAACGAAACTCCAGCTGCTTCGTAAGCGCGCATTGTTAAGCCGGAACAATCCCATGTCACAAGGCCCGCAGCGCCAAAGACATATCGATCACCAATTTGCTTTAGTGCATATTTAAGAGCAATACCAGCTCTACCAGATACGCCCTCTGCGCTTTTTGCAGCCGCTAATGATGAAGCTTCATCAGCATTTTCTTGCTCGTCCGCTAATTTTGCTAAACGCTCACGTTCTGCTTTTGTTAATGTCGACAGCAATTTTTCAGCCTCTGCTAATTTGCTTTGCGCAATTGCAGATTGGGCTGCTAATTTTTTCTGCGCTGCAGCAACTAGCGCGATCTTGTCATTAACTGTCAGGGTTGTCGCCTTAAGTCGCTGCTGAGCTGCTTCAAACTTTCGCAGTTGTGCAGATTTTCTACGGGTAATTGCATCTAACGAACCAGCAGAGGAGAGATACAGCGTTGGGTCAGTTGAAAAAAGTAGTTCGAAGCTTTGCCCGAATCCCCCAGATTTGTATTGTTCGATCGCAATGCTTCCTAAGGATCGCTGAAGAGTTGAAACGGTTTGACCTTGTATTTCGGCTTTAGCTTTAATTCCATTGAGTGTTTTTGTCAGCACGGCTAACTTAACCTTGGCTTCTTGCGCACCTTCGGCAGCGGTTGTCGCTTCTTCTTCTAATTGGCGAACCTTGGCTTGGACCTGAGCCAAACTGGGTGCGGCTTTGGCCGGAACAGGCGCAATTACTCCGGCAACCATTGCCAGAGTTACAACTAGCCGCAAGAAATATCGGCGCAGGGGAAAAGACATGGGTGCAAGGCTAACCGCGCCAATAGCCCTATCTCAACCTCATCACGCACTTAAAGGCTGTGAATTGGGACTGAACTAGGCACCACGAGCGTCATATTGCAGTGGCGGGGTTAATCCGCTATCTGCAAGAACGGTCAACGCTGACAGTGTTCCTTCGCTGATATCAGCTGAGGGTTCGAGGAAAAAAGCAACAACACATGTATTGCATGCGACCGTTGCCATGGTGCAGGTATTGCAATCGATGATCATGGATATAAATGTAAAGAGTGCCACTGACAGATTTTTAGGAAGATTTATGGTGTCGTAAGCAATAATTGCTGGCGTGAGCGTCGTTGCAACTCTTGTGGTCGGAGCTGATGGCTCGACATCCAAAGAGAGTCGTTCAGCTGGGGTTAGCTCACCGGCCGACCGACAGGTTTTTCTGCAACGCCGCCGTGAAGTTGATTGCATCATCGTTGGTGGCAATACCGCCCGCCACGAACCATATAACCGAACCCCGGTGCCCTTAGTGGTGATTTCTCGTTCACTCGTCAATCCGGTGCAGGGAAATCACTTGGCCCACTTATGGAATTGCACTCCGACAGAAGCAGTAGAAAAAGCTCGTACCTTGTTTGGCGAAAAGATTTTAATCGAGGGTGGGATATCCATGATCAATGAATTAATGGATCACGGTGTTATTGATCAACTTGAACTCAGTGTTACATCTGCAACTGGAGGCGCAGACAAAATTGATTGGCAAACACTAGTCGGAAGGTTTGCACATTGTGAATCACGAGAAGTTGAAGGAACTTATTTCTACTCAGCCCATAATTAAAATGCTGAAATGATTGACACTCCAGTAACTGCCAAAGCAATTCCAACATACTGAACTTTATGAAGTCTTTCGCGCAAAAATTTGAAGGCCAGCAAAGCTGTAGCGATTGGATAGAGCGAACCAAAGACCATTGCAACTGAAACTAATCCCTTAGTACAAGCAATACCTAGAAGTAAATTGGCAAGAAAATCAGCGGCACCAATAAAAATTAGAGCCGGCATTTCCTTTTTCGAAAATTTCCCGGTTGTCTTAAATCTTATTGCCAAGGAAAGAGTGACAAAAAATGTTGCAGCTCGCATCGAAACCATGGTGAGCAAAGCACTGCTTTGCGACCCAATCGAAATAAAAGTGAGCGCACACCCAAATCCTGCAGCCGCACCTAACGCCAGTAATAGTGGTTTAAGCGGTAAGCCATTTGATAATTCAGGTCCACTTGCGCAAAAAACTCCAACTAACGCAACAACAATTCCAACGGACTTTAACGCCGACAGCGAGTTTCCATTGATTACCGTATAGATCAATGGAATAACAGCGCTCATCGAACTAATGGGAGAAACAACTCCCATACGACCAGTTGATAAACCTTCATATAAACAAGCAAGACCTATGTATCCAAAGAGGCCCGCAAGTACACCGGGAATTAGGAAGCCATCAAAACCAACAACTTTTCCATGCCAATCCCCCGAGATAAGAACAATCAAAATTCCAACAAGAAGACCAATGACTTGAGAAAAACCAAGAACAGCAAATGGATGATGTTTCTTACTGAGGCGCCCAGCGAAAAAATCTGCCGTCCCCCACATTGCACTCGACAGTAGCGCTAGTAGCGAAGCCATTGGGCAAGGTTACCGCCCCGCCTCCCTTAAAAGGCCTGATGAATTCTTTATCCTAAGTCAGTGGATGCGAATGATTTTGAGAGATTAGTCGATCATCTTCGTACCTTCACGCCGCGGGCAGAGATTGCACTAATTGAAGTCCCTGCACCTCAAAAATTGGCGACATATGCCTTTGCATTTTCTGCAGATGTATCCAATGGGCTGTTGGCAGATGAAGAGGACGAAGTTGCAAATGGTCGCTTCGTTCTGTTGCACGAACCTGGTGGACAGGCAACGTGGGATGGAGAATTTCGCTGCGTAACTTTCGTTAGTGCTGATGTGGATCCTGTAATGCAAGAAGATCCCATGTTGCCAGAAGTTGGGTGGAGCTGGTTTCTAGAATCCCTTGAAAGTAATCAATGTGCTTTCAATGCACCCAGTGGCACAGTGACTCGTGTTTCTAGCGCATCATTTGGAAAACTATCGCCCCGAAACGATGATGCCGAAATTGAAATTCGAGCATCGTGGACTCCAATAGTCTCCGAACCCAATGAATTGATAAAGCACATTCAAAGTTGGTGCAACTTAATTGCAGAGGTTGCAGGACTATCTCCAGTTCCTGAAGGTGTCTCTGCTATTTCATCTGCGCGCCGACAATAATCATGACTGAAGAAATTGTCGTTGTACCTTTATTGCAACCTGCCGCAGGAACTCCCCCAGTAATAGATACCGAATCGCTTTTTGCAGATGCGTTGAAACAATTGGCACAAGGACATGGTCCATTTGCAGTTGATGCCGAACGCGCTTCGGGATTTAGATATAGCGCACGCGCATATTTGATTCAGATCAAGAGAAATGATGGCGGTTTACACCTAATCGATCCAATTCCTTTTGGTCCCGGTCATCAACTTTTTGCTCAACTCAATACATTGCTCAACACTGATGAAGTTATTTTGCATGCAAGTACTCAAGATCTGCCATGTCTGCGTGAATTAGGCATTAACCCGACGCGCCTATTTGATACCGAATTAGCAGGCAGAATCGCTGGTTTGCCTCGTGTTGGCCTAGGTCCACTTTTAGAAAATCTCATGGG
>JBAXPH010000005.1:0-33925 GCA_037132355.1 Actinomycetes bacterium
ACTGTAAATCCCCCGGCTCTGCCTTCGAAGGTTCAAATCCTTCACCCGCCACCAAGCGTTAAACGAATGGTTGTGAAAACTCCACCTTTTCGATCTGCTCTAATTCGAGCAAGCGATTCCATTTCGCAGTGCGCTCTGAACCATGAGTTGAACCAACTTTAATTTGGCCAGCACGCCACCCAGTTGCCAAGTCAGATAACCAAGAATCTTCAGTTTCACCAGATCGCGCAGAGACGACAGTTTTAAATCCAGCACTTTGTGCCGCGGTCAATACTTTATGGGTATCACTCACCAAGCCATTTTGATTCGGCTTAATCAGAATTGCATTTGCAGATTGCTGATTAATTGCCTTTTCTAGACGATTAGCATTAGTAGTTAGCAGATCGTCTCCCAGAACCTGCAAATTTTTTGGAGCAATCTCCATGAAGGCTGCCCAGCTTTCCCAATCATCTTCTGCAAAGGGATCTTCAATAGAAACAATTGGGTAATTCGAGACCAGAGTATTGATGTAAGAAACAAAATCTGTCGATGAATAAGACTTTTGTGAAGCGGCTAAGTTGTAACTTCCATTGGAAAAGAATTGTGTGGATGCAACATCTAAGGCCAACGAAACTTGCGATCCAGACTTAAGACCCACCTTTTCGATCGCTTGACTTACGAATGTCATTGCTAACTCGATTGATTCAAAGGCAATGCCTAGCCCACCTTCATCTGCAACTAAGTGGGTGATCATTCCTGCTTTACTACCAAGTTGAGCTGCAGTCTCTCGTATTGCAACTACCCAAGAAAGTGCCTCAGTAAAGGAGCTTGCTCCTGTTGGAACAACCAGTACATCTTGAAAATCAAGAGAACGATTTGCATGCGCTCCACCGGAGAGAATATTTACCATTGGCATCGGTACTAACAAATCACCCTGAGGTTGAAAATATCTAGCTAGAGACACATTCTGTGCATGAGCTGAAGCCTTTGCAGCAGCTAATGAAACGGCAAGTGTCGCATTTGCACCTAGTGAAGAAAAGTTCGGGGTTGTATCTACCTCGCGAATTGCAGCATCGATTGAATTTAAATCAACCTGGCTTCCAACAACTAGGGGAGCGATTCTTTGATTTACATTCTCGACAGCTTTAGATACTGAAAGTGCCCCATAGAAACTTGCATGCGCTAACTGGTCGCCATCACGTAATTCCAAAGCTTCGTGTTTTCCAGTCGAAGCACCAGAAGGAACACGGGCAGTATGGGCGGTGCCATCTTCAAGGGTTATGGATGCAGCAACGGTTGGTCTGCCTCTTGAATCCAAGACTTGAAAACCTAATAGCTTTGTAACCTTCATCGCTTACTCACATCGAAGAGAGTCATTGCATCCTCTGTTTTTTGATCTAGAAGTACCTTCTTCGTTAGTAGCTGAATCATTTCTTGCTCAGACTTACTCAAGTAGTTGACCGGCGACTTTCCTTCAACGCGTGCCAGAGCAATCAAGGCCGTGTGCAGCACCAGAGTTTCAGAAATCTGACTTTGTTCCAGGTATGCATCCAAGAAAGTCTTGGCAATATTTGATAATTCGGCGGCTTCAGAGGCATTTGGTGCATGAAAAAACTTGCATAAAAGGTGAGCCAAAATGAAAGCTAAATCAAACACAGGATTTCCAACATGCATGACTTCAAAATCTAAAACATAAACATGATCATTATCTGTAACCATAAAGTTCTTTGGAGAAAAGTCCCCATGCACAATCGTAGATTTATTGTTTTCCAGCTCGGCTATTAAACTTCGTATTGAATCCTGCAGTTCTAAGTTTTTAGCTGCAACAAATCGGTAGAAAGGGTCAATTCTCAGCTGATCAAACAAGGTGTCTTCCATAAATTTCTTATGTGCTGCAGGATTTGAAACCCCGTAGTTGTGCCACTGAGAAAGTGTTGCACCAAGAGTTCGAGCTACTTGTGGGCGGTAAATTCCCTCAAGTAAATCAGATTTCCAGACTCTGCTTGTAAGTGAAACTCTCTCCATGATGACCACAAATCGAATCGGGTCAACAAAAACTAATTTGGGCACAATCTCTGGATTAAGGCTATGGAAAAGTTCCAATGCATCTGCTTCAACTATTGCCCGACGGGGATCGGCTTCCCATAGCTCGGCTACCTTAAGTGCAGGGAGCGCCTGTTTGAGAACTAGATTTTTGGAGGCAGTTGAAATTGCAAGTACGGTATTAGAAACACCGCCTGTCAGGACTTCCACTGTGATTTCTTCATCCCGAGCAAAGATGCCCTTTTCGAAGAGGTAAGCAACCACAGTATCTTCAGTTAATAGTTCCATGACCCAATTTCCACTAATTCACCTTAGTCATTAAGAAGAAAATCTTTTGACCGCTTCCATATCCCAATCAATTCCAAAGCCAGGCTCTGAACTAATGATTGCATTTCCATCTTTAATTTCAAGTGGTTTATGCAGTAAATGATGGAACAGATCAATTTCATAGCGTGGATCCAAGTACTCCACGCCACCTGGGTACAGATTTGGAGTCAAACTCGCCAATGGCGCGTGTATTTCGCTGTGGATGTGAGTTGCATAGCTCTTGCCCTTTGAGTGAGCATAATTGGCAGCCTTTATGAATTCACCGACTCCACCAATCACAAGTGCATCGATTCTAAGGACATCCACTTGGTTGTAGTCAATTACTTGCTCTGCCATCTTTGATGAGGCAAGAGATTCACCGAATGAAACCGGAACCCCCGTCGCATCTCGCAATGCAATAGCTAACTTACCTTCAGATTCTAAGAATGGATCCTCAACAAAGGAGATCCCATATTCCTTGATGAGATTAACTCTTTCTACGGCATTCTCTAATGTGCCGAAGGTTCTAAAGGCATCAACTGCGATATGTGCATCATCGCCAACCAGAGTTTTTAGAACCCTTAGTCGATTCGCATCTCTTTTAGGATCCTTTGCGCCTACAACAATTTTGAATGATTTGATTCCACGTTCTAAGGCATGGTGTATCTCTTCTTCAAGAGCGATTTCGTTGTCGCCATAGTGATACCCAACCACAGAATAAATTGGAATTTCATTTACTGTGGCGCCAAGTAGTTTTGAAATATTCATACCCGCGCGTATTCCCGCTATGTCATGTAAGGCGATATCTATTGCGCTTAAACCAGATGTAACAGTGCCGTGTTCGCTAGATTGCCAATTAAACCCAAGAATAAGATTGCGTACTTCGTCGGGTGATTCTGAGTCTTTCCCGACAGCAACAGGAGTCATTACATCATCGATTAATTGTGAGATTGGCAGGCCTCTGCTGTAGCAATAACCCATTCCAACTAAACCATCGTTAGTCGTTATTTTTACAACCGAGTATGTGCGATGAGTAATTTGAGCAGTGCCAACTGATAAAGGTTGCGGCAGCGGTACTCGAGCTTCAAAAGTTTCGATCCTGCTGATCGCATCCATAAACAGGGATGCTAGACCCTTGATATTCAATCGTCAACTGTTTACAATAACAGTTATTGTCGGTTTCGATAAGCGTAAGGAAGTGCAATGAAAGTTCTAATCTTCGGTGGAACTCGTTTTATGGGTCGTTATGTTCTGCGCGCATTACTCGATGTCGGTGTAGACGTCACGATCGCAAATAGAGGCACTCGTGAAGAAAATAAAGGTGCACATAACGTCATTTGTGATCGGTCTCAGCCAGGGACTCTCGAACAGTTCAAAGATTCCACCTTTGATGCTGTTATTGATTTTTCAGCATACGCATCTGACTGGGTAGAAGAGGCAGGTAATTTCTTTGCCGGCAAGATATCTCGCTACATCTTTATTTCCACGGGAGCTGTTTACACATCTAGTCAAGTATTTCCAATAACTGAAGATTTTCCTAAAGGCCCTCCTCATCCTTTTGCTCCATATGCTGCGGAGAAAATCCGTTCAGAGTCATTACTAAGAGCATTCAATGCGAAAGGCGCTTTTGACACAACTGCGCTTCGTCTTCCATTTGTAATGGGTCCCGATAATTATGAAGATAGAGAATCCTTTGTATTTAGTCGCCTGCTTTCCAAGCAACCAATATTTTTGGCCAACGGAGGCAAATCGATTCACTCATTTATTTATGCAGGCGATGTCGCGAGTGCAATTGTTAGAATCTTGAGTTTAAGTAGGGATAAAGGTAGTGAGGAATTCAATCTTGCAATTCCGCAAGCTACAACTAGTCGTGGTTTTGTAGATTTGGCTGCTGAGGTCTGTGGAATTCAACCTAATGTTGTTTCATATCAGCCAGAAGAGTTTCAGATCGACACCATTAATTTCGACTTAAAGAATGTAGCCTTCCCCTTCCCTGAAAATAATGCTTATCTAAGTTCAGAGAAGATTTTGAATACATTAGGTTTTTCACCAGCCTATGATCTTAAGTCTATGCTTTCAGAGTATTACGAATGGTGGATGAAAGGCTCAAATAAGGCTCCAAAGGAGTATCCACTTGAAAGTAGAATTAAAGAAGCATTCGGAAAGTAATGTGTTATGAAATCAAAAGTTGATCAGCAGAATCAATCAGATAACTTGTCTGAACTTGAAGCCTTAGAGGCAATTCAAGATCGAGTTTTATGGCTGTCAACTCGCATGATTGACTATGCAAATACTGACAGGCCTAACGTAGATGGCATAAAAGTTGGTGGACATCAGGCATCTAGCGCTTCGATGGTTTCAATTTTGACCGCACTGTACTTTGATTTTATTGATTCCGAAGACCGATTGAGCATTAAACCCCATGCCTCTCCGGTCTTTCACTCAATTCAATATTTATTGGGTAATTTGGATGGCAGCTATCTCAAGAAACTTCGAGAAGCCGGCGGGTTACAAAGTTATCCTTCGCGAACAAAGGATCCAGATACGGTCGATTTTTCAACTGGATCTGTTGGTTTAGGAGCAGTTGCACCTTTGTTTGCCGCGGTCACACGACAGTACGTGGATTCACATTTTGGGGCGAGACCAAAATCTCGTTTCATTTCTGTAATTGGTGATGCCGAGCTAGATGAAGGAAATATTTGGGAAGCACTGGCTGACCCAGTTACAACCAATCTGGGAAATGTCATGTGGATCGTTGATTTCAACAGACAGTCTCTTGATCGTGTTATACCTGGTGTTCGCATTGCGCAATGGACAGCGCAATTTGAAGCGGCTGGTTGGCATGTTAAAGAAGTTAAATATGGTTCAAAACTAAGTAATGTCTTTGAAGATTCAAATAGCCGGGATTTCAAAAATTGGTTTGATGAGATTCCAAATGAGCAATATCAATCACTTTTTGGGCTTGCACCTAATGAAGCAAGAATTCGATTTTTGGAAGGATCACCAGAAGGAGTTAGCAACTTTTTAGAAAAGTATAGTGACGAAGAGCTTTTTGAAATTTTAACTGATTTAGGCGGTCACGATATTTCTTCCCTCCTACAGGCCTTTAAGGAGTGCGATCAAGTTTCAAACAAACCAAGTGTTGTCTTTGCATACACAATTAAAGGATGGCACTTACCTATAGCCGGGGATAAGAGAAATCACTCAGCGCAGATTTCAAAAAAGCAGATTGAAGATCTGCGCACATCGGTGGGATTAAATGAATCAAATGAGTGGAGCAAATTTGAGCCAGGGAGTGCAGAGGATTCACTGTGTTTATCTAGGGCTCAGTCATTAAAGCGCTTAGTAAGCAAGGCTGAAATAGCAGCAGAATTTCCTCACACGACAGGAATAGCACCAACGGGCTCTTCATCTTCTCAAGAAGCCTTTGGCCGTGTACTTACTGAAGTAAGTAGGAATGAAGCAATTAGGCCTTATTTAGTCACCACAGCTCCAGATGTTGCAACATCTACAAATCTAGGTGGTTTTATTAATCGGCACGGAATCTTTAATAAAGATGTTAAACGCGAATGGAATGAGACTTCGATTCAAAAATGGGTAGAAAGTCCCAAGGGACAACACATCGAGCTTGGAATCAGTGAAATGAATCTGTTTACTCTGTTGGGTCAGCTTGGAATTTCAGGGGATACATCTGATCAGCCACTAATTCCTATTGGGACTGTTTATGATCCATTTGTTTTGCGAGGCTTAGATGCTTTTATTTATAGTGTTTACTCTGGTGCAAAATTTATTGTTGCTGGAACCCCTTCAGGGGTAACACTCGCCCCAGAAGGCGGAGCTCATCAATCAACAATTACGCCTTCTGTCGGCGTTGAGTTACCAGGTGTAGTTTTAATGGAACCAGCATTTGCGCAATCTCTTGATTGGTTACTATGCGACGCACTTGCCCATGTTGCAGGCGCAAAAAAGAACACGACTCCTGATCTAACGCCAAATGAGCTAGCTTTCTATTTTAGATTAACAACTCGGTCCATCGACCAACAACCATTTTATGAAGCGAAACAACGGATTGGTGAAGCAACATTGCGATCACAAGTTCTTGCAGGTGCATACAAATTAGTTGATGGACGGGCTGCATTAGCAAAACAGGATGACCAACGTGCGCCAGTAGTTTATTTGGCTAGTAGTGGCGCAGTGATGCCAGAGGTCTTAACTGCTGCTAAGCAGCTCGCACTAGAAGGCGTGATCGCGCATGTCATTGACATAACTTCGCTAGGCCGAGTCTTTGGAAGTTGGCAAAGAACACTTAAGCAAGGCATTCGTACCGCAACTACTCCATCTTTACCAGGAGTATTAAGAACTACCTTTACAGAAAAAGCTCCAATAGTTTCAATTCATGATGGATCTTCGCACGCGATGGCTTGGTTGGGATCTGCCGTAGGGATGCCTCAAGTGGCCATGGGCGTGGATAGTTTTGGGCAATCAGGAAACATTCCAGATTTGTATGCCATGCACGATTTAAACTCTGAATCCATAATCAATGGCGCGTTAGCAGCATTGAGCCTTAATACTTAAGAGTTATCCCAACACACACGGATCGAAGCCACTTACCAATCGATACTTCCACCTGGGTTCATCGCTAAATTTCCGCCATCGACAGGCATCGCAATACCTGTCACCATAGAGGCTGCATCTGAAGCGAGGAAAAGAACCGGTCCAACCATTTCTTCGGGGTTACCAAAGCGTCCAAGAGGAATTCCTGAAGTTACGCGTTCTACCAACTTAGCTCGAATAGGATCTTTTTTATATTCTTCCCATGTCGCGTTATCAAATTGACATGGCAAAATCGAATTTACTCGGATACCGTGCCGCGCCCAGTCAAAAGCACAATCTTTCGTCAACTGAATGACCCCAGCCTTAGCGGCTCCATAGGCAACACTTCCCCGACCTAAAGCAGATGCCCCGGCTATGGAACTAAAGTTAATAATGCTCCCACCATTTCCTGATTTAATCATTCGTTGGGCCGCAGCTTTGGAAGTAAGAAAAAAACTAGTTAAATCATCGGTGATCGTTTTCTCCCAGTCCTTTAGAGGCATTACATCAGGTGAGGATCGATATTGTGGAGCAGAAATTGCATTTACTAAAATATTTAACGATGTGATCTTGTCAATCTTTGCAAACAATTCTTCCACTTCAGACTCTTTGCTTAGGTCACCCTCAAATGCATGAGCAACTCCACCAGCTGCTTTAATTTTTGTCGCTACGTTGATAGCATTTTGGAGGTTAATGTCAGCAATTATTACTTCGGCTCCCGCTTGGGAAAGACCAAGGCCAATTGCACTACCCAGTGCACCACCTCCACCTGTGATTAATACGCTTCTGCCCGTTAGGTCAAATAGAGAAGTTGTTGAACTCATAGTCGAATCCTTTCCGATTCATATTCTAAAGATGTAGTAGCAGGGGGCCGTTATTTAGGCGGCCTATAATCAATGTGTCTGAAATGATCCGATTACCTTCACGCTTCAATCCTTTAACTAGTTCGTTATCAGAAACACCTGTGATGGAAAGTAAAACATTGTTTGAATGGATTAGGTCATATTTAGTCAGCACAGGAAGTTTGAGTACTTTTAGAGGATCTTGGGTAAATGATTCAATATGCGCTTTAGAGACAATTTGAGTTTGAATATTTCCCCCTAAGGCAATTATTCCTGCAGCTGCTATGACAGCTTCGGGAGATCCACCAATACCGATCATGGCATCCACTTTAGTTTCAGGTAAACTTGTTGCCAGAGCAGCGGTCACATCGCCGTCATCAAAGAATCTAACTTTGATCCCAAGGGCTTGTAGTTCTAGTGCCAACTTTTCATGTCGTGGTCTGCGCAAGACATTGACGACTAAGTCCTGAATCTTCTTGGACTTAGCTTCAGCAATGATGTGCAGATTTTCGATCAATGGTCTTGAGATTGAAATCCGTGACGCTGCTTCATGCCCTGTCACCAACTTGTACATGTAGAAATTATCTTCAGGGTTGAACATGGTGTTGCTTGGGGAAAAGGCAATCAGGCTAACAGCGCCGGTCTTTCCTTTAGCTACTAATGATGTTCCATCAATTGGGTCAACAGCTATATCAACTGCAATTCCACTGCCATTACCAACTTTTTCTCCACTTTTTAACATTGGAGCGTTATCTTTCTGTCCCTCACCAATTACCACGGTGCCAGCCATCGCAATCGTGTTGAGAGCAGCGCGCATTGCATTTACGGCAGCCCCATCAATTGTGTTTTTATCCATTGATCCATGAAGATCAATAACACTTTCAGCAGCAGATGTTGTTATTTTTTGAATCTGCTCTAAGGAAAGCGATTCAAGCATTATTGCTAACTCCTGAAGCGACAGAGGTGCTTATTGCTGCTCTTCCACTTTCTAATCGAGCGATCGGAACCCTAAATGGTGAACAGGAAACATAGTCAATCCCCAAAGAGTTAAAGAAATGAATACTGCGAGGATCGCCGCCGTGCTCACCACAGATACCTAATTTGAATTGTGGATTTAGAGTTCGAGCATGTTCGACGGCAGTTCTTACAAGGATTCCTACTCCCGCTTCATCTAGTGATTCGAAAGGATTAAATGGCAGCAGCTCTAAATCTAGATACCTAGGCAAAAATGAGGATTCAACATCATCTCGACTAAACGCCCAAGTGAGCTGTGTTAAATCATTTGTACCGAAAGAGAAGAAGTCGGCGTAAGGAACCAGGCGATCGGCGGTGATTGCAGCACGAGGAGTTTCAATCATGGTTCCAATTGGGAAAGTTGTTGTTTGACCAGCATGAGCAAAGGTTGTTTTTATTTCTTGTTCAAGTGTTTCTCTCAAGTGCAGTAACTCTCTTTGAGTCGCTACCAATGGGATCATGACTTCTGGAAGGGGAGTGTGCCCAACCCGTTGTACTTCGATAAAAGCATGCACCAGTGCGCGAACTTGCATTTTGTATAGTTCAGGAATCAAAATGCCAAGTCGTACTCCACGCAAGCCAAGCATTGGATTTGCTTCGTGCATTCTTTGGACGGCAGCAAAAATTGCTGTGTCACGTGGTGATACTTCTAGATTAAGCGCTTCTGATCTGGCTCTTTCAGCCATTAGTGTTGAAAGTGGTGGCAAGAATTCGTGCAATGGAGGATCAAGCAAGCGCACTGTCACGGGTTGCCCAGACATCGCCATCATGATTCCAACAAAGTCAGCTCTTTGCAGAGGTTCCATCTCAGCAATCACGCCATTTTGGATTTCTTCATTTTCGGCCAAAACTAATCTTTCAATGTAACTTCTACGTGGCCCCAAAAACATATGTTCAGTTCTACAAAGTCCAACACCTTCTGCGCCCAGAATTCTCGATCTAACAGCATCTTCAGGTGTATCTGCATTGGCGTGCACGCGTAATTTACGTACTGCATCAGCGTGAGTCAGAATTCTGTCGACTGCTTTTACGACGGCAGGTGCATTGGGATTGTCCGCGGCAAGTCGTCCTTCTAAATATGAAGTAACGTGGGACGCAACCACTGGAACTTCTCCTAAATAGACCGCACCCGTACTTCCATCTATTGAAATAATGTCGCCTTCATGAACAACGTACTGCCCAATTGAAAATAAACCTGCCTTTTCATCAACGGTGATACTTTCACAGCCACACACCGCGGTCTTTCCCATACCTCTTGCTACGACAGCTGCGTGTGAAGTTTTTCCACCCCGGCTTGTCAAAATACCTTCTGAAGCAACCATTCCAACAAGATCATCTGGACTTGTTTCTCGCCTGACAAGAATTACTTTTTTCCCGCTTAATGAAAGATCGTGCGCTCTCTTCGAGTCAAATACAACGGCACCTACGGCTGCCCCAGGTGAGGCTGGTATACCTCTTGCAATTTCTAGTGTTGTGGTCGACAAATCAAACTGGGGAAACATTAAATGTACTAACTGTTCTCCTGATGTTCGAAGCAGTGCTTCATCAATATTTATCTTTCCTTCGTCAACTAACTGACTAGCAATTCGAAAAGCAGCCTCTGCCGTTCTTTTTCCTACTCTAGTTTGCAAAATCCAGAGCTTTCCTTTTTCAACTGTAAATTCGATATCACAGAGATCCCTGTAATGATTTTCAAGAAGGCTCATTGTTGAATCTAGCTCGGCATAAACGGAAGGATATTTCTGTGCAAATTCATGTAGAGAGATTGGAGTTCGAATACCCGCAACTACATCTTCACCTTGTGCTCGTTCTAGGTAGTCACCATAGTTTCCGGTCTCACCGGTTGAAGGATTGCGTGTAAATGCAACTCCAGTTCCCGAATCATCGGTTAAGTTTCCAAATACCATTGATTGGATGTTAACTGCAGTTCCTAAATCTGAAGGAATTCTTTCTCTCTGACGGTATAGCTGGGCTCGTTCAGAATTCCATGAGTGAAAGACCGCCTCAATGGAACGAAGTAAATGGTCTCGCGGATTTAGAGAAAATGGTTTTTCTTCATACTTTTCTATCAATTGTATGTAATCAGCTATCAGTAACTTTGTTATTTCAAACTCCAACTTATCTACGGTCTTTACTTTTGCCTCTTGCAAGTATTTTTGATCGATTTCAGCAAAACTATCTTTAGGAATTTCACATACTATTCGCCCGTATAGATCAATAAATCTCCGGTACGAATCCCAGGCAAATTCAGGATTTCCAGTTTGCTGTGCCAAGCCATGTGCTACATCGGGAGTCATTCCGACATTGAGAATAGTTTCCATCATTCCGGGCATAGAAAACTTTGCACCAGATCGCACCGAAATAATGAGTGGATTTTCGGGATTGCCAAAGCTCCGGCCCAAGGTGCTCTCAAGTTGTTTTAGTGAAGCATCCAACTCATCAACTAGTTTTTGGGGAAGTGATCTAGTCCGCAAAAATTCTCTACATGCATGAGTAGTGATTGTGAATCCAGGAGGAACTGGTAAGCCAATCTTGACCATTTCTGCCAAGTTGGCGCCTTTGCCACCCAAAAGATCTGACTGTGTTTTATCCCCAAAGGAAAAGGGATAGATAAAGTCTGCAACCTTGGTCATTTCTTACTCCCCATAAACAACGTAGGGCTGAACAGTAATGCTCAAAGGAGAAATTGTAAACAGTATACAAAACAACTCTTAGCGGGTGGCGTTGGCGATCCTTTCAAGGGCTTTGCTCGCATAGCTGTGAACAGCCGAAACATCGTGCGTTGCGGCGATTTCTTGGGTCCAAAGGGCCCCACCCATGCAAACACCAACACATCCGGCGTCAATATAGGAACGTACCTCTGATGGCTGCACTCCACCTGATACCACTAGTGACAGATCAGGCAGTGGCTCCAAAACGCTGTGAACAAATTCAATTCCTCCGACAGCACTAATTGGAAAAACTTTAAGGCTTGTTGCACCAAGTTGTTGCGCTCGAACCATTTCAGATGGCGTCAAAGTGCCAGGTGTGAATGGCAAACCCAATCGCACCGCCTCTTTAAGGATTGCTTCATCTAAATTTGGGGCAACTCCAAAAGATGCTCCCATTGCGTGCAGTCTTTGAACTTGATCAACAGTTCGTACTGTTCCGCCGCCAACTCGCGTCACACCTTCTGCGATTAACTTTTCAATAACACTCAAAGCATTAGGCACAGTCATTGTGACTTCAATAGCATCAACACTAGTTGTGTTGAAACCTCGAGCCAGGGTCAGAGCAATCTCTGGATCATCAGTTCGGATTACGGCAATAACACCAGACTTCATACTGCCGTAAGTCCTGCATCCATCGAAAACACAGTTCCATTTACAAACCTAGCTTCTGGGCTTAACAAGAATGCAATGCCGTGAGCAACTTCTTCAGGTGTTCCCATCTTTCCATCTAGCTGACGAGCCTCCATCAACTTTCTGGTCGCTGCAGGATCTGGTGCGTCAGAAAGTATTCGGCCAATCCACGTTGAATCAACGGTTCCTGGTGCAATTGCATTGATTCGAATTCCATCAAGTGCGTGATCTGCTGCAATGCAACGAGTTAAGCCAACTACAGCAGCTTTAGATGCACAGTAGGCGACTCTGTTTTTGAGTCCTACAAGTGCACCAGCAGAAGCCACATTGACGATTTCGCCTTTTTTGCGCGCAACCATTTGCGGAACAATGAGCTTGCACATCAAGAAAGTTGCCTTAATGTTCACATCAAAGGTCAGGTCCCATTCTTCAAGAGTTGTCTGCTCGACAGTTCTTGCAAAGCCAATACCAGCGTTATTTACAAGGGCATCTACTTCGAACTCACTGAACTTTTTACCAAGCGTACTTAGGACATTTTCACCGTCAGAGAGGTCAATATTTAGAATTTCTACCTTGCGGTTGTGGACCCCTAACGAGGTTCGGGCAATCTCAAGATTAGAAAGATCTTTGTCAATCAGAAAAAGGTCATAGCCATTTTTGGCAAGTTGATGTGCCGTTGCTAAACCAATTCCATTTGCTCCACCCGTAATGACAGCAAGTGGTTGTGATGAACCTTTGTAACTCACAATTAAGCCCCGACGACTTTGTTTCTTAGAATTCCGATCTTTTCGATCTCAACTTCAATAACGTCTCCGGCCTTCATGAAGACGGGCGGCTTTGAAAATGCGCCAACTCCATGAGGTGTTCCAGTAGTAATCACATCGCCAGGTTCCAAAGTGATGCGTGCAGAGATATAAGAGATCAAGAATGGGATACTAAAGATTAGGTTTGATGTGTTACTTGATTGAACTGTTTTTCCATTCAAGCGAGCTTCAATCTTTAGATTATGTGGGTCCCCAATTTCACTAGCTGGCACAATGCGTGGTCCGATTGGACCGTATGTGTCATATGACTTGCTTCGCACCCATTGGCCATCTTTGCCTTGTGCTTCTCGATCTGTGACATCGTTCATGCATGTATATCCAGAAACATAATTCAGGGCGTCCGCCTCTGATACTCGAACAGCTTTCTTGCCAATAACTACAGCAAACTCAGCTTCCCAGTCGGTCTGTGTTACACCGGCTGGAATGACAATGTTGTCCTCGTGCGCAATTAGCGATGTAGTCCACTTCGTAAACAGGACAGGAACTTCTGGAAGTGGGACATTTGCTTCGGCTGCATGGTCTTTATAATTAAGACCAACGGCGATTACCTTTCCAGGCATTGGTAGTGGCAGATTCATGAAAGTACCTTTCTAGGCTCAAAAATAGATAGCCGTAAGACTACCCCCGGGCCATTAAATTGTATACAGTAAACCCCATACACAAAGGGGGTAGATTTCAATGAGCGAGATCGTTATGGCTGTAGGTGAGGGAATCGAAACCTCTTGGGTTAAACCAGTTGCCGAAAAACTAGGATTTTCAATCAAGGTTGGACCGCTTGCGAGTACCGAAGAATTTATTGAAACAACCACTGGCTGCCAAGCGGTCTTGGTGGCACTGCATAAATTAGATGCAGAGAAATTTGCGAACATGCCGAGTTCAGTAAAGTGCATTAGTCGTTTGGGTGTTGGTTTAGACAGTATTGATTTAGTTGCTGCAAAAGCTCACAGCATGCCGGTGATATTTCAACCAACGTATGCATATAACGAAGTAGCAAATCATGCCATTTCAATGATCATGGCATTACACAGAGGTTTATTCCAAGCAAACAAAAGCACACAGGCTGGTCAGTGGATTCCTGCACCACAAACTGCAGAAATCATTTCTCTTCAAGATTCATCATTAGGCGTAATTGGTTGCGGAAGAATCGGTCGCAATTTTATCGAAAAAATGCGCCCCTTTGTTAAAGAGGTAATTGGTTATGACCCAGGTGTAACCTCGCCAATCGAAGGCGTGCGCATGGTTTCAAATCTTGATGAGCTATTGACGAATTGCAAAGTGATTAGCATGCATGCTCCATATATGCCGTCTACTCACCACATGATTTCTGAAAAAGAGTTGGCAAAAATGCAAAAGGGATCAATTCTGGTAAATGTATCTAGAGGCGGCCTTATTGATGAAGATGCATTAGTCAAAGCCCTTGAGTCAGGCCATCTTGATGGCGCTGGCCTAGACGTTTTTGAGAGAGAGCCACTAGCTGAGGATTCAGTCCTACGTCGCACAAAGAACTTGATTGTCACCCCTCATATTGCCTGGTATTCGCAAAGTGCGGGCCCACGCTTGATTCAGTGGGGATTTGAAGACGCATTCAGTTTGATTAAAACCGGGAAGATAAATAACGGCAATTTTGCAGTTGGTCCATTCTAAAACTACGAAACGAAGAGGAAAAACATGGAAGAGATATTCGTACCAGCACTAGGAATGGCAATGGACAACGCCATATTGCTTGAATGGACTAAACAACCAGGGGATCAAGTAAATGCCGGAGAATCAGTTGCCGTCATTGAAACCGATAAAACAACCTTGGATTTAACTGCAGAAACTTCAGGAACATTAGGAAGACACAGATACCAGCCGAATGATGAAGTTCCTGCTGGAAACACTATTGCTGTAGTACTTGCACCAGGAGAGGTTGAATAGATGAGTACTTTGGATAAGGAAAAATCATTAGCGGTTCTTCGCCAAATGATGGTGATCCGCGACTTTGAAGAAACGGCAGACAAATTATGCCTGCGCGGAAAAGTTCCAGGTGGAATGCACAACTCATCAGGCCAGGAAGCTGTGGCAGTTGGTGTGCTCTCAGCACTTGCTCCCGATGATGTTATTGCAACAACTCACCGATCACACCACCACACTTTGGCAAAGGGATTTACTGCCAAGTCTGTAATGGCGGAACTTTTTGCTAAGTCAACAGGTGTATCAGGCGGACGTGGTGGCTCAATGCACCTTGCCGGGGTAGAACGAGGACACTTCGGTGGTAACGGAATTGTTGGTGCGGGCGTAGGTATTGCTATGGGTGCAGCACTAGGAATTCAAACACTTAAGGACAAAAAAGTTTCAGTAGGTTTTGTTGGCGACGGTGGAATGAACACCGGTCGCACCTGGGAAGCAATCAATATGGCTGTCATCTATAAGTTGCCATTCATTATTATTTGTGACAACAACCAATACGCTGTGGAAACTTTTGTAGGACGTGTTACAGGTGGTGGAGATTTAGCAAAACGAGCATCTGGATTTGGTCTTCCAAGTTTCAACATTAATGGTCAGAATGTGGAAGAAGTAATCAAGTACACCAGCGAAGCTAGAGATAGAGCACTTGCCGGTGAGGGACCAACCTTTATAAATGCTGTTACTTATCGATATTACGGCCACAACGTAGGTGAAAAGGGCCAATACCGAACTCAAGAGGAGATTGCAGAGTGGAGAAACTCAAAAGATCCTATTGATTACTACACCGGAGTAGTTCTTGAAAGAAAATTCGCAACACAAGCAGAGATTGACGATATGCGTGCATCGGTCAGAACCGAGATTGAGGAAGCCGTAGCTTTTGCAGAGTCATCACCTGAACCAGATGTTTCAACAATTACCCAAGGCGTAGATTCTGGAAAGTTAGGAATTCAGATATGAGCACCGATACAACTGTAAAAGCCAACGCAACTCCGACCTATTCAGAGGCGTTCCAATCTGGAGTTCGCGAAGAGATGACCCGAAATAAAGGAATTTTTATTTTGGGTACAGACCTTCAAGAGCGCGGTGGACACTTTGCGCAAGTAAAAGGTATTGCTCAAGAATTTGGTTTTGATCGTGTCAAAGACTCACCAATTTCAGAAGCTGCGATGGTTGCTGCAGGCATGGGTGCGGCTATGTATGGTTGCCATCCAATCATTGACCTTAACTTCATCGACTTTTCACTAGGAGCGATGGATGAAATCATCAATCAAGCTGCCAAAATCAGATTCATGTTTAATAAGCCGGTTCCATTAGTAATTCGTGCGACCTCTGGTGTAGCCCTCGGCGGTGCTCATCACTGTAATTCGTTGGAATCATTGTTTGCTCATACAGCTGGATTATCTCTAGCTGTACCTTCAACGCCAATGGATGTTAAAGGTTTAATCAAGACAGCCTTGCGCAATGATGACCCAGTCGTTTTCTTGATGCACAAGAAACTGTCAGGTATTCGTGGCGAAATTAAGGGTGATGATTACTTCGTCCCATTTGGAAAAGCTGCAACCATTAAATCAGGAAAAGATGCTGTCATTATTTCTTACGGGTATTCCGTTGTTACCGCCAATAAGGCGGCACAGGCTCTTGAAGCCGAGGGAATTTCAGTTGAAGTCATTGATTTACGCACGCTTTTCCCACTAGACACAGATGCCATTAATGCCGCAGTTCAAAAATTTGGACGTGTTGTTGTAGTAGATGAGGCCCCATTATTCGGATCAATAACTGCTGAAATTGCTGCAACTGCGACTGAAGCAAACTTCGGATCCCTAAAGGGCCCAATCGTTCGTGTTGGTGCAGCACGTGCCCCACTAAGTGCAAACCCTGCTATGTCAGAAGCTGCAATTCCATCAGTTGATTCAATTTCAGCTGCGGTCAAAAAAGTTATGAAATACTAAAAGGAGAAGAAATGTCTGCAAAGGTATTTGATTTAACCGGCAAAGTAGTTGTTGTAACTGGTGCGGCCGGTGGTATTGGAATGGCTGTTTGCAGACAACTCGGTAGCAGCGGAGCAACAATTGTTCTGGGCGATGTTGATAAGAGTGGACTTGAGCGTTCTAAGACAGAGCTAGTGTCACTGGGCATTAAGTGCGGAACATTTGTAAGCAACTCAAGCATCGAGTCCGAAGTGATTGCTTTCTATCAGTATGTTTCTAAAGAGTTCGGTGTTCCAGATATCTTGGTAAACAACGCAGCTCAAGGAATTCACACACCTCCCCAAGACACATCACTCGAAGAATGGAATCGCGTAATCGGAACATCCTTAACTGGATATTTCTTGAATGCACGTGAATTTGCCAAGTTGGTAATACCATCGAAGAAGCCGGCTGCAGTCGTGAATATAAGTTCTATTGCTGGAAGTTCAGCAATTGGGCGTGGAAATTTTGCATACAGCACAGCAAAAGGTGGAGTAAATCAATTCACTCGCGAACTAGCGATCGAATGGGCAAAGTCCGGGATTCGTGTTAACGCTATTCAGCCTTGCTCAGTCAATACACCTGGTTGGCGCAAATGGGTTGAAACTGAGGGAGAAGCTGCAAAGGCGTTAACAACTCTTTTGCTACGAGGAATTCCGATGGGACGAGTCGCAGAACCTGAGGACATCGCAAACGCTGTTCATTTCCTTGCTAGCGATGCCGCAGCAATGGTTACGGGCACGATTTTGCCTGTCGATGGTGGAAATTTGGCCTATAACGCAGGCGGAACGCTCGGGGAGTACTAAGAAACACAATCCGCTATACCCGCTTTCAGAATGACCTTTTGAGGAAATAGGTCTATTGTTGTTTACAAACAACAATCTGGGGGAGTTCACATGCCTAGCACCATTAAACCTTTGGGACTTGGAATAGCCTCACGCCGCGTTCTTTCAGATGTTGTTACAGATGATCTTCGCCAAGCAATTGTGGACCACGAACTAGAGCCTGGCCGCCGAATTTCTGAAGATGAACTTGCAGCCCAGATGGGTGTATCGCGCGGTCCAATTCGTGAAGCTCTTGCTCGTCTAGAGCGAGAAGGTTTAATCACACTTGAACGTCATCGTGGCGCACGAGTTGCATCATGGTCAGAGCAAGATATTGACGAGATTTATTCTATGAGAAGCGTATTAGAGGGATTAGCAATCGAATGGGCCTGCAAGAACGCCACGGTAGCCGATCTAGCAGCGATGAATGAGGTCTTGGCTACGTACGCAAAGTTGACCGACAAACAGCGAACTCCAAAAGAGGTAAGTAAAATTGACCTCGACTTCCACAGCGCTCTTTTCGCTGCAGCCCACAACGAGAGATTGTTTAAAGCCTGGGAAAACCTGCGCTCGCAGATCCACGCATTCCTGGTGTACACCTGGTCACAAGATGACAAGGTTAATAAGGAATTTCTTCCACAGTGGGGACCGGATCACTCAGAACTTTTAGAAATTATCCGAGCTAAGCAAACAACTAAAGCTAAAGCTGTAATTCATGAACATGTTGAGCGGGGCGCAAAGCGCGTAGCTAAGCACTTTAAAGAGTCACCGTCACCAGCAGTTCCTAAGAAAAAACGATAATTAGATTTCTATAAGGCTCTTATTGAGTCAAGAATGGATTTCGAGATCTCAATTTTTGGTGTGTTCTTCTGACGCTGTTGATTTTCAACATCTCCCGGTACCAAGACAGGATTGTTTGGATTGGCTGGTGGTGTTGCCTTAATCGCATTGACCGCCTCTGACATTTCAGCTTTAAATGCTGCAGTACCAAAGAATTTATCTGGATCGATTACAACCATAACGGTTCCAAAACCATGTGAATATTCAGCGTTCATGGAAGGGTGATTTCCAGATAAAGCACCGCCTAACAACTCAATCATCAGGCTGAGGCAGTATCCCTTGTGGCCGCCAAAAGGAAGGATCGCTCCACCTTCATAAAAATCATTTGGGTCAGTACTTTCGACTCCATTTTTATCGATAACTGTTGCAGGTGGAATTGAAACCCCATTGGCTTTTGCAACTCGCAGCTTTCCCTCGGCACTGGCTGCAGTTGCAAAATCAATGACGACTGGATCTGCGTTAGTAGGAATTCCAGCTGCAAATGGATTTGTACCAAAAAGACGATCCTTTCCCCCAAATGCAGCTACTGCTGGATCTGCGTTGCACCACGTCATAGAGATTAGATTTTGTTCAGCAAAAAGTTCTGAGTATTCCCCAACTCTTCCAATGTGATTGCAATTTGCTATTGAAATAGCACACACACCAAACTCTTTTGCTTTTTTCGTTGCAACCTCAACTGCAAATTTGCATGCAATTTGTCCCCAACCCCAGTGCGCATCAATAACAACCGATGCATTAAATTCTGACTTTATTGTTGGTTGGATGCCAGGAATAATGACCTTTTTATCAATTAATTGAGTGTATTCAAGTAAGCGGATTACACCGTGTGATGCATGACCAGCTTCTTGGGCTTGCACTAGAGACTCAGAAATAGAGTGCGCAAATTTCTCGGGGGTCTTCCATTTCATCAGAATTTGGGTCGACAAGGACAAAAGTTCTTCTCGTGAGATGAGTTGCGTAGATATATCTGTAGACATCGCTTATTCCCCTTGACCCCGTTGCTAAAATCGTTAACAATAGACAATGCAGAGTAACCCTGACTAAGCCAAAAATCAATGAATTGAGCGGAGAATGTAATGAAAGTTGTGGGACTGGAAACTATCCGACTCAATGAGTATCCAAGCATCATGTTTTTACAGGTTCATACTGATGAGGGCATCATCGGCTTAGGTGAAAACTGTGTTGGTGTTGAAACTGTAGAAGCCTTTATCCACGAAAGTATCGCCCCACGAATCTTGGGAAAAGATCCACTAGAAATAAATGCTCTTCATGAGACTTTGCACCAAGATTTTATTGGTTATTCAGGATCGAGCATCGCAGTCAGAGCAACCTCATCGATCGATATCGCTCTTTGGGATATTTTTGGACAAACGGTCGGGCAACCTATCTTTCAGCTGTTAGGAGGAAAAGTCCGCGACAAGATCAGGGCCTATAACACATGCGCTGGGACTGGCTATGCAAAAGGTTCATCAAACATTGATCGCAAACGGACAGCGCAGTTGGGCGTGGTTACAGATGGAGATTTTGAAGATTTATTTGCATTCTTAAATAAGCCAGAAGAATTGGTTCACAGTTTAAAGGAAATGGGTTTTACTGCTATGAAGATGTGGCCCTTTGATGAGGCTGCAATTCGCGCTGGTGGACAAACGATTATGGGAAAAGATTTGCATGAAGGGGTAGATATTTTCCGTCGCGCACGAGAAGCAGCTGGAAGTGATTTCGACATTATGCTTGAAATGCATTCATTGTGGTCAGTTCCTGCGGCAACGACTATCGCACATGCGGTCGAAGAATTTTCCCCATTCTGGATTGAAGATCCATTCAGACACGAAAGCACCGAGGCGCTTGTTAGATTCAAGCAATCGATTAATTCACCGCTTACAACTGGCGAGACCACGGGCACTAGATGGGATCATCATCGATTATTGAAAGCAAATGCAATTGATCATCTAATGATTGATCCTGGCTGGGTAGGAGGCATTACTGAGGCACGACAAGTAATTGGTTTAGCAAGTACCTATGGAGTACCTGTGGCACCTCATGATTGCACTGGCCCAGTTGTACTTACAGTCGGAACTCACCTTGGTGTGACCTATCCAAATATTGAACTTCAAGAGATGGTCCGTGCTTTCTACTATGGCTGGTATCAAGAGATGGTGACTGTTCTACCGCATTATGAAAATGGGTATTTAACGCCACCAACGGCTCCAGGACTTGGGACTCAACTGCAACCAGGTATTAACAAGCGAGCAGATGCAGTTGTTCGTTGGAGCAAAGTTGGCTGAAGAATTAATTCTCGGCTTAGATTTTGGCACTTCATCTGTAAAAGGAATATTTATAGATTTTGAAGGCGCCATAATTAAACGGGTTGAGTCAAAAATCCAAACTACTTATTCCTCTGGCACTCATGCCGAACAAAATGCACTTGATTATTTGTCCGCACTACAAGAAATCTCTAGAAATGATTCTGACCTAATTTTACGCGTTGTTTCCATTGGTTTATCTGGACAAACACCTTCAGTTGTTTGCTCAGATAAAGATGGGAATCCTGTAAGACCAGTTCTAATCTGGCAGGACAACAGAGCAGTGCAAGAGGCAACAGAACTAGAAAAAAGATTTGGTAATCCTTTGTCGGTGATCGGAACATCCTTACCTTGGTCAGCCAGTGCATGTCCTGCAAAACTTTTTTGGCTTTCTCGGCATGAAGAGCAGACTATTCATAAAACTAAATGGATTTTACAACCAAAAGACTTTGTTGGCTTTCATTTAACTGGGCTGCCGATTTCAGATCCATGGTCCAGCAAAGGTTTATGTAATGTTCTAACCAGAAAACCAATTACAGAAGTTCTAAGCTACATAGGATGGCATGATGATATTGTTCCAGATTTACTAGATGGCTTCCAAAGCCGGGGGACAATTACACTAGAAGCATCAGAAAGATTTGGCTTCGCTGTAGGAACTGAGGTTTCTGTGGGCTGGTCTGATGCGATGTGCGGAATGGCTGCGATGGGAGTCTTTAGCAAGCCTGCGACCTTTGTTATTACGGGCACTTCTGCAATTGTGGGCTCATCCTCTGCGACGCCTCCAGAAGATGGTGGTGGTTTGTACATCATCCCTAAAACATGCGCTCCATTAGCTGTTACTTATGGCCCAACTCAATCAAGCGGTTCATCTATTGCCTGGGCTTCAGAGTTATTTGAAGTCGAAGCCAATGAACTAATTGATTTAGCAATGGATGTCTCTATGGCAGATACGCCAATTTATCTTCCGTACATCAACGGAGAGCGTGCACCATTGTGGAGACCTGATTTGCAAGCCGGTTTCTATGGAGTGACAAGTCAATCTAAAAAATCAGAGTTGGCACTTGCGGTCATGGAAGGAATTTCATTTGCCGAAAGACAAGTTGCAGA
This sequence comes from Actinomycetes bacterium, assembly GCA_037132355.1. Classification (GTDB taxonomy): domain Bacteria; phylum Actinomycetota; class Actinomycetes; order Nanopelagicales; family Nanopelagicaceae; genus Planktophila. Next base: position 21,931 of record JBAXPH010000005.1, read on the forward strand.
ATTGGCAGAGACACTTAACAAAGCGCGCCAACCATCAATTTTGTTAGGAGGTCATGCAGGAAATGACCATCGTTGGCAGAAGATTCGACACAGAACCCTAAGTCGAACAATTGAAAGGTTTGAGGATATTGATACAACAACCAGAGGTTCAGCCATGTTGGCTCATGCGGTAATCACGAAGGACTTCGCGCTTTCATCCGACGCCTTGAGTTTTAAACCCTTAGTCAGCCAACCATCTTCAAATGACCTGTTGTACTCTGATACTAAATTTGACGAGTTTTTAGCAGCCCAAGGATATGCAATCGACCTAGCTAATAGAAAGAGAAAATCAACTGATGACAACTAAAGGCAAAATAGCCAATCTTATGCAGCTCGTCAGAATCAGAAAGCCGATTTTGTCTAGTAAAAAGCGAAGAGTCTCTAGATCCAACACTATTTATGATTTAAGAGCAGCAGCAAAGAAGTGCACACCACGGGGTCCCTTTGACTACACCGATGGCGCTGCTGATCAAGAAATAACGTTAAACAAAGCAAGAAGAAGTTTTGAAAACATCGAATTTCAACCTCATATTTTAAGAGATGTCTCATCGGCAACTCTTGCAACCACAATGCTGGGAAGGCAATATTCGATGCCTGTAGGAATAGCTCCAACAGGATTCACTCGAATGATGAATGTTGAAGGAGAAATCGCCGGAAGTGGTGCCGCAAGTGCTTTTGGCATCCCATTCACGCTTTCAACAATGGGTACGACTTCTATAGAAGATGTAGCTAAAAATGCACCCAATGGAAGTAATTACTTTCAACTCTATCTCTGGAGAGATCGAGACAGAAGCCTCGAATTAATTCGAAGAGCTGAAAAAGCTGGATATGACGGATTAGTTCTAACTGTTGACGCGCAAATTGCAGGGGCACGTTTAAGAGATGTTCGAAATGGTTTGACAGTTCCTCCTACTTTGACAGCTGCAACATTTTTAAATGCACTTCCACGTCCAAATTGGTGGTGGAATTTCCTAACTAAGGAGCCATTAGATTTTGCATCCTTAGGGTCATGGAATGGAACAGTTGCGCAGCTTATGGACACAATGTTTGATCCTTCCATGACATACGAAGACTTGAAATGGATTCGTGAGATTTGGCCAAAGAAGTTAATTGTAAAAGGTGTCCAACGCTTGGACGATGCAGTCAAATGTGCTGAGTATGGAGCAGATGCAATCGTGCTTTCCAATCACGGTGGGCGTCAATTAGATCGCGCACCAGTCCCATTCCTATTGCTACCAGAAGTTAAAAAAGAGATTGGGAACAAGTCTGAGATTCATATTGACACCGGCATTATGCATGGCGCTGACATAATCGCGGCAAAAGCATTAGGTGCTAATTTTACCTGGATTGGACGTGCTTATTTATATGGACTCATGGCTGGAGGCAGACTTGGAGTTGATAGAACATTAACAATTTTACAGACTCAAATGACTCGAACACTGAAGTTATTAGGTGCTAATTCATTAGATGACTTAGATCCAAGCATGGTGAAATACTTGGATAAGTAAATTGCGAAAAATACCGCTTCCAAAATCTTCAGAGAAATTGCAACTTCAAAAAGTTGCTTTTGATCTAGTTGAAAAATTGAGAAACGGTGATTTGGTAGTTTTCCCAACTGAAAATTCATATGTTGTCATTGCGGATCCACAGAACGAAGACGCAGTAAATACTTTCAGAGAATTAAAAGGCCATGATCCAAAAACTATTTATCCGGTATTTGTAAATTCAATCGAGGATCTTCAATCATTTACGGTGGATGTAAGTGATAAAACGCGCTTACTTACTCAGGAATTTTGGCCCGGAATGCTCAATTTAGCGCTTTCGACCCGCGCTGTTCCACCACATAACTTTGGTGGTACCGAGACACCTGATCGACTTATTGCTAGGAAACCTAAAAGTGTGTTGCTTAATCTTGTAACAGAATTGGTCGGTCCAGTTATTTACTCTGCTCTAAAGGAAGATTCGGGCCCGGTAATTAAGGATTTAACAAAAATGTCAGCAAATCAAAAAAAGAAAGTAGTTGTTGCGATAGATAATGGTCAGATAAAGAGCAGTAAGACGACAACTGTATTAAATTGCATGAATCAAAAATTTACGTTAGAACGCGAAGGCGCTATTTCTCTGTGGGAGCTTAAGAAAGTTGTGGCCGAAATAAAAGAGATTTAGACCATCTCCAAAGGCTTACCAATTTCAGGAATCCAAACTTCGCCACCAGGCTTTAGAGCTCTGTATGTGTCAACAAATTCATCTAAATCTAAAGTTGCACCTGATTCGGCATCAGTTTCAGCTGGCCAGAGACCCCAGTGCATCGGTACAGCAACTTTGCACCCTTGACGCCAAGCAAGGAAGCCTGCTTCCTTGGTATCCATATTTCCAGTAACTCCATTAATGCAAATTAAAGAAATATCTACTCTACCTTCAGTGTCATCAACAATTCGTGCATCATATTCTGTATCTCCAGAATGATAAATTCTCCACTTACCAACAGTGATGATGTAGCTAATCGCATCCGGTGTTGGTTCTGGCTCAAACATATGACGCGCAAAGACAGCTTCAATTGTTATATCACCAATTTGAGTCGTTTCACCGCGATTGAGAATTATTCCGCGATCGCCATAAAAACCACCCGCTCTTGCTAATTTGATAACTGAAAACGGACCAATAAATTTAGTTTTTGGATGTTTAGAAAAGGGAATGACAGCTTCAGGATCTATGTGGTCATCATGTGGATGCGTTGCCATCACAGCATCAAAATCACTTTCTTCGGGTGAAAGTGGTGCTGGATAACCACGAGGAACGTTGTATGAGGTCATTACAGAGTTAGTGAGGTAGGCATCTACCGCGACAGTGAAGCCACCAGGGCTTTTAATAACAAAGCCAGCTTGGCGCAACCACCAAATATGAACTCCACCTTTTGGGACTTCAGTATCACGAATTAGAGGCCAGATTGATTCTTGTGTCATCCCTTGATTGCTCCTGCCGTTAGTCCAGAGATTATGTATTTTTGAATAAACATGTAGAGGATTACTGGCGGTAATCCATAAATTAATGCACCTGATAGTAATTCTTGAATCGGGGTATTTAGTTGAGACATAGTCGATGCTAAGCCGACAGAAGCTGGATAGAGCTCTTTCTTGGAAATCATTGTCACAGCTAGCAAGTAATCTCCCCAACTGGCAAAAAATGAAACAACACTAACTGCCATAATCGCTGGACTACATAGTGGAATGATTATCTTTCGCAGAACCGCCAAATAATCACAACCATCAATCTGAGCCGCCTCATTAACTTCGCGTGGAATTGATTCGAAAGCAGGTCGCAAAATCCATACACCAACTGGAATCACAAATGCAGCATGAATCAATGAAAGTGCGGCTAAGTTATTCAATAAATTCAATTGATCATAAATTTTGTAGATCGGAATTACGATTAGTGCTTCTGGAAGCATCTGTGTAAATAGCAGCATCAAACCAAAAGCAGTTTTACCTTTCCAGTTAAACCACGAAATAGCATATGCACCAAGCACTGAAAACGAAGTCGTGATTAAAGTTGCCAATAGAGCTACAAATCCAGAGTTAAGAAGCCACTTTGCCATTGGGTTGTCGTGGAAAAGTTGTCTAAATCCTTCGAGGTTTGGACTTTTTGGATAAAGAACTGGGGGATACATCAATGTAATGTCAGGTGGTTGAATCGCAGTTACAACCATCCAATACAGCGGAAATAACACCATTAGGCAGATGACAGTAATAAAGGAGTATCTAAAAATTGAACGGGCTAGGACCACCTTTTTTGTTCCGACAACGACGGCCACTTAAAACCTCTTTTGCGATCTGTTTTGTAGGGATAGGAAAACTACTGCTACGGCAAAGGTAATAATTAGACCCGCAACGCCGATTGCCGATGACAAGGCGTAGTCAAAGTACTTAAAGGCTGTGTTGTACACGGAAATAACCAAGGTTTCAGTGTCTCTTTCAGGCCCACCACCGGTTGTTAAGTAGATCATGCTGAACTGCCGAAATGCGAAAATAAAAGCTAGAAGCCCAAGCAAATACAAGGTGGGCTTGATGCTAGGAAGCGTCACATTCCTAAAGCGCTGAAAGGGCCCCGCTCCATCCACGGTTGCTGCTTCTAAAAGATCATCTGGGACGCCTTGAAGCGAAGCAAGCAGAACAATTGAATAAAAAGGAAAGGTCTTCCACATCGACATTCCTATAATTGAGATGAATGCGTAAGGGCTTGATGTAAGCCAGCCACCAGATGTATCAAAAGGTAGATGCTGATTGATTATTCCAACTACTCCAAATGCCGAATTGAGAATCCAGATAAAGATAATGACTGAGGCGATATCAGGAAATGCCCAAGGCGCAGTCAGTAATGCCCTAACGCCTCCGCGGCCTCTAAATTTTTTGTTTACAAGTAGTGCAGTTAGTAATCCCGCACCTACTGAAAAAACTACATTCAAGATTGCATATGAAACTGTAGTTTTAATACTGGCAAGAAAAGCTGAGTTATGAATCAAATTAATATAATTAGTAAGACCGATAAAGCTAACTTTTTGACCAACTGCTGCACCGAGAGTTTTGTCTGTCAAGCTTATGTAAATACCCTGACTGATTGGATACACAACCAAAAAAGCTGTCAAAATTGCAATTGGAATTATCAATACATAAGGAAGTTTCTTACTACTTCCAATTCGATTTGTTTTAAAAGTTGTTCGGGGGGATACGAAATTACCCACTTCGTATCCCCCCTTACTCCAACTTTACTTTCGAGTCATTTATTGACTCGGGACAAAGATTTAACTCTTAGAGTTTTGCAGCTAGTGCTACAAGCTCTTTCTGTGCCTTGTCCATGGCCTGTTTTACAGTTGACTTATTATTGATTGCTGACTGTAGGTTTGTCAGGATGATGGTTCCGTATTCATCACTCTTCGTGATGAAATCACCCATCATGTCCATTGGTGTAATTGGAACGCTAGGTGGAGTTAGGAATCCTTCAATCCATGGAAGATCCTTCAAGTAAGCCTGGAACGCTGCGACCTTAGTCATCTCTGGGAATGGAGGAATAAAGTCGAGGCATGCCATTGTTAAGTCAGCCATGTTTTCAGGCTTAAACAACCATGTTAGGAACTCAGTTGCTTGTGCCTTGTTCTTGCCCAACTTGTTGAGTGAAATTGGGTGAACACGTGAAGCTGCTTTGTGGCTTGCATGAGGCAACGGCACTGAACGAAGCTTTGCGTAAACCTTTGGATTAGTACTCTTCAGCACGTTAACCGCTGCTGAAACCCAGAATCCTTGTGCGATGCGTCCGTTTGATGCTAACTGAACTGCAGCTGCGTTATTAATTCCCTTTGGAATTGCTGCGTTATACAGCTTCAACCACAATTCAAGAGCCTTTACAACTTCTGGAGAGTTTGCCTTTGGTGTCTTGCCAACTGCCCAGACGCCATCGTACATATTGACCCAGTTCTGCATATTGAACCAGAAGTCACCTTGCTCAGCCATGATGTTTGGATGCCAGAAACCGTATTGGTTTGGCTTCTTAGTCAACTTGGTTGCGGCAGATAACAACTCTTCAGGAGTTGTAGGTGGCTTGATCTTTGCCTTTGCAAATATTTCAGAGTTATACAGCAAACCGAAGTTCACTGTAACAATACTTACTCCGTAGCATGCGCCAGCTTTATCAGTTACATATGCGTGAATCTTTGGATTAGGAGTTACACCAGCTGCTTTGATTGGTTCAGTCAAAGGTAAGAAGTAACCACTCTTAAATAAACGAACAGCAAGATCTGGAGTAGACATGATCAAATCATCAGTCAGCGATCCAGCTTCTAGTCCTGTTAGAACTTGGTTTACATATTGTGCAAAAGGCCAACCAGAAAGTTTTACTTCTGTAGTTGTACTTTGTGCATTGAACTTGGCAATGATTCCTTCCCAAGCTTCTTTACGTCCCGGTTCAAATCCCATCCATGTTGAGATGTTGACTTGAGTTTTTGCTGCATGTGCTGCAGGTGCACCAGCTACTGAAGAGACTGCTGCTACACCAGCGGCGGCGCCAGCACCTTTTAGAAAACCGCGACGACCGAGACCGGTGGTAGACAGATTCTCCGAAGAATTAGCTGAGGCTATTTCTTTTGCCATATTTCCCCCTTAGGAATAAACCGCAATGAATACAGAGGTTGTAAACAGTATGCAGTTGACAGTGAGTGGAGCCTCCTCTCACCTGTGACCTAAGTCAAGTATTTTCTGAGAAAAAATGAGCAAATTTTTGATTAATTTGCGAGGAATCCGCCGTCTACAGCCAGCACTATTCCGCTCACATAATCTGACGCTGGGGCGGAAAGGAAAAGTGCGGCACCAGCCAGGTCAGCAGGTTGGCCCCATCGACCCTTAGGAATACGACCGGTAATCCAATTAACTCTCTCGGAATCCTTACGAATGGCTTGTGTTATGTCCGTTTCAATAAAGCCAGGTGCGATTGCATTTACAGTGATTCCCAAAGGTAGTAGTTCATTGGATAGGCCTCGTGTTAATCCAGCAAGGGCTGTTTTGGCGGCGGTGTAACTAATGACATTTTTGCCTCCGAGGAAGCTCCACATTGAGGCAATAAAAATTAACTTGCCGTATCCACGTTGTGCCATTCCTTTTCCAATTTCTCTAGAAAGGATAAATGGCGCAGTTAGATCTATTTCAATTGTTTGGTCCCACAGATCATCATTGTGGTCAAGAGCTTCAGCACGATTAGCTAAGCCTGCATTGTTAATAAGGATGTCAATTTTGATGTCCTTGATCTTTTCGACCAATGCCAGGGTGTCCTGCCTGCTTCGAAAGTCACACGCAAAGGTTGTGTAGGTGACACCATTTTTTGCGGCCACCTTTGAAAGTTCGTCATTGTCTGTTTGCTGAGAACTAACAACGATCAGATTTACCCCATGCTCAGCCAAAGCGCTCGCAATTGCAAATCCAATGCCTTTTCGTGCGCCAGTAACCAACGCAGTTTTGCCTCGCACATCAAATAGCTCTTTGTAAGACATCACGGCTCCGCTTCCTTTGATTGTTTAATGTATACAAGATTATGGTCTTGAACTATAGTCTCGTCAATGTTTTCGGCAGGCTATTTGCAACTGGTTTGCGCTTAGACACACGAGAATTAGAAAAGTACTCTTTCTGTTAATTGCCAACTTTTTGGGGGATTTATGAAGAAGCGTTTTGGAATTTTCGCAGTTGTTGTAATTGCAGCTGCACTTACATTGTCAGGTTGCGCTAAGAGCGACTCTGCAACATCTGCTTCAGCATCATGTGCAAAGGCAGATCTTGCAACAGTTACTGAAGGCAAGCTAACAATTGCAACAGGGGAGCCTGCTTATTACCCATGGATTATTGATGACAAGCCAGAAACTGGAAATGGTTTTGAAGGGGCAGTCGCGTATGCAGTTGCAAAGCAACTTGGATTTGATGCAGCAGATGTCGTATGGGTTCGTACAACATTTGATTCTGCTGTAACACCAGGAGACAAGAACTTTGACTTTAACTTGCAGCAGTTCTCAATTACTGCAGATCGTCAAAAAGCAGTTGACTTCTCATCTCCTTACTACACAGCTCCACAAGCAATTGTTTCTTATAAGGGAAGCAAGATCGAAGGAAAGACTTCACTTGCCGATCTCAAGGGTGCAAAGCTTGGTGCAGCTGTAGGAACAACTTCACTTGATGCGATTTCAAACCAAATCGGTGCAACACCTCAGGTATTTAACGACAACGCAGCTGGTGTTTCAGCACTGAAGAACAAGCAAATCGATGGTCTAGTTGTAGATCTACCAACTGCTTTCTACCTTTCAGGTGTTGAAGTTCCAAAGGGTCTAATTGTTGGACAGCTTCCATCAACAGGTGCTGGAGATCAGTTCGGTCTCTTGCTATCAAAGGGCAGCAAGCTAACTTCATGTGTTTCAAAGGCAGTAGATTCAATTACAGCTGATGGAACATTGGCAGCAATTACAGATAAGTGGCTAGCAACTGATGCTGGCGCTCCTGTATTGAAGCCTTAATAGAAACTAAGAAGTAAACACGGTAGTTTGGCGGCCATGTCAGAGACACAAAACTCTGCGTGGTCGCCAAGCTCACGTGAGATTCAACGCCGCCAATCAAGGCGTGCAATAAGCCGCAAGCAAGCAGGTATTGCTGCGGCTTCTTCAATTCTCGTGCTCGGAACATTGCTAACGATTCTTGTTACCTCACCTGGCTGGGAAACAGTTAAGTCCACATTCTTTGACATTCAATATGGAAAAGAAGTATTCCCCACTGTCATCAAGGGTTTGTGGATCAATCTGCAGTTAACTTTCATTGGCGGTGCGGCAATTGGTGTGATCGCACTTGGCTTGGCACTTATGCGGACCACAAAGTCTCCGGCCCTGACTCCCTTTCGATTTCTAGCAACCGCATACGTTGATATTTTCCGTGGCGCACCACTTATTTTGATTATTTTGTTAGTTGGGTTTGGCGTTCCGGCACTTGGCTTAAAAGGCGTTTCAAGCAATGTAATTTTCTTGGGCACTGTCGCCGTTGTGCTTACTTATTCAGCCTACGTTGCTGAAGTTATTCGTAGCGGAATTTTATCGATCCACCCAAGCCAGCGAGCAGCAGCTAGATCTTTGGGATTAACTTCAGGTCAAACTATGCGTTACGTAGTTTTACCTCAAGCGATTCGACGTGTTGTTCCGCCACTGCTAAATGACTTTGTTTCTTTGCTCAAGGACACTGGCTTAGTTTCAATCCTTGGAGTAACGGATGCTGTTCGGGCTGCTCAAATAAATGCCAGCCGAACCTTTAATTACACACCATATGTTGTAGCTGCAATCTTGTTCTTGCTTATAACAATTCCTATGACTCGCTACACAGACCGTGCTATCAGACAGCGCACTAGTGCCCAGAATTCTGAAGGTGCAATCTGATGAGCAATGTTTTAGAGCTAGTTAACATTCGTAAATCCTTTGGATCCGAACTTGTCTTAAACAATCTTTCGTTGACGGTTCCGGAACACACAGCAACAGCTTTAATTGGCGCATCAGGATCTGGTAAATCCACATTGCTTCGCTGTATTAATTTGCTGGAATCAATCGATGACGGACAAATCTTTTTAGATGGCGATGAAATTTCAGATCCGCATATCAATGTAGATGATGTCCGCCGTCGCTTAGGTATGGTTTTTCAATCCTTTAATCTCTTTCCACACAAAACAGTTTTGGAAAACATCACGCTTTCGCCAATAAAGGTGCAAGGTAAAAGTAAAGATGAAGCAAATACAGCGGCACTAGAACTGTTGAAGCGCTTTGATCTTTCAGATAAAGCTGATCAGTATCCAGATCGCCTTAGTGGGGGACAGCAGCAACGTGTTGCGATTATTCGATCGTTAGCTGTTAATCCACGCTTGTTGTTGCTAGATGAAGTCACATCTGCACTTGACCCTGTTCTAGTTAATGAAGTTCTAACCGCTGTTCGGGATTTAAAGAGCGATGGAATGACCATGGTGCTGGCTACACATGAAATGGGCTTTGCCACGCAGGTTGCTGATGAAGTTTGTTTCTTAGAATCAGGAAACATTGTTGAGCGAGGAACTGCAGATCAGGTGCTTCATAATCCGCAGAATCCAAAGACGCAAGAGTTTTTAAAGCGCGTGCACCAGGCTGGTCGGTTGTAGTGATTGAATTTCCCAGCGCATCAATCCCGCTCCTTGCTTATGCAGCCGGTGATGCTTTTGGTGTTTATTATGAATTCTTAGAACAAACACCAAAAGATATTCCACAAGTTTTATTACCAAAAGTTGGATGGCCCTTGGGTGGAGTCAGCGATGACACGCTACTTTCGATATTGACAATAAAGTCATTGAGCAAGAAGACACCAACAGATGCTGCTGCATTCTTTTTGGAAGAATTACGTAAAGCTGTTCCGCGTTTGAGGGGACTTGGGCCAACGACCAGAACTGCACTTGGTTTAGAGGTAAAAGACGGCGAACGCGGAAATATTGGGGATACAAATGGCGCGATCATGCGGACTGCCCTGTGTGGGTTGTATCTAAAAGAAAATCGTAATGAATGGATTAAGGCGCTTGTAGAAGTAACTCATAAGTCACCTAAAGCAGTTGAGTGCGCTCAAATTGCAGCGGGACTTTTTGCAGGAGAAGAGTTTCCCGATTATTCAGATTGGAATCCGCCAACTGAAGGAATTTCACTTGATCCGTTAGAAACATTGCAAGCGGTTGTGTGGGTAGTTCAACATGCCGAAAATTGTGCTGAAGCATTTGCACTCGCATGTTCCTTAGGGGGAGATACTGACACTGTTGCAGCCTTAGCTGGTGCACTTTTTGTTGCGCGCTGGCCAGAAAAGGCTGATTTCTATTCCATTCTTTGGCTCAATGATGTTAAGTGGGATGAGATTGAGACAGATCTTCGGGAGTGTGCAGAGATGTTGGAGCAGGTCTATGGCTAAAAAAGTTTGGGTGCAGGGCCCGATTTCATTAGACACCGTTGTCTATGTCTCCAAATTTCCAACCCCAGGCTCATTCATGAATTCACTTCGCACGGAAGAGAGAACTGGTGGAACTTCTGCAAATGTTGCACTTGGATTGTGTACCGCTTCAGTTGAAACAGGCTTTGTGAGTTATATAGGTAATGATGACATCGGCACGCAGTTGTTAAGCGAGTTACAACAGAGCCTAATTACAGATCTAATAATTACTAAAATCGATGATAAATCTAACCATGCATTGGTTTTAGTAGATGAAAAATCTGAACGAACTATTATCTCAATGAGTACTCCACATTTGCGCGAACTTAGAATGGACAATGTTCCATTCAAAGCTGGAGAAGTTGTTGCGTTTATTTTGTGGCGTGAAGAGTTCCTTGGAGACCTAAAGAGTGCACAAGCTGCTGGATGTTTTACAGTTGTTGGTGCAGGTGCACTTGCTGATGTATCTGTGACTCATGCTGACTTACTTATTGGATCTAGAAATGATTTTTCCAGTGACTTGAATCCGTTAGACCATCTAGGTCGGTTTACTTCAATAGTCCTGACCGATGGTATCAATGGCTCCGTTGCATATAGCGGCAGTGATGAAATCAAGCAGCCCGCGTACGAAGTTGAAGTAGAAGACACCACAGGTGCGGGTGATGCATTTATCGCAGGCTATCTCGCAGGAATCGCCTACGAATTAACTGCTGCTCAATCTTTGGAAATAGCAGCGCAGTGGGCCGCAACCGCAGTCCAATTCCATTCATCAATTCCACCAGCCTTTGAAGTAGTTAAACAACAATGGGGAATAGACTTAATTCCATGAGCGCATTTAATCAACGTATTCAGCCACTTCGTGATCTCATGAAGACTAAGGGACTAGATGCGTTTGTCCTTCGTCGAAATCCAAATTTAGCGTGGGCAATTGCAGGACGTGCACATGTTCCAACAACAATTGATGCGGCTTGTTTTGATCTGATTATTACCCAGGATTCGGCACTAGCAATTACAAATGTTGTTGAAGCACCGCGCCTAATTGCAGAAGAAATGCCAAGTGAAGTAACCGTACAAACTGTTAAGTGGTCAGAAGGTCGTGACCCTCAACTGCCAACTGGATCAAAAGTTGGTAGCGATCAACCCGGTGCAGACCGAATTGACTTAGGTGTTGAAGTTGAAATAATGCGAGCATCTTTAATCGCTTCTGATGTCGAACGTTTTAAAGAGATTTGTGTGGATGCAGCCGTGGCACTTGGAAATGCGATGAAACAAGTAGAAAGCACAGATCGCGAAATAGACGTTGCCGGATTAATCACTCATTCGTTGTGGCAAGCTGATTTAGAGATTGCATTCTTAGGTGTTGCTGGTGCTGATCGGGTTCATAAATTTAGACACCCATTGCCAACCGATGCAGTTATTGGAAATCGAGTTTCTGCATCAATCTGCGCAAAACGGAAAGG
>JBAXPH010000006.1:0-33374 GCA_037132355.1 Actinomycetes bacterium
TGAACACCGTTTGATTGGAGTGTGTACCAACCTGTAAAGGTGTAGTTAGCACGTGTAGGTGTTGGAAGAGAAAGTGCATTATCGCCAACTACAAAGTCAACAGAAGAAGTTGAGCCACCTGAAACTTGGCCACCATTCGCGTTAAATGTAATTGTGTACTTGGCCAAGATAGTTACTGTCGCCGTGTCATAAGTAATTGTGTAATTTCCAATTAACCCAGTACTAAAGACGGCATTTGAAGGCGTCACGGTGTAAACACCTACGGCGGTTGGAGGTGTAGCTGTGCCAGTACCCGTATATGTATAGGAGGCTGAACTGACCGCATCTGGTGAAATTAATCCACTTGTTGTAAATCCACTTGTCACTGTAGCGCCATAAGCAACAGTTGTATTCGTTGCTGATACACGAGCAGCTTTAGCAGTGATATTTGCAGTAACAGTTGGCTGCGTAAGTGTGTAATTTCCAGCAGTAGTTCCAGTCAAGGTGTAGCCAGATGCCACAAGTGATATCCCGTTTGCCACGTTTGCTGAAGCAAAGGTAAATGTTGGAGTTCCACCTAAAAGAACGTCATCAGATCCCACTTTGCCTACCAAAGTTGGTGTTCCAGTCGCAGTGCCTAATCGAGTGCCATTGAATTCTTTATTGCTTCCAGATAGTCCTGAAATCGTTAAACCCTTTGGGCTAACAGTAATGGCTGTGGATATTGATGATGATGCTAAGTAATTCCCATTTGCAGCTTTAGTAGCGGTAACCATGCAAGTTCCAGCCGCAGTTGGCGTGAGAGTCGCACCTGAAATCGTGCATGGTCCTGAATCTACATTGAAGGAATTTGAACCTATTCCACTACCTCCACTCGTAGCGAGTGAAAGCGTTGAGCCATAAGTAACAGATCTCGTGTTAATTGTTAGCGCAGTTGTTTGATCACCTTGAGTGATAGTGATAACTCCCGAGGTGTAAGAAAATGAGTAATTACTCGCCGATGCTCCGGCGCAAGTTGATGTGGTAGTCCCTACAGATGTTGTAGTGGTGTAACTCGTTGAGCATGTTAATCCAGATATAACTGAAGCCGTATCTCCGTTAACAAATCCTGAGTATGTAGGAGTAATTGTTGGAACCGACCCGCCAAAAGCCACAGTATGGGAAGAGGCCGTGATTGAAATGGTTGGTTTACTGACCGTCACCGTCATGGAGATGGTTCCACCGGAGTTGTAATTAGTTGTGTCATCTGGGGTAAATGTCGCAGTAATTACCGAAGTTCCAGCGCCGACAACGGTTGCAGAGCTCCCGCTTATGGAAATCACTGAAGTGGTTCCAGATGAATAACTCCATGTGCCTGGCGTAGCTGCAGTAGGAGCTGTTAAATCAAAAGTAGATGCTCCATAAGTCTTAGAAACATTAGCGAAATTGCTCAATGTTGGTGTTGCCTTGTTAATGGTTACAGCTCCAGAGTTGTAGGAGGAGATTGTGTAATTGCTTGCAGTTCCCCCGCTACAACTTGTGCTTGGGGATGTGCCCACGGCACTAGTAGTTGTGTAGATGGTTGAACACGTCCAACCAGTAACCACCGACGAAGACTCACTGTTTACCAAACCTGAAAACGTCGGGGTGATAGATGGAACGCTTGCACCAAATAGAACGGTTGGAGAAGAAGCTGTAATTGTTAGTGGCGCTTTTGAAATACTGAAGGCATAAGAACTAGAAGTTGCGTTGAGATAATTAGTATCTGAGGCGACAGTGGCCGTAACTACATAGCTACCGACATTCGTTGGCTTAGTTGCGCTAGCTATATAAGTCGTGGGGGCGCTCCCCGAGTATGAATATGTAACAGTTCCGGTTGAACCTGTGACATTTGACGAAGCAGGGCCTTGTGGTAATCCGTTGTAAGTAAAAGATGTACTACCTGAAGCGGAAATAGTTGAAGCCTTTTTAGATATGATTACATCATTTGAAACCTGATTTGCTGCACTATAATTTGAGTTACCAATTTGGCTAGCTGTAATGGTACAAGTTCCAGCAGAAACGATACGAATACTGTTGGAAACGATAGAACAAACCAGTGGCGTGCTGCTTGTTAATGTCACTGATAAATTACTTGATGATGTAGCTGTAATTGCTTGATCTGGATCCCCAAAGGTCATGTCTGATGGGTCATTAAAAGTTATCGTCTGTGAGGCCAATATTGCAGTTGTGCGGATTGTTCCATCATAAGCTGCGGCATAGATCTTTTTCCCGTCACCACTTACAGTAACGCTCTTCCAAGTTTTTCCACCTGTTAAAGATTGAGCGGCCCAAGTAGATCCTGAATTTTGGGATATAAAAACATCAGTTCCAGAAGTAGCCGCAAGAATTGACCCGTCTTCGCTCATTGATAGATCGGTATAAGTGAGATTTGTGCCGTAAGAGGACCAATTTGCGCCGGAATCTAAAGTTACGAAGATTTTTCCTTGGCCATTTAGAACGGCGGCCATCTTTGTGCAAGTTGAGTCACATGCAACTCTCCACCAACCGGGTGTCGCCGGCAGGCTTGAAGATGTGAGTGCGGACCAGCTAGATCCAGAGTATCTATACAACTTTCCATCCGCGTTGGCGGACATTTTGATCGAACCGTTTGAGCTCATGGCAACACCGTAGTTAGCTGAACCAAGCGCAGTTCCGTACCAAGTCGAACCGTAATCAGACGATGTATACACACAACTTTCATCACGAACACCAGCAATCCACTTTGAACCATCAGAAGATGTCGCGAGGGATTCCCAGTTTGGACCGATGAAACTACATCGGCCATTTGCAACACCCGGCTTCCAGTTATCAGATCCGGTCCAAGTGATTTTGTTATTACTCCATGAACCACTAGTAAAAACTGAACGGAGCATCTGTTCAGCAACGGGGGCAGCAATAGCTTTTGTGCCATCACCACTCACCGCAAGGCTTCCAATTCCATAATTAACTGAGCCAGTTCCTGTTAGAGTCCATGTGGAACCGGAATCTCGTGACATATAGAAATGACCGTTGTTTACACTTACCGCCCCCTGAGAGCCAACGCCGATTACTGATCCGTCAGAGTTTGTACGAATCATGTTCCAATTACTAGTTGCTTGCCATCCACCGCTTGGCGCCGCAATGTCAATCCAAGTAAGCGCAGATGCCGTAGGAGCTGAGCCAATCGAAATTAACTGCAAACTAGAAATAGCTAATAAAATTGCAAGGAAATTTGAAAGTGAAACGCGGTTAATCCTTTTTGGGATACTCATATAGAAAGCGTAAATAAGTATTTATGGCATCAAATAAATAGGTGTAAAGAAGTTTCAAACCAATACATCTGTGACTCCATCAAACAAAAGGGAACAAATGTGACACAGAATCACTCTGCTTTACTTGCTTCATGAGAAAATCAGACATGAGATCGACCAGGTTGCTCTATGTTGAGAATGACTCAGCACTTCGTCGCATCTTGGGCGAGATGCTCTCGCATTCCAAGGATTTAGAACTTATTGGTTCATTCGCAAACTCTGATGAAGTATTAAATAGAACTTTGGTGCGCAAGGCAGATGTTGCACTCATTGATTTTGCTTTGGATCAAAATGGGCTCAATGGAATTGAATTGGGAATCGCACTTCGAAACATTAACGAGTACATAGGAATTGTTATTTACTCTCAATACTCCGTTTCACAAATGGTTAATCGAGTGCCAAAGGCGATGCGAAGCGGTTGGTCATTCTTTGATAAATCAGCTGAGATGGAACTTCAGGATTATGTAGACATCATCAAATTGACTTCATCAGGCAAGGGAAACTGGGAGCAGGTATCGGCAGGGGAGGTTGAAAACGCTGAAGTTCAATCCTCTATCTACTTCCAATTGACCCCGCGTCAGCGTTCAATTATGTCTTTAAGCGCACAAGGTAAGAGCGCTCAAGATATTGCTCTTCAACTAGACCTTAGTTACTCATATGTTCGCAAGGAGCTTTCACGTTCTTATGCAGTTCTATTGCCTGAGTCATCACCAAGTGATGATCTAAAGACCGCTGCTGTTCTGAAATACATGGAATTAATGAGGATGAGCTAGTGATTCAAAGATTGAAGAGATTCCTGGGCTTCTTTGGACCTTACCCATATAACCCCTATCTAATCTTCCTATTCTTCTTTGCCTTCTTCTTTTCACGCTTTGTAAATTTAGTTGCAGAAACGCCTGCGGGCCCTGAACGCTGGCGTGCAGGTGGCGTAATCATTCTGATTGCACTTATACCTGGATCTTTTTTTGCAGGATCTGCAGTACTTTTACAAAAATACCGATTTTGGAGTAGTTCAAGTTTGTTGCTCTATGTTCTTGAGATAACAACGGCAATGCTAGTCCTTGAGCTTTACTCCCCAATTGTCAATCCAATCCTAGAGAAGATGTTTGATTATCATTATGTAGCACCTATTTCATTATCAATAAATATTTTCATTGCCACTCTTATTTTGGCCCTGACTACTTTAGCCTTGATGCACAAGTCTGAAAGAGTAATTATCGAACGTCTAGAAAAAGCTGATGTATTGGTTGAGCAATTAAAAGCAGACCGTGAAGAGTTAGTTAACTTAGATGAGGCGATCCGACGCCAAACCTCTACTTTCCTTCATGATCGGGTGCAGTCAGATCTCATGGTTGTTGGCATGAAACTAAAGTCGATTCAAGGAACGGCATCTGATGAGGTCAATGAAGTAATCGACCGCGCGATTGCCCGCTTGGAAAATACTCGAAGCGCTGATCTAAGAGATATTATTCAAGTCTTGTCCCCTAACTTTGAGGCAGGTGGATTAAAAAGCTCAATCGAATCTCTTACTAAGCAATATGAATCCAACATGGAAGTGTTGATTCAAATAGATTCCGCTAGCGAAGCGCTGGATTCACTCAATCTCTTGGGTTCTCATCGCATAATTGAGCAAGGTTTACTGAACGCTTTTGTTCATGGGCCTGCAAAAAACGTATTTGTTTCTGTAACTACGGATTCAGTCGGTAAGACACAGGTTCTGATCTCAGATGACGGCCCGGGCACTGATTTAGATTTTGTTGACTCAGGCGTCGGTACAGCGGTAATTGATTCATGGGTTGGAATATTAAATGGCAAAAAAACGGTCGATACCGTGCCGGGACACGGGTATCGACTCGTTGTTAATTTTCCTGCTTAATTAAGCGTTTAAGTTCGCTTTCTTCGCACGAGATGTAGCACGTGCTCGCTCGTCGCCGTTGAGAACAACCTTACGGATGCGAACAACAGCAGGTGTTACTTCAACGCACTCATCTTCGCGACAGAATTCAAGAGCACCTTCCATGTTGAGCTTCTTAGGCGGAATCAAACGCTCTGATTCATCAGTACCTGAAGCACGCATGTTTGTCAGCTTCTTTTCACGAACACAGTTAACGTCCATGTCATCGTTACGAGAGTTCTCGCCAATAACCATACCTTCATACACTTCATCGCCTGGCTCTACGAAAATAGTTCCGCGATCTTGTGTTCCATAAAGTGCATATGAAGTAACTGTTCCCATGCGGTCTGAAACAAGTGATCCAGTTGCGCGTGTGCGGATATCTCCGAACCAAGGCTCGTAACCATCAAATACGTGGTGGAGCAAACCAGTTCCGCGAGTTTCAGTTAAGAACTCAGTACGGAAACCAATAAGTCCACGTGATGGAACCTTGTAATCAAGACGGATCCAACCGGTTCCGTGATTAACCATTTGCTCCATGCGACCCTTACGAAGCGCCATCAACTGAGTAAGAACACCTAAGTACTCTTCAGGTGCATCAATTGTTAAGCGCTCCATCGGTTCGTGAATCTTTCCATCAATTTTCTTAATAACTACCTGTGGCTTACCAACAGTTAGTTCGAATCCTTCGCGCTTCATGATTTCAACCAGAACAGCTAGCTGAAGTTCTCCGCGACCCTGAACTTCCCATGTGTCTGGACGATCAGTATTTAGTACGCGTAATGAAACGTTACCAACTAGCTCTGCATCCAAACGTCCCTTAACTTGGCGCGCAGTAAGCAGTTTGCCGCTCTTGCCCGCTAGTGGAGATGTATTGATACCGATTGTCATCGAAATAGATGGTTCATCAACGATGATTAATGGAAGCGCATGTGGATTTTCATTATCAGCAAGTGTTTCGCCCAATGTGATTGTATCGATACCAGCCACCGCAATGATGTCTCCAGGATGGGCTTCTAATGCAGGAACACGATCTAGTGCTTCAGTAATCAATAGCTCTGAAATCTTTACGCGCTCTGTTGTGCCATCTGTCTTAATCCATGTAACAGATTGACCCTTTTTGATAACACCTTCGCGCACACGACATAGTGCAAGACGACCCAAGAATGGAGATGAGTCAAGGTTTGTAACGTGTGCTTGCAATGGTGCACCTTCGTGATATTCAGGTGCTGGAATTGCACTAAAGATTGTGTCAAACAAAACATCTAGGTTTGTCTCTTCTGGCATTCCACCATCTGCAGGACGCGTCAATGATGCACGGCCAGCTTTTGCTGATGCATACACAACTGGAAATTCAATCTGCTCTTCATTGGCACCAAGATCAAGGAACAGTTCGTATGCTTCGTCAACAACTTCAGCGATACGTGAATCTGGACGGTCAACCTTGTTGATCAACAGAATTACTGGCAGGTTCTTTTCAAGTGCCTTACGCAAAACGAAACGTGTTTGTGGCAGTGGGCCTTCTGATGCGTCTACCAACAAGATAACGCCATCAACCATTTCAAGTCCGCGCTCTACTTCGCCACCAAAGTCTGCGTGGCCTGGAGTATCAATGATGTTAACGATTGTGTTGCCGCGCTTAACAGCTGTGTTCTTGGCAAGAATCGTAATTCCCTTTTCGCGCTCAAGATCCATTGAGTCCATCATGCGGTCTTGGCCTTCGCCCTGAACCTTGTGTGCTGCAAATGCGCCGGACTGCCACAACATGGCATCAACCAATGTTGTTTTACCGTGGTCAACGTGAGCGATGATCGCTACGTTACGCAGGTCTTCGCGCTTCTTTACAGGTAGATCCTTTAGGTGTGCTTGCGTCTTAGACATTGAATCTGAACTCCACTACATCTCCATCGGCCATTACATATTCCTTGCCTTCCATGCGAACCTTACCTTTAGCTTTCGCTTCAGCCATGGTTCCCGCGGCAATGAGATCTTCAAAGCTGACGATTTCAGCCTTAATAAATCCCTTTTGGAAATCTGTATGAATAACACCAGCGGCCATGGGTGCGGTGTCACCTTTGTGAATCGTCCACGCGCGAGTTTCCTTTGGGCCTGCAGTTAAATATGTCTGCAATCCCAAGGTATCGAAACCAACACGTGCCAAGGTTGCAAGACCTGGTTCTTTCAAACCAATTGATTGCAACAATTCCAATGCATCCTCATCACTGAGTTCTGCGAGTTCTGCTTCTGTTTTTGCATCCAAGAAAATTGCTTCAGCTGGAGCAACTAGTGCCTGCAACTTTGACTTTAGCTCGGGATCATTAATTTCGGCAGCATCAACATTAAATACATATAAAAATGGTTTTGCAGTTAAAAGATGTAGCTCGGCCAAGAGTTCGCGATCAATTGAACTTTGTGACAATGGCTTTCCAGATTGCAACCAATCATTTGCAGCTTTTACAGCTTCTAGAATTGGCGCCTTCTCTTTTGCTACACGTGCCTCTTTCTCGAGACGAGGAATTGCCTTTTCAATTGTCTGCAAATCTGCGAGCGCTAATTCTGTGTTAATCGTTTCCATATCAGATGCTGGATCGATTCGACCATCAACGTGAACAACATCGCCATCGCTAAAAACGCGGATTACCTGACAGATTGCATCGGTGTCACGAATATTTGTCAGGAACTTGTTGCCAAGGCCCGCACCTTCGGATGCGCCTTTAACGATTCCGGCGATATCGACGAATGAAACAACGGCTGGAAGTAGTTTTTCTGATCCGAAAATTGTGGCTAGCTTGGCCAAGCGATCATCTGGAACTCCCACCATTCCCACATTGGGCTCGATCGTGGCGAAGGGGTAGTTAGCGGCCAAAACGTTGTTTTTGGTTAAGGCATTAAACAGGGTCGACTTTCCCACATTTGGCAGTCCGACGATTCCGATTGAGAGGCTCACTGGGGTTAGCCTACGCGGGATTGTCAGTGCTCCCTGCCACGATAGGCCCATGCCCGCATACGTAGTGACCTTATTAATAGGACTGATCGCAGGATCTGCGATCGGATACCTCTTTTCTTCCCTGAAATCCAAGGATTCGGCTGGCAATCAAGCCTTGCTGGTTGATTACAAAATTCAATTAGAAGCAGAGCGCAAAAAGACTGAAACAGCTATCACGCTAAACGCTGAACTAGTTGCGGTCAAAGACTCTGTTTCAATGCTGACATCGCAATCTAATGAAGCAAACCGAATCCGTACTGAGGCTGAAGCAAAACTCAACACAACGATTCTAGAAATGCGCCGTGCTTCTGAATCTATCTTTGATGAAACTAAGAAAATTGCTGGTGCACTATCTAATTCACAAACCCGTGGAAAATTTGGCGAAGCTCAACTAGAACTATTGCTACAAGGTGCCGGCCTGCGCGAAGGTCATGAATACACGGCGCAACGTTCCACAACTGATGCTGACTCTTCTGGTATTCCAGATGTGACCGTCAATATGCCTGGCGGCTCGCAATTATTTATTGATTCCAAGTTTCCATTTGAGCGTTTCCTCGAAGCTTTTGGTACCGATGATCAAGCAGAGCGAGATCAGTACTTGCAGCAACACACAAAGGATCTGTTGAAGCACGTAGAAGCCCTTGCCAAGCGTGGCTATCACAAATCACAAGGCTCGCCTGATTTTGTAGTTCTCTTTGTTCCCTTTGAAACTCTTTTGTCCGAAGCACTTCGCCTTGATCCTATGCTTCTAGAAAAGGCGTTCAAGGTTGGCGTAACAATTGCAACACCAACATCGATGATGGCTTTGTTGCGCACTATCGGATACATCTTTACTCGCAATAAATTGGCGGAAAATGCTGACGAAATCCAAAAGGTGGCAAGTACCTTTCTGAAGAACATCACTCTGCTGCACACTAAAATTGTGGCGGTCGGAAAGGCAATTTCTCAAACCTCTAAGGCGTACGAAGATCTGGTGCCGACAGCTGAAAAGACTGTTCTTGCACCTGCTCGAAGAATTCATAACTTGGGAGTTACCGGCGATAAAGATAAGTTAGCCATCGAATATCCTGAGGCGCCAGGTGCGGTTCGAGATCTTAAAAATGCAGAGTTAGATAGCAGTGATGATTACATCGATGCAGAAGAGGTAGATGAATAATGAGCACATTACAAAAGATCCAGATTCAAGGCCCTGGTTTAAAAAAACAGGGAATCGTTGTACTACAGACCATCTTCATCGGCTTCTTTGTTTTCATTGAAATGACAATCCGCTCTGGCGTTGGAATCCTTACCGGAATTGCAATTTGTGCGGCATTATTTGGCTCACTGCGTTTTGGCCGCGACGGTACGACCTATGTTTCAGTCGTTACTCCCCCATTGGCATTTGCTGGATCAGCCCTTGTGATAACAATGATTGTGGATAGATTTAGACCATCTCGAGTTGGTATTGATTTCATCGCAGCCCTTGCATCAGAGGCGCCATTTTTAATTATTGCCGCAGCTTATGGCTGGTTTGTGTATTTCAACCAAAAGGCAAAAAATAAACCATCTAAAAAGCACGTCGCTGAATCAGAGATTTAAAACTTTTTACCAAGCCTTGGTGCCACGAAAAACAATTGGTGGTTGGGTGAATAGATCTTTAACTGCCGCTCTAAATTCCAATATATGCGCGCTATCTCGATGTAAAAGATAATCCTCGTAGCTCACATACTTTTCAACAATAAAGTAACTACCCTCAACCTCTGAATTTCTCTGAACCTCATACTCTAGACACCCAGGTTCTTGTCGTGTTATCGATGCCAGTTTCTTCAGTTTTTCTTCAAAAGAATCGACCGACTCGGGAGCCACTGCAAATGAAGCAATCACTGAAAAGTTCACTGGTTTTCCCAATCAATTACATTCATTGGTTGATTACCTTGCGCACAATTCTCAAATTGTGTCGCTAAAAAGACACGAGCTTGTGGCTCAAATGCGGCAGAGTCCCCACCTACGTGAGGAATCACCGTGCAATTGTCATAACTCCATAGCCGATGCCCTGCAGTAAGTGGTTCGGGATCGGTAACATCTAATGCGGCAAACAATCTTTTTGTGCTCAATTCTGCGCACAAAGCATCGGTATTAACCACCGGACCTCTCGCAACATTGACCAGAAGGGCTCCATCTTTCATAGCACCCAAAAATTTTGCATCAACAAGGTTGCGTGTTCCGGCCGTTAGGGGCACCAATAGAACTACACAATCAAAGCTACCTAGAGCTGCGTGAACTGTAGAGATCGCTTCAACGCCTTCTCTGGCGCTTTGTCCAAAAGTGGTTACTGCGCACTCAAAAGGGGTGAGCATCGCCTTTAATCGCTGAGCAATCGAACCAGCTCCAACAATTGCAATTTTTTTGCCGTAAATAGAACCTGCAGTTTTATGATTCCAAAGGTTCTGGCTTTGATTAAGAGCAAAGTCACGATGGTTTTTGAAGTGCGCCAACATCAACGAAATTGCTAGCTCTGAGGTTGAGAAATCATGTACGCCGCGGGCATTGCACAAAATTTGGCCATCTCGCATGAATGGAATTGCATCCTCATACCCAGCCATCAAAAGTTGCAAAATCTTAAGATTAGGCATCACTGCTGTTGGTTCTAGTACTTTTTTGCCACCCATGTATTTCGGCACATAGATTGTTATTTCAGACAAATCACTTGGACTCATAGTCTCTAAAGGAGCGCTAGTTAATTTCCAACCATCAGGGATTGCTACATCATTCCACTGACACCAAACAACTTGGTTCACAAGTTATCTATTTCTTGCCAGATGATGGAATTGAAGCAATTAGTTTTTGTGTGTAACTATTTGATGGGTTTTCAAAAATCTTAGTCGAAGATCCTGACTCAACGAATTCGCCATTTTGCATGACATAGACATCATCAGTTAAATAGCGAATTACCCCTAGGTCATGAGATACCAGCACAATTGATAAGCCATCAGTTATTAGTTCACTAAAGAGTTCAAGAAGTTGAGATTGCGCACTTTGATCAATTGCTGAAGTCGGTTCATCGGCAATCAAAATCTTTGGCTGGACAGAAAGGGCTCTGGCAACTGAAGCGCGCTGGCGCTGGCCACCGGAAAGAGAGCTTGGGTATTTGAAGGCATCAATTTCACTAATGCCCATGCGCTTCAAAAGGTCGAGGGCAATCTGCTGGGCTTCTGCCTTATTCGGATTTTGGTGAACTCGAACCGCTTCTGAAACCGCATTAACAATGCGCATCCGTGGATTTAAACTCCCATAAGGATCTTGGAAAACCATCTGTACCGCTTTGCGCAGCTCACCTTTATAAATCTCTTTGCCGTCTTGAATCGGAGCTCCTAAGTAGGTGACATAGCCGTTTGTGGGCGCTTGCAGGCCAGATAGAACACGTGCAAATGTTGATTTGCCGCTGCCGGACTCTCCAACAATTCCTACGACTTTGCCCTGAGGCAAAGCAAAATTCACATTTTTTACCGCTTGGACTTCATACCCAAAAGCTTTAAAAGTCACACTTACGTCGAACGCTTCGAGCAAATTCATATTACTTCCCCCAAATTTCTGCTTGGCGGATACAAGCAGTTGTGTGATTTTGTCCAACTTTAATCAACGGAAGTTCCACATCTGCCGAGCACCCTGGCTTTGCGTAATCACAACGTGCTGCAAAACGACAACCTGTTGGCCAGTCACCAACTGTTGGAGGCTGACCCTTGATAGTTACCAGCTTTCCACGAGGTTCAACTAAATCGATTCTGGATTTGTAGAGAGCTTCAGTATATGGATGACGAGTGGCTTCAATAATTGCGGAAGGAATCTT
Source organism: Actinomycetes bacterium (assembly GCA_037132355.1). Lineage (GTDB taxonomy): Bacteria > Actinomycetota > Actinomycetes > Nanopelagicales > Nanopelagicaceae > Planktophila. The sequence continues at coordinate 11,997 of JBAXPH010000006.1, forward strand.
TTCTACCGTTGCACCCGCATGCATGATGACGATGTCATCACAAACCTCATTGATCAAAGGAAGATCATGTGACACAAGAATGATCGAAGTATTTAGATCCTTACGAATTTGTTTAAGAAGCTGCATAATTTCTGCTTGAACCGTTACATCTAGTCCAGTCGTTGGTTCATCGGCAACAATTAGCTTGGGTTCGCGGGCGATCGCACATGCGATCATCACTCGCTGTTTCATACCGCCTGAAAGTTCGTACGGATACTGCTTCAGCACGACTTCGGGGCGACGTATTTGTACGATTTCAAGCAGCTCTAAAGCGCGCTTGCGAACAACATTCTTGTCCATCTTTTCCCCTAGCTGAATTGCTTCAGCCATCTGTGCGCCAATCGTTAAAACAGGATTTGGCCCAGCTAATGCAGATTGTGGGATGTAGCCAATTTCTTTACCTCTAATGTCACGCCACTCCTTTGGTGAGGCATTAACCAGATCAATCCCGTTGAATGTCAGGGATCCCGAATTAATGTAGGCACCACGACGATGCAATGTGCCAACCAAAGAACGACATAACATTGTCTTTCCCGAACCAGATTCACCAATAAGGCCCAATAACTGCCCTGATTGGACATCGAACGAAGCACTGTTAACGATGGTCAATCTGCGAGTACGTGTGACTTTTACGTCAATCCGAAGTGAATCGATTTGAACCAATGGTTTGCTCATGATTCTCCCCGATCTCTGCGAGAAAGACCTTCAACAATGAATGAGAGCGAAATAGCAGACCAGCACAGTGCAAGGCCTGGGAAGACTGTAAGCCACCATGCTTGACCGATAAAAGTTCGACCATCAGCAATCATCGCACCCCACTCGGCCATTGGTGGCCGCGCAGCAAAACCCAAAAATGAAAGACCCGAGACAATGATGATTACCAAAATAAAATCACTAAGGGCGTAGGCAAAGCTCTCTGATGTCACATTCGGTGCCACATGCTTTGCTATGACTCGACGCTTGGAATAACCCATCAACGTAGTCGCCTCAATATAGTTTTGTTGCAGCACTACGACAGCTTTAGTTCTTGCGATACGAGCGTACCTAGCCCAACTCATTAGTGCCAAAATAATGACGACATTAATGAGTCCTGGACCTAAAAACGCGACCATCGCAATTGCGATAATCAAAAGAGGGAATGCATTAATACCGTCGATGAGTGAACTAACAGTGCTGAGAATATATTTATTCTTTGTGATTCCTAAAAGTATTCCAACAGTTGTTCCAATTATCAATGGAATAGTTACGCCAAGAAAGGCGATTCCAATATCGGATGGCACGGCTGAAAAAACACGTGTCATTACATCACGGCCTAGTTGATCTAGGCCCATTGGGTGTGAAAGTGATGGGCCTTTTAGTGAGTCGCCAACAAATTCATCAGAACCGTATGGGCCTACTAGAGGATAAATGAATCCCATCAAAGTAATTGCGGCAAACATGACGCAGCCTGTGATAATTCCAAATCCACCAGGACGTGCGATCCATTCTTTAATTCTTTCCTTGCGAGAAGAATTAGCTTGAAATGCCTTATCCATACTCATAGCTTTACTCTCCGATCAAGGGAATAAGCTAACAAATCTCCGATAAAACTTAAGAACACCGTTATAACTCCAAAGAAAAGAAGAATCCCTTGAACCATCGGATAATCATTTGCCAGTACTGCAGCAACTAGTTCTCGACCGACACCTGGTAGGGAGAAAATCGTCTCTAAAATTACCGTTCCACCAAGCATTGTTCCCATGATGTAAGAGACTAAGACGACTGTTGGGGCTAGGGATGGTTTAAGAATATAGAACCAGAAAAATCGGGGACGACTTACACCACGGATAATTCCTGTTTCTACAAACTCTTCCGCTCTTGTGTCGACTACAGATGTATGAAGAACTCTAGAAATAATTGCTACATAAATCAACGTGTTAATTGAAATCGGAAGCCACAAAAACTTTAAGTTGCCTGGGAATTCACTCACATAACCAAAAACTGGAGCCCAATTGTGCTTGACGCTAAAGAATAAAATACCAATCATGGCAATGAAGAAGTTAGGTGTTGCAATAACTATTGAAGTGATTCCTCTAAAAACATAGACGGCCGAAGCCTTGTTTGACCAGCCGATGATAGTTCCAATCGGAATCGAAATGAGGAATGCAAAAAAAACTGAAAGTACGATGTATGTCAGAGTCAGTGGAAAGGTCCGCTTGATTGTTTCAAGCACATCTACGCCATTTACAAGGGAGACTCCAAGATCACCTTGTAAAACCCCTTTAAAGTAATTAAAAAACTGGACGACGGCATTTTCATTGAGCCCAAGGTCTTCTCGCAACTTATCGATCGCCGCAGGATCAGCTCCGGCACCTAAACGGGCTTCTGCAGGATCGCCAGGTGAAAGCCTAATAAGTGAATACGAAATCACCATAACCCAGAAGGAAATAGACAAAGTACGAATCAATCGTCCCAGCAGTTTCCTTAGAAATACATTTCTATTCACGGGCTAAGTATTCACCTTCCATGTTGATATTTATCTAGTTACATGAAAAATCGATTGCCTGGGTGCCCCTTGAGTAGGGACACCCAGGCTCTCGACAATGTGCCAAGTACCCTCGATTAACTTGGCGTATCGCTAACCGCTGACTAATTAATCCTTAGTCGTTTGGAAGGGCTGGGTTAGTCGCAATTACGAATTGCAACTGACCTGGCAATAGCGCTTCGGCGATGTTGTCACCAATTCGGCTACCAGAGAGATAGAAGCGGTTTCCAATTGGAATGAATGTTGAAAGGTCAAATGCGATCTTTTCAACAGCCGTTAACTTCTCCTTGATAACTGATGCGCTCTCACTTGCTGATGCCTCGTTGAGCAACTTAGTGGTTTCTGCAAGTGCTGAGTCCGGAATATTTGCATTTACAGCCCATACTCCACCTGGCTTGAACCAGTTAGAAAGCTGAAGAATTGGAGTTGCTGCGTTGTTTCCAAACCACATCATTTCCCAGTCCTTCTTGTTAATTACAGGTGTGATTGCTGTATCTGGTGTAACCATATCGATGGTTACATCAATTCCAACAAGCTTCAAACTGTCTTTAACAACCTGAGCTGCATCCTGCCAGAAGATGCGGTTAGGCACCTTCATGTTTACCTTGAATCCATTTGGATAACCCGCAGCAGCTAACAACTTACGTGCTGCTGCTCGATCAGGTGCACCATTCTTTGGTAATGAACACACGACATAATCGTTGTTAAAGTTAAATTGCTGTCCGCAATTTGGCTTACCAAGATTTGCAAATGCAGTACGCATGATTGCTGCACGATTTACAGCCAGTGAAATTGCTTGGCGAACTCGAGCATCTAGCAGCGCCTTATTTGGCTGCAGTGCACCCATGTTAAATGCCAACATGAACGTACCTGAATCTTGTTCACCAGTTACGCGGAATTGCTTAGTGTCCCACTTGATGGTCTTAGCACTTAGTGGAAGCTCCATTGCATAATCGATTGCTCCAGATTGGAATGCTGCAAGACGTGTATTTCCATCAGGAATAGTTACAACGCGGAGTTCCTTGACAAGTGACTTAGCCCAGTAATTTGGATTTGCAACCAGAACAAAGTTATCTGTTCCTGGTACAAAAGTCTTTACCATCATTGGACCACCAGCGACAGGATTCTTAAAATATTCCTTTGCCTTAGCTTCGGTATCTGTCTTTCCTGCTGGGTGAATTCCCAAGAACTGTTGTGCTAGCGCAAAGTTGAAATCTGGGTATGGGCGCTTCAGAGTCCACACCAAAGTCTTTGCATCCTTAGCGACAACTGTCTGAACTGGTTCGATATATGAAGATGAAATCTTTAGATCAACCCAACGCTTATATGAATTAACTGCATCTGCCGCAGTAATTGCTGTTCCATCTGAGTACTTGGCATCGCGCAATGTTTGTGTGATTGTCTTTCCATCTGCGCTTGTCTCAGATGATGCAACGAGGTCGCGACGTGGCTTTCCGCTTGCATCAAAGCGATATAGCTTGCCTTGAACAAGATATGCCATCTGACCTTCGGTGTATCCACCAACTGGAACGTTTGGATCTAGTGACTGAACTCTGTGAAGAGCACCATATGTGACAACATCACACACGGCATTCTTTGATGTTGCCTTAACACCGCAGTTTGAACCAGTAGCTGCTTGTGCAGATTGCACACCAACCAAGGCACCTACTGCTAGTCCGAATGTTGCAATGGCCGCGACGATGCGACCAATTGACTTTGCCTTCATTGAACGTCCTCCTTTGTGAACGGTTAACGATTAACAGGACTATAGTGTGCCAGGACACACAATTGATAGTGCCGTGGCGGGTATTTTCATGGAAGTTATAGGACCGTTACACGAGGTAACGGGGTGAGTGGGGTACCCAATTCACACCAGGGATAGAGATGGAAAGGTCGGAAATCATGATTGAGGGTCTATTCGTTCCGCAATTCACTGTATTTAATAAGGATCAAAAGGTGGATTTCGCGGCCACTAAGGAACATGGGGCATGGCTCTTAAGCAAAGGTGTCACCGGATTAGTCCCCTTTGGAACCTTTGGTGAGGGCAGTTCGCTCTCTTTAGCTGAGAAAAAGCGAGTCACTACTGACCTTCTCAACATTACAAATGGGAAGTTGCTGATCCCAACCATCATCTCAAACTCATTAGCCGAAATTCAGGAATATCTAGAGTTTGCTGAAGAGCTTCCAATCGCCGGCGTCATGGTTTCGCCGCCAAGTTATTACAGACCAGTGACAGATGAAAACCTCATTGAGTTTTACAGATTGATTGCCCGAAAGACTACACACCAAATCATTGCCTACAACATCCCAGCGACTGTCGTGACTATTTCAAGTTCGGTTGCTTCGCAGATCCCAATTTGGGGCGTCAAGGACTCTTCAGGAATCATTAGCTCTGCCGAAGATTTCTTAAGCAAGAAAGTTAAAGTATTAGTTGGCTCAGATAGTTTGCTGATTCAAGCTTTGCAGAAAGGTGCATCTGGCGGAATTTGCGGACTCGGAAACATCTTTCCTTCGCACATGGCATCGGTGTATAGAGATTATCGAGGGGGTCGGATTCAGGAAGCTGAAGAGACGCTGAAGTTTGTGATCGACACTGTTAATGGTTTCTTAAAGCCAGAATTTGTGTTTGGTGACATTATTTCTGCAGTGAAAGAAGCCGGAAAAATCCTAAATAACTCTAACTTGGGCACTATGCGACTTCCCGTAGGTGATGTTTCTCTTTCACCTGAAGCGGTGGCAACATTAAAAGGAATTCAGCATTAGGCTTCTAATTGATCAACATACATTTTGGGCTTAGAGATGAGTAGTTGGTTCAAGAAGGCCCGGAAGAAATTCATTGAAATAGTTGCACCCAAACACGAAGTTCCTATTACTCGTTGGACTGCAGACAATTTGTGGGATATCTCGTGGGTACGGGTTGTACTGATCACACTAGGAATAATTTTTCTTGGTATTGGTGGCTCTTTCACAGTTCAATCAGGCCTCGGAACAGCGCCTTGGACCGTCCTTGCCCAAGGAATTTCAGTCCAAACTGGATTGGCTTTAGGTGTTTCGTTCTTTCTAATTAGCCTGTCTCTGTTCTTGATGTGGATCCCACTATCGTTAAAACCCGGGTATGGAACGATTGCAAATACCATTTTCTTTGCATTCGGTTTACAAATCGGCGTTGATTACATTCCACATCCAGCCAATACTTTTATGGCATATGTACTTGTTCTCACTGGTGTGTTTATTACAGGTGCTGGCGGCGCTTTATACATTACCTGTGGCTTAGGCACCGGTCCGCGAGACGGGATTATGTTGGCGTTTACGGGTAAAACTAAAATGCCATTCACAGTTGTCCGCGCAGTTATTGAAATTCTAGTTTTAACAGTTGGCTATTTTCTCGGAGGAGACGTTGGAATCGGCACATTGATAATTGCTCTCTTGATCGGCCGTTCTTTCTCATTTTGGTTTGATTTTTTTGCGCGATTCCCACCAAAAGCCAATCCTTTGAAACCTTAGTTTTGCCCAGCTGCCTTCATGTCTTTGCGAAGCTCTGGCGGCAACGCAAACAGCAGTGATTCTTCCGCTGCAGTCACTTCTTGAACATCCTTAAATCCATGTTCGTGCAAAGTCGCTAATACATCCTTGACCAAAATTTCTGGAACTGATGCACCACTTGTTACACCAATAGTTTCAACGCCGGCAAACCATTCATCCTGAATCTCTTCGGCGTAATCAACTAGGTATGACGCTTTAGCCCCGTACTCCAGCGCAACTTCGACTAGGCGCACAGAATTACTAGAATTTCGAGAGCCAACAACAATTACTAAATCTGCTTGTGGCGCAATTTCTTTGATCGCTTCTTGGCGATTTTGTGTTGCATAACAAATGTCATCACTTGGCGGTGCCTGAATTTCCGGAAAACGTTCTTTCAGAATTGCAACAGCTTCCATGGTTTCATCAACAGACAATGTTGTTTGAGAAAGCCAGACTAAGTTCTTGCCAGGTGTTGGTTGGATTGTGCGCGCACCATCTAACCCATCAACAATTCGAACTCGATCTGGCGCTTCACCGGCGGTGCCCTCAACTTCTTCGTGGCCGTGGTGACCGATGAGCAAAATTTCAGAATCCTCTGTGGCAAAACGTCGGACCTCGTGGTGCACCTTGGTTACCAATGGGCAGGTTGCATCAATAGTTTTTAGATTACGAGCTGCTGCTTGCTCGTGTACAAGTGGCGAAACTCCGTGGGCCGAAAATACAACTGTCTTGCCCTCTGGAACTTCATCAGTTTCTTCGACAAAGATCGCACCCTTTGCTTCGAGCGAAGCAACGACGTGGACGTTATGCACGATCTGCTTTCGCACATACACAGGTGCGCCGTACAGGGCCAATGCTTTTTCTACAGTGATAACAGCGCGATCCACCCCTGCGCAATATCCGCGAGGCGCTGCCAGTAGAACTCTCTTAGCCATGGGGTCAGTCTATTAGGCTGATCTCATGTTCGAAACTTCAAGTGAATCCCCGGCGCCAGTTCGGGTCGTCTCTGAAGCGATCAAGGATTATGTAGACCGCTTGGGTCCAATTTGGATCGAAGGCGAAATCAGCGAATTGAATGAACGCAGCGGAATGATGGCATTTATGCGCCTGCGCGATACATCGGTGGACATGTCGATCTCGGTGATGTGTCACAAATCGGTGATCGCGACAGTAAAGCCACTGCCCGATAACGCACGAGTTGTTATGTATGCAAAGCCATCGTTCTATACCAAAAATGGATCGCTATCTTTTTCTGCTCGCGAAATCCGCCAAGTCGGTGTGGGCGAATTATTAGCACGGTTAGAAGCACTAAAGAATCTGTTAGCAGGTGAAGGACTATTTGATTCAGATCGCAAAGTTGCACTGCCGCTGCTACCTAAAGTTATTGGTCTGATCTGTGGTCGCAATACCGATGCTGAAAAAGATGTGGTTGAAAATGCAAAGCGACGCTGGCCTAGTGTGCAGTTTGAAATTCGTGAAGTCACAGTGCAGGGAGCCGCAGCAGTGAGCGAAGTATCCGATGCGCTGCGCGAATTAGAAGCAAACAAAGATGTCCAGGTCATCATCATTACTCGTGGCGGTGGGTCCTTCGAAGATCTGTTGCCATTTAGCGATGAAGGATTGGTTCGTTTAGCAGCATCCTGCACGACACCGATTGTCTCGGCAATTGGCCACGAAAAGGATGCGCCGCTTTTAGATTTAGTCGCAGATTACCGCGCATCAACTCCAACAGATGCTGCTAAGCGAGTTGTCCCAGATATTGCCGAAGAAATTGCAATGATCAGTTCGATGCGAGATCGTGCCCGTCGTACCATGGTAAATCGCCTTAATCTAGAGGCAACTCAGATTGCTAACTTCAAGAACCGCCCCGTAATGAAGGACCCATTTGTGTTAATCACTACAAGGGCTGAAATCATTGCTGGGCTGCGTGATCGATCAAACCGATCCTTTGCTCATCAATTGAAATTGGCCAAAGAAGAGCTAAAGCAAATAAAGGCACGTGTTCGTGCGCTTTCGCCTCAAGCAACTTTAGATCGTGGGTATTCGGTGGTGCAGTTACCAGATGGACAGATAGTGACCGATCCAAAGAAGTTAAAGCAGGGCGATGTATTACGCCTTCGCCTTGCAAAGGGCGAGACCAAAGCCACAGCGACCGGACAATAAAGAGAGAGTAGATTTAGACCATGGCCGATGCAAAGAAAATCTCATACGAAGCAGCTCGCGACGAGCTAGCTGAAGTTGTTGAATCCTTGGAAGAGGGCAGCGCAACTTTGGAGCAGTCTCTAAAGCTCTGGGAGCGCGGCGAAGAGTTAGCCAAGATCTGCCAGGAATGGTTGGACGGGGCTAAGAAAAAACTTGACGCGGTAAAGCCTGAATAGAAATCTCATGCCAAACTTTTCATACTCTGATTTATTGCCGCTAGGGGCGGACACAACCAAGTACCGCCTTGTCAGTAAAGAAGGCGTCAGTGTTGTAAAGCTCGGCGATAAAGAGTTTTTGCAGGTTGAACCATCTGCGCTAGAAAAGTTAACCTCAGAGGCTATTCATGACATCAACCATTATTTACGCGCAGAGCATCTGCAACAGCTAACAAATATTGTTAAAGATCCAGAAGCCTCACCGAATGATCGCTTTGTGGCGATCGACCTGTTGAAAAATGCGAACATTGCAGCTGGTGGAATCTTGCCAATGTGCCAAGACACAGGCACAGCGCTGGTTATGGGTAAAAAAGGTCAATACGTTTTAACAACTGGCAAAGATGAAGTCGCGATTTCGCAAGGAATCTATGATGCCTACACACAATTAAATTTGCGATATTCACAGATGGCCCCAGTAACGACCTGGGAAGAGAAAAACACCGGCAACAACTTGCCTGCCCAAATCGAAATATATGCAGATAGCGATCACCAGGACGAGTACAACTTTATGTTCATCGCCAAGGGTGGCGGCAGTGCGAATAAATCATTTTTGTATCAAGAAACAAAGGCTGTCTTAAACCCAACCTCATTTATGAATTGGTTGGATGAAAAGTTGCGGTCGATCGGAACAGCGGCTTGTCCTCCGTATCACTTGGCAATCGTCATCGGCGGCACCAGCGCAGAGGCAACAGTTAAAACGGCAAAGCTGGCAAGCACTAAGTATTTGGATTCTCTGCCAACATCAGGTGATGCCGCAACTGGTCACGGTTTCCGCGATATTGAGTTAGAACAAAAAGTGTTGGAGCTGACCCGTACGTTGGGTATTGGCGCGCAGTTTGGTGGCAAGTACTTCTGCCACGATGTTCGTGTAGTTCGCCTGCCTCGACATGGTGCATCACTGCCCATCGCTATCGCTGTTTCATGTTCGGCAGACCGCCAAGCAAAAGCCAAGATCACCAAAGATGGCATTTTCCTCGAAGAGCTAGAGCGCGAGCCGGCACACTTTTTACCTGAAACAACTGATGAGCATCTAAACGATGATGTTGTTGCAATCCATTTAAACCAGCCAATGGCCTCGGTTTTAGCTGAGCTTTCTAAGCACCCGGTAAAGACCCGTCTGTCTTTGACCGGCACATTAGTTGTAGCCCGCGACCTTGCCCATGCAAAGATCAAAGCGGATATGGAATCTGGCAAAGCAATGCCTGAATACTTAAAGAATTACGCTGTGTATTACGCAGGTCCGGCAAAGACTCCAGCGGGGTATGCATCTGGATCATTTGGCCCAACAACTGCAGGCCGCATGGATTCTTATGTTGATTACTTCCAAAAAAATGGTGGATCTATGGTGATGCTTGCAAAGGGCAATCGATCAAAGGCGGTTACCGATGCATGTAAGTCACATGGTGGCTTCTATCTTGGATCAATCGGTGGACCAGCTGCTCGACTTGCTCAAGATTGCATCAAAAAAGTTGAGGTCCTGGATTTTGAAGAACTCGGAATGGAAGCTGTTTGGAAGATCGATGTTGTGGATTTTCCAGCCTTTATTGTTGTCGATGACAAGGGCAATGATTTCTTTGCTTCGACCAGCACGCCTTTAACAATTAAAATCCGACCAGAAAACTAATCTGCGGAATTAGTAGTGATTGCTGCGATTGTGCTTGGCTAACGCCTTGCACGGTGTTTCATATCGAACACTGATGTAGCGAAGTCCCCAACGAATCTGAGTAACTGGGTTAGTTCGCCAATCTGTTGAGATCACATCCATCTTGTTTGCCGGCAACGCCTGAGCAATTCCATGGGCGCCCGATTTTTTATTGCGAGCTTTGTAGTTCCAATGGCTTTCCTTGGTCCACAAAGAACTCAAACATTTGTACTCTTTTTCGCTAAAGCCATATTCGTTAGTCACGATTGAATGCGCAACTTTCATGGCACCCAAAGGGGTACGAGCTAACTCAACCTGGCGACTCACTGAGGAGACCATGGCTAGGTCGGTCGAGAAAAGTGCCCCTGATGCTGTGGCTGTTAGGTCATCCTCGGAAATTAGAGAGGAGGCGGATTCGGTTGGCTCGATGATGGCAGCGCTTTTGCCGACCTCAATTTCAACGGTGGAAGGTCCGGCGATTTCAAGAGCGTTAGCTGCAGGAAGGATGGTCGCTACAAGTAGCAAGGAGGCGGTGACCCCCCAGATCGCGACTGACTTCTTCGAGCTTTTTAGCAATGCTGTCTTCACGTTCTGTTCTCCTTCCATTCATCTCTAACCCGCCGGCACTCACCCGCGGTTTCTTTCCATAGCCAATCAGCCTCAATTGAGGCTTCAATGGTTAAGGGGAATGCCTTTATGGTGCGGTAGTTGGGGTGCATGGGCAAATCAAAGCCCGCTGGAGTCGCAAATTCTCAGGAATCTAGATTCCTGTGGATGGGTAAAACCGCAGGTCAGATAGGGGAATGTCCGAAATGCCCCAAATGTGACTGTGACATTGTTTTAGTAGGTTTTAAAGGCCTTAGGTGCTTGCCTTACTCACCAGATTCAAACTAATTACCGACTGGGCCTTCGAGCAATTCGGTGACTAGCGCTGCGATCGGCGAGCGCTCGCTTCGGGTCAAAGTCACATGGGCAAAGAGCTCGTGACCCTTCAGGGTTTCAACGACTGCGACCACACCATCATGGCGACCAACTCGGAGGTTGTCTCGCTGGGCAACATCGTGGGTCAAAATAACTCTGGATGCCTGGCCGATTCGTGACAGCACCGTCAACAAGACACCGCGTTCTAGAGACTGGGCCTCATCGACAATGACGAAAGAGTCATGCAAGGAGCGACCACGAATATGGGTCAGTGGCAAAACTTCGATCAAGCCTCGGTCGATGATTTCATCGATCACCGGTTGGCTAACCAGTGCGCCCAATGTGTCAAAAACGGCCTGGGCCCAGGGCGACATTTTTTCGCCTTCAGATCCTGGCAAGTACCCCAGCTCTTGTCCGCCCACCGGATAAAGGGGACGGAAGATTACAACCTTCTTATGGAGACGCTTTTCCATGACCGCTTCAAGTCCGGCGCACAATGCAAGGGCTGACTTTCCAGTTCCGGCCCGGCCACCTAATGAAACGATTCCGATGGTTTCATCCAAAAGAAGATCGAGTGCAATTCGTTGTTCGGCGCTTCGGCCATGTAATCCAAAAGCTTGCCGATCTCCCCTGACTAATTTCAATCTCTTGTCGATCGTGACTCTGGCTAATGCGCTTCCCTTTTCAGAGTGCAGCACGATTCCTGTATGGACTGGAAGTTGGTGGGCAGCTTCATGATCTGCAAAATCGCTGGCATATAAGTCATCGATCACACTGTGGCTGACATTGAGCTCTTCGATTCCGGTCCAGCCGCTGTTGGACACAAGTTCGGCCAAATACTCCTGGGCTTCGACGCCAACAGATGAAGCCTTAACTCGAAGTGGCAAATCCTTTGTAACAAGGACAACCTCTTTGCCATCTGACATGAGGTTTTTTGCGATCGCCAGAATTCGAGAATCATTGGTGCCGTCTCGCAAGAATCCATGAGGCAATGTTGAAAGATCGGTGTGATTGAGCTCGACTGAAAGGGTGCCGCCTTCAGGGGTAATTGTTAGCGCTTTATCCAAGCGGCCATGGGTAATTCGTAAATCATCCAAAGCCCGAAGTGCTGCTCGGGCAAAGTAACCGAGCTCTGGGTGGTCACGCTTGGTTTCTAATTCACCAATGACAGCGATTGGAATTATGACTTCATGTTCGGCAAATCTGTACAGCGCCCCGGGGTCTGCGAGCAAAACACTGGTATCTAAAACAAAGGTTTTCTTAGCTTTTTGACCTTTTGCAGCCAATGCTTGCTCCTAGATTTAATTGTGATCGTCGGGTGTGCTTCGGATAAATAAAAGGTAGAACCGACCAGTAGATTTTTTGCGCAGACACGCGATAGTTGAAAGTTAAATTTGGGTTGCTATTTATGAACCAAAACGGCGTTGTCTCACAGAGTAAGAACGCAAGGCACGTAAGAAATCTACCCGACGAAAATCTGGCCAATAGGCCTCACAAAAATAGAACTCAGATAAAGCGCTTTGCCACAATAAGAAGCCGCCAAGTCGTTGTTCACCAGATGTGCGAATTAATAGTTCGGGGTCTGGTTGCCCGGCGGTGTATAAAAACTTTGAAATATCTTCGGTAGTTAAGGTGGCAGCGGCATCACTTAATGAATGGCCGGCTGCTATCTCTTCACCCATATAGCTTTTGACCGCATCAACAATTTCTCGGCGGCCCCCATAGCTAATGGCCACATTGACTTCAACGCCGTCGCTACGAATTGGCTTGAGGGCATTTAGTTTGTCAGCCAACCAGGCAGGCAAAAGATCCAGCGCACCAACAGCCTTGATATTCCAACGGCCAGTGGCCGATAGTTCATCAACGGTGTTGCCAATAACTTTTAGTAGATCATCGATCTCTTCTTGCGACCTTTTGAAATTATCAGTCGATAGCAACCACAGGGTTACAACCTTTACTTGAGCCTCTTCGCACCATCCGAGGAAATCAATGATCTTGTTGGCACCGGCTTTGTGTCCATGTGGATCATTGACCGTCGGATTTGATTTCGCCCAGCGACGATTTCCATCAAGAATAACTCCAACGTGATGAGGGGTCTTTGAAAAATCTAGAGACCGAACTAATCGCCGCTCGTAGAGTGGGTACAGCAGGGCTTTAATTAATTTACGAATACTGACGAACAACTCTGCGCTCCGCAGCAATGGATGCGATTGGCAATGTGCCGGCGAGAATTAACCAGAGCATCTTTGTAAACGGCCAGCGTGCCTTTGTTGAAAATTGAATAGCAGTAATGATGTAAACCGGATACAGATATCCGTGAACCATTGGAATCCAGATGGTGTGATCGTGAAATGTTGGGTTGCTCAATAAGTATTTAGCTGGCATATATACAAACCACAGAAGTAAGGACATTGTTCCGGCGACTAACGCCATAACTCGGAATCTAAGAATTGCACCGCTCATGGGGTAACTCTACGACGATAGAAGGGCAGATACAGCACCACCCCTGCCATTAGCCACCAGATCACAACGTATGAAAGGTGCTGCCAATAAAAGCCGGGAATTCGCGATGTCAGCTTTTCGGGGGTGACTCGGGTTCGATCTAAAACGCCAGCTCGGGTTGATTCATTGCTCGCTAAAACATAACCATCGTATAAATCGAGGTTAGTTAGAGAAGTGACAACTGCGCTGTCTAGTCGAGAGATAACGCCAGGGGCGTTTTCTGCACGGTCTGCAAATTGACTAGCAACTAGCAGTCCAGTCACATCAATGTTCATGGATTGCTGGATATCTGGATTAAGCAAACGTTCAGACCATAATCCCCGAACCACCAGAATTGCTGAATTTGTTCCCACCTGAAGCAGAGCAACTTCCCAATCAGATTGCTGTCCTTTGCCATCAACTTGGTTGGGGGCTTTAAAGTTTGCAATGTAGTGACCTGAAACTGAAACTGTTCTATTTAATGCAGTCGCTGGTATTGATTCTCGGGGCGAAATTACTGATTGCAATGGAACTACCGTGGCATCAATTGTTGTAGCCACTTTTAAACTCTTCTTTAAATCTGCCGCACGTTGTAACTGCCAAATACCAAGCCCAACAAAGATTGCAGCGATCAGTACAACTGCAATAGCTTGAAGAGCTTTTGTGAGAAAATTACTTGGTTGAGTCATCGCTTCGATCTACACCCATGAAGCGCTTATAAAAACTTCGCAGCAAGAATGCGACAGCAATAATGAGTAGACCTACTGTTAAAGAGCCGGCAGCACCCATGTCAATGTTCTTTGTCATGCCATAATCATCCCATGCAATCGCAAGAGCCGTTCGACTACAACGACCGATATGGCGTCAAAAGTGGGCGCAGCTGGATTGGCGTTGCCGTTATCACTGCAATCATTGGCGTTAGCTGGGTTATGTGGGCGGGGTTGCATCATTCAAATCCAGCGATTCGCGTGCAGGTAATCACTTTCACCGTCGATAGCGATCGTGCGGTCAGTGTTAGATATTCAGTTGATCGCGAAAATGCAGATGCCACAACTATCTGCACAGTGATTGCTCGCGATTACGATAAAAATATTGTTGGCCAAATAGACCAAGAAATTGCTGCTGGACAAGCCAAAGTCGAACTGGTCAGCGTGGTTCCTACGCGTAGCAAGGCTGTTAACGCTGATGTTTCAAGTTGTCGCGCCAAGTAAGTAACCAGTACCTTTACGCCTTATGACACAGACATGGCTTACTCAAGAGGCAGCAGATCGTTTGCGTGCTGAGCTAACACAGCTCGAAGGTCCAGGTCGTAAAGATGTCACTGCAAAAATTGAAGCAGCTCGTGCCGAAGGTGACTTAAAAGAAAATGGCGGTTACCACGCGGCGCGTGATGAGCAAGGCAAGATGGAAGCGCGCATTCGTCAGTTAAAGCAAATGCTTGAAAACGCTCACATCGGAACTCCACCGGCTAGTGCAGATGGAAAAGTTGGCGCAGGAATGGTTGTAACGGCAATCATTGCTGGAGATGAGATGAAGTTTTTGATTGGCTCACGCGAAATTTCATCTGGAGATCTAGATGTCTATAGCGAAAAATCCCCACTAGGGGCAGCAGTTCTAAATCAAGAAATCGGTGCAAAGGTTTCTTACACAGCACCTAATGGCCGCGAGATCTCAGTTGAGATTTTGGCTGCAGAGTTTTACGCCTAATCTCTAAACCAAACAATTAGCTAGAGAAGTTCTTATACTTTCTAATGCTCAGTGGAATAAAGACAACCATCAAAACCACCATGTACAACAAAGATGTTTGTAATGGGTGCTGGCTGGGCCAGGAGTTAGCGGTAGCGCCAAATTGATTTTTTAGGCCAAATAGTTGGCGGCAGGCTGCAACCATTGTTGACACTGGGTTCCATTCGGCAAAGTACTGCAGTGCTCGTGGCATTCCAGTAGTTGGAGCAAATGCATTAGATAAGAATGTCAGCGGGAAGGTCACCAAGAAGCCAACGCTTTGAACTGTCCGTGCCTCTTTAACTGAGAGGCCAACCAAAATACCAATCCAGGACAGCGCATATCCAAAAACAAATAGGAACAAGAAGGCTAAAGATGTATGCAATATGCCTGATGTTGGACGCCAACCCACTGCAAATCCGGCAGTGGCCATAACGACGAGTACCAAAATATTTAGTAGTGCGTCACCAAATGTTCGGCCGATGATTACCGCACCTCGTGAAATCGGTAGAGATCTAAAGCGATCGATCAAACCTTTTTTCATATCTTCAGCCAATCCAATTGCAGTCGAAGCCAAGGTAAATGCCACTGTCTGTACGAAGATTCCGGGCATCAACAACTGCACGTAGCCACCTGGTTGACCCGAAGCAATTGATCCCCCAAATACGAAGCGGAACAGTAAAACAAACATAACTGGCTGAATAGTTGAGAAAACTAAAACTTCGGGGACACGGGCAAGCTGTAAAAGCTGGCGCTTAGTAATAGTTATGACATCGCTAATTGCATACTTCATTTCTTGCCTCCTCGCTTTTTCTTAACCGGTTCTTGAACCGTTTCTTCTGCAACATGGCCGGTGAGCGATAAGAAAACATCGTCTAGAGATGGGCGCTTTAAACCGATATCTAGTGGGTGGATTTTCGCATCATCTAGTGCACGCAGAGTTTCCATAAGAGCAACAGATCCTGTTTGAGCCGGCGCACTAATTGTGCGCAAATCCGTGTGTGTAGCGTTTCCACTAATGCGAGCGACAATTGCTTGAGCAACTAAAATATCCTCATTTTCAACGGTGATCTCTAAACGCTCTCCACCTACCTGCTTTTTTAATGCATCAGATGTGCCACGAGCAATTACGGTTCCGCGATCAATAACAGCAATTTCATCCGCTAACTGATCGGCTTCTTCTAGATACTGTGTTGTTAGTAAAAGCGTTACGCCACCTTTTACTAATTCTTGAATAACTTGCCACATATCTTGGCGACCTCGTGGATCTAAACCTGTTGTTGGTTCATCTAAAAACAAAATCTTTGGCTTAACAATTAAGGATGCAGCTAAATCAAGCCGACGACGCATTCCACCTGAATAAGTCTTGATAGGACGTCGTGCAGCCTCAGTTAAATCAAAGCGTTCAAGTAATTCATTGGCACGATCAATTGATGGTTGGCTGCCCAAGTGATACAAACGACCAAACATCACCAAGTTATCCCAGCCAGTTAATGTTTCATCAACGGCTGCGTACTGTCCTGATAATCCAATGAGTTCGCGCACTTTGTCAGGATTCTTAATGACATCGATTCCAGCAACAGATGCATGGCCAGAATCTGGTTTTAACAACGTTGCGAGAATTCTCACAGTAGTTGTTTTACCCGCACCATTAGGCCCAAGTACGCCTAATACAGTGCCTTCTTCAACATCTAAGGACAAATCATTGAGCGCAACGACCTCGCCTTTGCGATAGGTCTTCACTAAGTGTTCGGCAATTACTGACTTCACACGGTAATCTTACCTTCATGTCTACTAATAGCCCACTAAACGCATCTGCCAAGGAACACTCACACAAAGAAATTATGGTCATCTTGGGTGGCCTCATGACTGGAATGTTGCTTGCAGCACTTGATCAGACCATTGTTTCGACCGCCCTTAAAAGTATTGTTGAAGAGTTTGATGGTTTAAACCATTACACCTGGGTAGTTACCGCTTATCTTTTAACTTCGACGGCATCTACACCGCTGTACGGAAAAATTTCTGATATTTATGGTCGACGCGTTGTGTTTCAGTTTGCGATCGTTACATTCTTATTAGGTTCATTACTTGCAGGTGCCTCACAAAATATGACCCAATTAATTGCTACTCGCGCTTTGCAGGGTCTTGGCGCAGGTGGATTGATGGCACTTACCTTCGTAATCATCGGTGACATCGTTCCTCCGCGCGATCGCGGTAAGTACCAGGGTTACTTTGGTGCTGTCTGGGGACTTTCATCTGTTGCAGGACCACTACTTGGTGGCTACTTCTCGGATCATGCGCAGATTCTGGGCATTACTGGATGGCGTTGGATTTTTTACATCAACATTCCATTTGCAATCGCTTCACTAGTAATTACATCTGCTGTGCTGCATATTCCAAAGGTTAAGCGCGAACATAAGATTGATTACCTCGGCGCAATTTTGATGGTTGCAGCTGTGTGTCTAGTTTTGCTCTCAGTTTCAATTTACGGCCCACAATATGGTTGGACAGACTCACGCACAATTGGGTACTTAGTTGTTGGACTACTTTTGACAGTTGCGTTTTTGATGTGGGAAAAGCGTGCGGTTGAGCCAATCTTGCCTTTGTATCTGTTTAAGAATCACACCTTCTCAATTACTTCTCTCTTGGGCGCAGTAATTGGTGCTGGAATGTTCGGAGCAATCGTTATGTTGCCGCTGTATTTCCAGGTCGTTAAGGGTTATTCAGCAACATCAGCTGGACTTAAGTTGATCCCATTGATGCTTGGAATTGTTTCAACATCGATCGTGTCTGGCAAGCTCATTTCAAAGCATGGTCATTACAAGCGTTTTCCAATCATGGGAACAGCGCTGATGACTGCAGGAATTTTGCTCATGACACGTTTGCAAATTGATACCCCTTACTGGCAGATCTCGATCTACGCGATCATGGTTGGTGCAGGTCTTGGACTTTCAATGCAGACAATTGTTATCGCACTACAAAACGCGGTTGACTTCAAAGATATGGGTGTAGCAACAAGTTCAAACACCTTCTTCCGCTCACTTGGTTCTGTCTTTGGAACAGCGATCTTTGGATCAATCCTTACAAATCGAGTGGTTCATTACATGGCTTCTGGTTTTGCAGATTTGGGTAAAACGAATCCTTCAGCCCTCCAAGGTTTTGATTCTTCAAAGCTTGCCGGATTAACAAACAACACCGCAGTCCTTAAGACATTTCCCCCTGTCATTAAGAACACTGCACTTGAAGCATTTGTGAACTCATTCCACATCGTGTTCTACGCAGCTGCTCCTGTGACGGCTCTTGGCTTCTTATTAGCTCTCATGCTTCGCGAAACACCGCTTCGAACATCTAAGGATTACGCAGCAGCTCGTGAAGAAGCAGCTGGAGAAAGTTTAGGTTGATTCGTTCGCCTTTTAAGGAGCTGCCACGGGAGGTTTCGATCCTCGTAGCAGCTTCCTTTTTTGTTGCAGTTGGTTTCGGAATCGTCATGCCGGCAATTCCGATCTTTGCGAAATCTTTTGGGGTAAATAACGCTGCAATTGGTTTAATGGTCTCAGCCTTTGCGATTACACGATTTTGCTCTGGATTGATTTCAGGCTCTTTAGTAGATCGTTTCGGCGAGAGAGCAGTGTTTTCATCAGGTGTATTTATGGTGGCGCTCTTTACTTTTCTTGCAGGATTAGCTCAGAGTTACCAGCAATTATTGATTTTTAGAGCAGCTGGCGGACTTGGTTCGTCGATGTTTTCGGTTGCTGCAGGCTCGGTCATCATGCGTTCTGTTGATGATAATCATCGTGGTCGCGCACAATCTGTGTATCAAGGTGCATTTTTATTAGGCGGCATCGCAGGTCCTGCAATTGGCGGATTGCTCTCTGCAATCTCACTGCGTGCGCCGTTTTTTGTGTATTCAATTCTGCTGTTGTGTTCTGGAATCGTTGCGTTCTTTTTTCTAAAGGGCGACAAAATTGGTACCAAGGCCGTATCGGCTAACTCTGACGAGTCAACCACAGTTGCAGAGGCTTTAAGAATGAAGCCTTACGTAATTGCACTTGTACTTACATTT
Source organism: Actinomycetes bacterium (assembly GCA_037132355.1). Lineage (GTDB taxonomy): Bacteria > Actinomycetota > Actinomycetes > Nanopelagicales > Nanopelagicaceae > Planktophila. The sequence continues at coordinate 31,331 of JBAXPH010000006.1, forward strand.
ATTTCGACATGGATAACATTTGGGCTTCGTGCATCAATCTTGCCGATCTTTGTTACTGAAGAGTTGCACTCAACAACGGCTGTAGTGGGTTATGGCTTAGCGATTTCAGCGGTCATGCAAGGAATTTTTCTTTTAAGGGCCGGACGATTCTCTGATTCAAAGGGGCGTAAAGCATCTGCAGTCATTGGCGCAAATGTAGTTTTTGTCGGCGTCTTATTACTAACTTTTTCAACACACATTTGGATGTTCTTGGCATCAATGACAATCCTTGGTTTAGGTGGAGCTTTCTTAACAACTACTCCAGCAAGCATTGTTGGCGATGTGATCCGTGGAAAAGGTGGCAAGGTAATCGGTATCTTCCAAATGGCAGGAGATGCCGGAATGATGATTGGGCCAATTGTTATTGGAGCGATTTCGGATGTGTACTCATACCGAACAGCTTTTGGCTTTTCTGCCGCGATCTTTATCATTGCGTTGGTACTGGTATATCAAATCCCTGAGACTAGAAATGTCGAGGGGCCCCAGGTTCATAACCTGAAGCCCCTCGATGAAGATCTCTAATTATTTATTGCTAATTAGTCATTTCCACGCAAGATAGACAGTAAACGTAGAACTTCCATGTATAGCCAAACAATAGTGACCATCAAACCAAATGCTGCTCGCCATGATTCTGCTTCTGGCATTCCTGCAGCGACGCCCTTTTGAATCTGATCGAAATCTAGAATCAAGAAGAAGCTAGCAAGAACCATTCCACCTGCAGCGATAAGTAAGCCGAAGCCACCAATGCTGTAGATGCTTGAACCAAACATTGAGCTGATCAGACCAACAACTGCAAGTACTAGGTACCCGATCATTGCTGTCATCAATACTTTTGTGAACTTAGGAGTTACACGAATACGTCCGCTCTTGTAAGCAAACAACATTCCTGCAAATGCACAGATCGTCACGATGACCGCTTGGCTAACAATTCCTTGGTATGCGGTGTTGTAAATGTGTGAAATCGTTCCGAGTGCAAGACCTTGAAAAGCTGCATATGCAATTGCAAGTGCAGGCTTAACTGTTTTGCTGAAACTATTCACCATTGCAAGAGCGAAGCCACCAAAGACTCCGAGCATCATTGCGCCGCCACCTAAATTAAGCGTCCATGCTGCTGCACCGACAGTTACAAGCACCGCAAACAAAATTCCAGTACGTGTAACAACATCATCAATTGTCATACGACCTGTACGCAATGATGATGCGGCAGGTGCGTTATACAAATTCTCTAGCGCTGCTGGGTCTGAGTTAATTGTGCTCGGATCAAATGCAGCGTATCCACGCTGATTAAACGCCCGTCCAAGAACAGGGTTTGAACTGCGCATATCTTTTTTCTCCTTTTGTAGGTCCACCAGAATCTCCGGCGGTTGTGAAGCACCATAATCGTACGGTTAAGAATTATCTGGGGCGAAATATAAGTGCGCTCACATGCTTAAAAGCACCTTAGAACTGGTGCCCCGAGTGGGGGTCGAACCCACACTGGGAGGATTTTAAGTCCTCTGCCTCTGCCATTGGGCTATCGGGGCCTTGCTACCTACTGAACAACAGAGGCAAATCTACCGCCCTTTTTGAGTACGGATTCCAACATTGGTCGGGTCAGCTTTCCGGTAAATGTGTTCTGTTGGCTTGGGTGGTAACTGGCTAATAACAAGTATTCACGGCCTTCGTGACTGTATTTCAGAGATGCACCGTGTGCAAACTTAACTTTCTTTATTGGGTGACCCATTTCCTTTAATGTCTTAAAGATTGCATCCCAGGCAAATGAGCCAAGTCCGATAATGGCTTTTGTTGTTGCAATAGAAAGTTCTAGATCTCGCAGAAAAAACGGAGCACACATATCGCGTTCTTCATTAAGTGGTTTATTGCCAGGTGGTGCGCATCTAACCGCACATATGATTCTGGTGTCCTTTAATTTTTGGCCATCGTCAATTGATGTGCTTGTTGCAATTTTTGCGATTCCAATTTTATGCAGTGCGCCATATAACCAATCCCCCGATGAATCACCAGT
>JBAXPH010000007.1:0-32987 GCA_037132355.1 Actinomycetes bacterium
AAGATTGATGAAGAATCTCGCGGAACACTTGTCTCTGCATTGGTATTAGTCGATAGCGATGAAATTCTGGCGATCACATCTGCCGGAACCGTGATGCGCACCCCAGCTGCTGAAGTCCGCCAAACTGGCCGCGATTCAATGGGTGTGCGCCTCGTAAACCTCGATGAAGGTGCGACCCTGTTATCTGTGACCCGCAACAGCGAAGATGAGATTTCGACGCAAAAGTAGTAGGGTTCACGCCTGTAGTTATGGATTAGCCGTTTTGGCTACTTGATGAATTTCAAGTAACCTTGCGCTTCTGCACACGCACGAAAGTTCGTTTGCGGGCCCATAGCTCAGCCTGGTTAGAGCGCTTCCCTGATAAGGAAGAGGTCGGTGGTTCAAGTCCACCTGGGCCCACCCGTTCTAATACGGGGACCTAGCTCAATTGGTAGAGCACCGCCTTTGCAAGGCGGGGGTTAGGGGTTCGATTCCCCTGGTCTCCACACAGTTTGTATTCACCGCATCAATAACTAGAAAAGAGAAATCCATGTCATCAACAGCAACTCTCCACACATCAATGGGTGACATTGTTATTGAACTTTTCCCAAACCACGCACCAAAGACAGTTGCGAACTTTGTTGAGTTAGCAACCGGTGCAAAGGAATGGACTGATCCACGCACTGGCGACAAGACAACTGCAAAGTTGTATGACGGAACAATTTTTCACCGTGTCATTGACGGCTTCATGATTCAAGGTGGAGATCCACTAGGTCGCGGAACAGGCGGTCCGGGATACCGTTTCGCAGATGAGTTCCACGGTGAACTAACTTTTGATCGTCCATACATTCTTGCAATGGCTAACTCAGGTCCAGGAACAAATGGTTCTCAATTCTTTATTACCGTTGCACCAACAACATGGTTAAACCGTAAGCACAGCATCTTTGGTGAAGTAAAGGATTCTGCAAGCCAGGCAGTAGTTGACGCAATTGCAACTGCAAAGACTGGCGCGCAGGACAAGCCAGCAACTGACATTACGATCAACAGCGTTACAGTTGCTTAAACGTTCTGCCACTTACTCTTTAATCGCAGTAATCTGCGCGGCCTACCTTGTGCAAATGGTTGTTCCATCACTGCAACAAGATTTGATGCTTCCAAGTTTTGAATACTTAAGAGTCACGAACCAGTGGTACAGATTATTTACAGTCGCTTTAACTCATGCCGGATTACTGCACCTTGGTTTTAACATGTATGCATTAATGGTTTTAGGAAATCCACTTGAAGCTGCATTTGGCAAAAATAAATTTCTGATTGTGTTTTTTACTTCACTCTTAACTGGTTCGTTAACTTCTGCTTATTTCGCATCCACGTACGGAGCATCAGTTGGTGCATCTGGTGCGATCTTCGGATTATTTGGCGCGATGATCATTGTGGGAAAAAGAATTGGCGCAGACATTCGATCCATTGTTGTGATTATCGGAATCAATTTTTTCATCGGTTTTGCAATGGGCGGAGTTGATTGGCGGGCACACCTAGGCGGATTAATCGGCGGGTTAGTAGCAGCTCAACTTGTAATGCAGCGCCGATAAGTTATCCACAGGTTTTACCCACACTGTGGATCGAATTACACGGTTGTAATTAGAAGGTATTTAGCGCCAGCGGGTAGCGAGTGAAAAGCCAACACCGATAAAGCCAAAACCAATAACCATGTTCCAAGCACCGATTCCAGGGACTGGATAGGCGGTCTGAGTGACATAAAAGACCACGATCCAGAGCAAACCGATTAAGAAGGCTGCAACCATTGTTGGAGCGAGCCACTTAGGGCTCTCCAATGGTGCGTGAGGAGCTTCAACAACAACCTCTTGATTGTGAGCGCGCTGCTCAGCGACCTTCTTGCGTAGCTTTGATTTAGGCATACGCGAAAGATACACCATGAGAGAGAATGCTCCTATGGCCGCCAAGATCCTCGTCATCGATAACTATGACTCCTTTGTCTTTAATTTGGTGCAGTACCTGCAGCAATTAGGGGCCGAGTGCACTGTTGTTCGAAACGATGCGGTCACAGCCGATGCTGCTTCTAATTACGACGGAGTCCTAATTTCGCCAGGACCCGGAACTCCTGAAAAAGCTGGCGTATCAGTAGCGATGATTAAGTACTGCGCCCAGCATTCAATTCCGTTATTCGGAGTGTGTCTTGGTCATCAAGCAATTGGTGTTGCATTTGGTGCAACTGTTTCACGAGCACCCGAATTACTACATGGAAAAACTTCGCTTGTTTATCACAAACAAGAAGGTGTTCTTTCAGACTTACCATCACCATTTACAGCAACTCGTTATCATTCACTGTGTGTTGAAAAAGATTCAGTACCAAACACATTGCACATCACGGGATCAACTGAATCTGGATTAGTCATGTCGATGCAACATACAACGCTTCCAATCCAAGGTGTGCAGTTTCATCCAGAATCTGTTTTAACAGAGCATGGACATCAAATGCTTGCTAACTGGTTAGTGATGTGTGGTGATAAAGGCGCTCGCGAACACGCAGTTGGATTATCACCAGTAGTTGGTACCGACAAATAAATCTAAGCTTGGTAATTTATGGTGCTTTATTAATTGTAATTGTTACTGATTTACCAATCGTTTGTGTTGTTCCAGCATCTGGTGCTTGACGAATAACAACGCCGATCGCTTGGTTCGCATCGTAACCAAATACTTCATTCACCAAGAATCCAGCTTGAACCAAAATAGTTTTAGCTTGCAACGCATCTGTCCCAATCAATGGTGGAACCAAGATTTGTCCACTAGCAATTTGTAATACAACACCACTACCAGCAGTAATTGTTGATCCAGCTTCTGGTGTTACCTTCAAAACAGTTCCCTGCGGTTCATCCGAAGGGATTGCTTCAGTAGAAGTCACTAACAAACCAACAGCAGACAAAGCGGTGCGCGCATCAATTAATGACATTCCAACTAAACCAATAGGAACAATTGAATCTCCTGGACCATCTGAAATTGTTAAAACAACTCCTGAACCTTTTTGCACCCGAACAGTTGCAAGTGGGATTTGGTTAGCAACTCGATCTTTTGGAATTCGACCATCATGTGCGCGAGTAACGGTGACAACGTAATCACCAAGCAAGGCTTCAGCCTCTGCTTGTGTTAATCCAACAACATTTGGCAACTGAGGCAATCCCGAGGCATCCGACCCTGGTTTAACCAAAAATAAGCCTGCGGCAAGTAGGCCGAGCCCTGCAACACCACTGATAGCGCCAATTAATACCTTGCGGCGTGACATTGGAGCTTTAGCAATCTTTGTTGTTACAACTTCTCCACCAGCAATTTTGTATAAATCATCCAGCATTAATCCAGCAGATTGATAACGATCATCAGGATTTTTTGCAAGTGCAACAGTTAATAAAGTGTCAATACCCGCAGGAAGTTCAGGAACTATTTTACTTGGTGCAATAAAAGTACCTGAAACATGTTGGTATGCAATTGATACTGGAGTTTCTCCAGTAAATGGTGGTTTGCCAGTTAATACTTCGTACAACAAACATCCGGTTGAATAAATGTCGCTACGAAGATCGGCCACTTCACCCAATGCTTGTTCAGGGGATAAATATTGAACTGTTCCAACAATGTTCCAAGTGCTTGTTAATGTTGCACCTAAGTCGGCCAGCGCTCGTGCGATTCCAAAATCCATCACCTTTACATCACCGTGATCTGTAATCATGATGTTTGCAGGCTTAATATCTCTGTGCACGATTCCACTGTGGTGTGAATACTCAAGTGCAGCCAAAATTCCTTCACCGATTTCAAGTGCGCGCTTTAACGGAACACGTTCTCCTTTATGAATTAATTCGCGCAGGGTGTGTCCAGAAATTAACTCCATAACAATGTATGGCGCTGGTTCTTCACCCGAGTCATACACGGCAACAATTCCAGGGTGGTTAAGCCCTGCCGCAGCAAGTGCTTCTTTTCTGAAGCGCGCAACAAAGGATGGATCGCGCGCTAAATCGCTGCGCAATACTTTTACGGCAACCTGTCTAGCAAGGCGGGTATCTTCGGCAACATACACATCTGCCATTCCACCAGTACCAATCATTTCACCAAGTTTGTAACGACCACCGAGCAACTGATTAATCATGAGCTGCTCCTAACAAAAGTGATGAGGCCGTTGTTGTATCTGAAATATCAGCGATCAGAATGGTGACATTATCAGGTGCACCATTTATATATGTTGCATCATTTAGAAACCTAACAGCTTCATCTTTATCAGATTTTTTTAAGCCAACCTTGATCTCTTTATCCGTTAAAACACCCGACAATCCATCAGAGCACAGCAAGTATCGATCACCTTTTTTAACCTCATACATTTGCAGTACCGGAGTCACATCACCATCTCCGCGTAGCGCCTGGGTCAACATCGAACGTTGTGGATGTTCAGCAGCTTCAGCTTGAGAAATTGCACCTTGATCAAGCAGTTCTTGAATAACAGTGTGATCGTTGCTGAGTTGTTCTAATGTGTTTCCACGTAAGCGATAGCAGCGGGAATCTCCAACATGCAGCAATGCAATGCGGTTGTCACGAATTAGCAATGCCGTCAAAGTTGTACCCATGCCACGTTTTTCGATCTCTTCATCAGCAACAGCGGCAATTTCTGCATCAATGCTATGTAATGAATGCATTAATAAATCTTCTACAGAGTCTTCATCTATATCTTTAGCAGCAAGTGCAGGGGCTAACTTTTGTAATACCTGAACTGCGATGCGGGATGCGACTTCACCTGCGGCGTGACCACCCATCCCGTCGGCAACTGCAATTAACTGGGCAGATGCAAAAGCAGAGTCTTCATTTCCTTGCCGAACTAAACCAATAGCCGAACGCGCAGAGGTTTCAAAGAAGTGCGCGCTCATGATGTAAGCCTAACGGTGTAACCTTCAAAGATGAAGATCTACGCACATCGCGGATCCTCGATTGAGCATCCTGAGTTAACTATGGCTGCATACAAGGCCGCTATAGATGATGGGGCAGATGGCTTTGAATGCGATGTTCGTTTAACCAAAGATAACCAACTCGTTTTATGGCATGACGCAAATATGCAACGTATTGCAGGCAACGCGGCGCGTATTGCAAATTCAACTTTTAAGGAAATTAGATCTCATTACCCGCAAGCTATGGTTCTTGATGAATTATTAACACTGGCCAGAGATCACAAAAAAGAGTTAGCAATCGAGACCAAACATCCAGTGCCGTCAGCAAGTGCGGTTGAAAAGAAAGTAATGCAACTGTTGCACCAAGAAAAACCAGTAGCAGATATTCACGTAATGTCATTTTCATGGCTGGCTTTAGAAAACATCAGAAAGATTGATCCGTTGCAAAAAACTGTTGCTTTACTTCACGATACATTTTCATTTGCAATGCGACGGTTTACATCTGCGCAATCAATTGGCCCAGGAATTACAGCATTTAGACAGAAACCACATTTAAATCAAGATCCGCGCAATCTCTTCGTATGGACCGTTGATGATGCCGACGATATGCGCTTTTGCGCTGATAACGGTGTTGATGTCTTGATCACAAATACCCCGTCATATGCAAGGTCGGTACTCGGGTACAATTAGCAAGTGAGTACATACGCCTATCTCGGTCCCAAGGGAACATTTACAGAGGCGGCTCTTAAAAAGATCACTTCTTCCAATGATCGCCTTATGCCATATGCCAACGTCACTGCAGCACTAGATGCGGTTCGTCTTGGCAAAGCCCACTATGCATTAGTGCCTATTGAAAACTCTGTCGAAGGTGTTGTTGCACGCACACTTGACGAGCTAGCAACTGGTGAGCCATTAGCAATTGTTGGCGAGGTTACATTGCCCGTTTCTTTTGCATTAATGATTAAGGGTGATGAAAAAGAGATTTTGCGAATTGCTACACATCCACATGCAGAAGCACAGTGCCGTAACTATGTTGCAAAGAATTATCCAGATGCCGAACTAATTTCTACTGCATCAACTGCAGCAGCGGCAGAGGCAATCTCACGCGGTGAATTTGATGCAGCAATTGCAGCACCAGTAGCAGCTGCACACTATGGTCTTCGCGTTATTGCAGACAACATTGGTGACAACCCGGGCGCAGTTACACGATTTATTGTTGTCGCAAAGCCAGGAGCAATTCCTAAGAACACTGGCTGGGACCGCACCTCACTTGCTGTCTTTATTGGTGTGGACCACGCTGGTGCGTTGCTCGATATCTTGACCGAGTTCGCCAAGCGCGAAGTTAACTTAACTTTTATTCAGTCACGTCCGACTGGTTCAGCCCTTGGCCATTACCATTTCATTATTGACGCTGAGGGTCACATTGCAGATGCACCTGTGAAGGAGGCAGTAGAAAGCCTTCGAGCAATCTGCGAAGACATCCGATTCCTTGGCTCATACCCACGAGAAAAGGCAAGTAAATGATCGACATCAAGTACCTGCGTGAAAACCCAGATGCGGTTCGCGCATCTCAAAAGGGTCGCGGTGAAGATGTAACAATCGTTGATAAAGTTTTAGCAATTGATGAAATCCGCCGTGCAGCACTTGAAAAGTTTGAAACATTACGTGCAGAACAAAATGTATTGTCTAAATCAGTTGGTGCCGCAAAAGGTGATGAAAAGACCGCTCTACTAGAAAACGCTAAAGAGCTTGCTAATAAGGTCAAAGAAGCTGATTCAAAGCGCGCAGAGGTTGAAGAACAAGCAAAACAATTAATCATGCAGCTATCAAATATTTTGGATCCAGATGCTCCAATTGGTGGAGAAGAAGATTTTGTAGTTATTGAACATGTTGGCACACCGCGCACATTTGATTTTGAACCAAAAGATCACGTCGAACTAGGTAAATTGCTAGGTGCAATTGATACCGAGCGCGGTGCAAAGGTTGCAGGTTCTCGTTCTTATTATTTAACCGGTGTCGGTGCGATGCTGGAATTCGCACTTGTTAATTACGCAATTGCATCTGCAAATAAGGCTGGCTTCACTCCAGTAATTCCACCAGTGCTTGTAAATCCTGCAGCAATGGAAGGCACAGGGTTTTTGGGACAAGCAGCTGAAAATGTTTATCATCTAGAAAAAGATGATGTGTATTTAGTTGGTACATCTGAAGTCCCACTTGCCGCAATGCATATGGATGAAGTTCTACCAGCAGACAAACTTCCTATGCGCTATGCCGGATATTCATCGTGCTTCCGCCGCGAAGCAGGCACATACGGCAAGGACACTCGCGGAATTATTCGCGTGCATCAATTCGATAAAGTTGAAATGTTTTCTTTCTGCCATCCAGATCAGGCAAAGGAAGAGCACAAGCGTTTGCTGCAATGGGAAAAAGATTTCCTTAACGCAATGGAGATCCCATACCGAGTTATTGATGTTGCATCAGGTGATTTAGGATCAAGTGCCAATCGCAAGTTTGATATTGAAGCGTGGATTCCTACACAAAACGCATACCGCGAGGTCACGAGTACTTCTAACTGTACTGAGTTTCAGGCTCGCCGCTTAAATATTCGTTTCAAGGATGCAGATGGCACAAAAGCTGTTGCAACACTTAATGGCACATTAGTCGCTATTCCCCGCATGATTGTTGCGATTCTAGAAAACCATCAAAATGCAGATGGAAGCATTAATGTTCCAGCAGCACTACAACCTTTCTTAGGTGTGTCGCGATTTGAGCTGGTGTGAATAAACGCCCCAAGTTAATTGCGTCAGATCTAGATGGAACAATCGTTTCTCACAAAGGTGTAATTTCACAGCGCACAATTGATGCATTTACACGAGCTCGTGATCTAGGCGTACATGTTTTCTTTGTTACAGGTCGCCCACCACGCTGGATGGGTGAAATTCGCGAGGCCTTTGGTTTCGGAGAAGCAATTTGCTGCAATGGTGCGATGTTGTACGACTTAATCAATGACAAAGTTTTAGAAGAGTGGATGATCTCTGTTGACGAACAATTAGAAGTTGTTCGCCGTATGCGAATTGCAATGCCTGAAATGTCATTTGCTGTTGAATCCAACGATCACTATCACCGTGAAATTGCCTATATTCCTAAATGGGATGTTGGGCTAGATAATGTGGGTGTTGATAAAATTGAAGATGCGATCAAGCGTCCGGCATTAAAGATATTAGGTAGATGCAGCAATCATGAATTTACATCTGATGAAATGGTCGAGGTTGCCCATCGCGAATTACATGATCTTGTGACCGTTACTCATTCAACTTCAAGAGATTCACTTATTGAAATTTCAGCGTTAAATATTTCAAAAGGAACAACGCTTGCGATGACGGCAAAACGTCTAGGTTTAACTGCCGAAGATTGTGTTTCATTTGGCGATAACCCCAATGATTTCTCAATGCTTACATGGGCTGCTAATTCGTATGCAATGTCAGATGGACACCCTGATGCGCCATTATTTGCAAAAGGGGTAGCAGAACCATGTGAAGCCGATGGTGTTGCAAAGATCATCGAAAAGCTCTTGGATCTTCCCGCTTAATAACTAGCCGATTTTTCGCTAGGGCTAAATTCGGGTAATCTCTCCCACGGAGGGCTCGCATAGCGGCCGAGTGCACCGGTCTTGAAAACCGGCAAACGAAAGTTTCGTGGGTTCAAATCCCACGCCCTCCGCCATTTTTGTGAAGTTGTGGCTGAGTTCATACCGCGTAAGCGCGGATTTACCTAGCCACTTTTTCATGTCCGGAGCAGACTTAGCCCCTAGTAACACACAGGCTTACACCAGGGGAGTTGTACATGTCAGGTGTCTTTTCACCAACGCGCGCCAAGATTAAAGAGCGCACGCTTCGCACAGATAAGTGGTGGTTGCAACCACTTCTAACTTTCGGAGTTCTCTTTTCTTTTGTTATTTATGCAACCTTCCGCGCATTTGAAGGAGCTAACTACTACAAAGATCATTTGATCTCTCCTTTCTATTCACCATGTTTGTCACAAGCCTGTGTTCCTGAAGCAACAATTGGTGGATGGACTCCAGTAAGTGCAGAAATATTTAACTTTGCATTATCACCAGCGCTAATTATTTTGATCTTCCCACTTGGTTTCCGAATGACCTGTTACTACTACCGCAAGGCGTATTACCGTTCATTCTGGTTTTCTCCACCAGCATGTGGCGTTGCAGAACCTCACAAGAAATACACAGGCGAAACTCGTTTTCCATTAATTGGACAGAACTTGCACCGTTATTTCTTCTATGCAGGTTTAGTGTTTAACGTTTTCTTAACATACGACGCAATTATTTCCTTGAAAAATGTTCAAGGACAATGGGGACACTTAAGTGTTGGTTCACTAGTTCTTTTTGCTAGCTCTGGCTTGTTGTGGTTCTACTCATTGTCTTGCCACACATGCCGTCACACAGTTGGTGGTCGCTTGAAGCATTTCTCTAAGCACCCAGTGCGTTACAAGCTGTGGTCAACAGTTTCAGTTCTTAATACAAAACATCAACAGTTTGCATGGTTTTCGTTAGCAGCTGTTGCATTCGCCGATATCTATGTTCGCCAAGTTGCAACTGGCGCATGGACTAACTTCTACTTCTTCTAAAAGGAAATCGACTATGACACTAGAACGCCATACATACGATGTCCTTGTAATCGGTGCTGGAGGTGCTGGATTACGCGCTGCTGTAGAAGCACGTGAATCAGGGCTACGCGTAGCAATTATTTGTAAATCACTATTTGGCAAAGCCCACACTGTTATGGCTGAAGGTGGAGCCGCAGCATCAATGGGAAACGTAAATGACAAAGATAGTTGGATGGTTCACTTCCGCGACACAATGCGCGGTGGCAAATTCCTCAATCATTTCCGCATGGCAGAACTTCATGCAAAGGAAGCACCAGATCGCATTTGGGAGCTAGAAACATGGGGCGCACTTTTTGATCGCACAAAAGAAGGAAAAATTTCACAACGTAACTTTGGTGGACATGAATACCCACGCCTTGCACACGTTGGCGATCGCACAGGTCTAGAACTTATTCGCACAATGCAGCAGAAGATTGTTCAGTTGCAACAAAAAGATGGCCGCGAAACCGGTGATATGGAAAGCGGAATTAAAGTTTTCGCAGAGTTAACAATCACTGACATTTTGAAAGAGAATGGAAAAGTTTCAGGAGCCTACGGTTACTGGCGCGAAACTGGAGCAGAAGTTTTGTTTGAAGCACCAGCTGTTGTTATTGCAACTGGCGGCGTTGGAAAGACTTTCAAGATTACTTCTAACTCGTGGGAAGGTACTGGCGATGGGCATGCACTTGCACTAAAAGCTGGTGCAAACCTGGTTGATATGGAGTTCTTGCAGTTCCACCCAACAGGAATGGTATGGCCACCATCTGTTCGCGGAATTTTGGTAACAGAATCTGTTCGTGGTGAAGGTGGAGTACTAACAAACACTAACGGCGAGCGATTCATGTTTAAATACATCCCAGATGTATTTAAAGATAAGTACGCCGACAATGAAGCAGAAGCAGATCGTTGGTATGAAGATCAGGACAACAACCGTCGTCCGCCAGAGTTATTGCCTCGCGATGAAGTTGCACGCGCAATTAACAGCGAAGTTAAAGCAGGTCGCGGAACAGAACATGGCGGAGTGTTCCTTGATGTTTCAAAGCGTTTGCCTGCAGAGTTAATTAAAAAGCGTCTTCCATCTATGTGGCATCAGTTCTATGAACTAGCTGGCGTTGACATCACTAAGGAGCCAATGGAAGTTGGCCCAACATGTCACTATGTAATGGGTGGTGTTGAAGTAGAGCCAGATACTGCAGCAGCAGTAGGTGTTCCAGGGTTATTTGCAGCTGGTGAAGTTGCTGGCGGGATGCACGGATCAAACCGTCTTGGTGGAAACTCGTTAACAGATCTTTTGGTATTTGGTCGCCGCGCAGGTATTGGCGCAGTTGATTACGTTAAGAAGAATGGTGCAAATCCAGTCAGCCAAGCTGCGATCACAGCAGCAGCTGCCAAGATTCAGGCACCATTTGATCGCGAAGGTGGAGAAAACTCATATTCACTACACGCAGAATTACAAGAAATCACACACAACCTAGTTGGAATCATCCGTACAGGTAGCGAACTAAAGGATGCAATTGCGAAGATTGCAGATATTAGAAAGCGCAGCGCAAATGTTTCTGTAAGCGGTGGACGAAAGTTCAACCCAGGATTCCACCTGGCCTTTGATTTAGACAACATGTTGTTAGTTGCAGAATCAACAGCAAAGTCTGCAATTAACCGCGAAGAATCTCGTGGTGGTCACACTCGCGATGATTTCCCGGGCATGGACAATAAGTGGCGCCAGATCAATAACATTTCCTCATTTGATGGCAATCAAGTAAACATTCGCGAGCAAGTATTGCCAGTAATTCCTAAAGAACTCTTCGACCTCTTTGATATTCATGAGCTGGAGAAATACATGACACCGGAAGAAATTGCGAAAGGCGGTTCCAACTAATGGCGCGCAATATAAAACTTCGCATTTGGCGTGGTGATTCAACTGATGGTGGTCTAAAAGATGTTGTTGTAGAGGCCAACGAGGGTGAAGTTGTCCTTGATGTTATTCACCGTGTTCAAGCAACACAGATGGGTGACTTAGCAGTTCGCTGGAACTGTAAGGCTGGTAAATGTGGATCTTGTTCAATGGAGATCAACGGAAAGCCTCGTCTTGCATGTATGACACAGGTTGCATCATTTGGTGAAGAAGAAACAATCACTGTCACACCACTTCGCGCTTTCCCAATCATCAAAGACCTTGTTACAGATGTTTCCTTTAACTACAAAAAAGCAATGGAAATCCCTGCTTATGAGCACCCTAAAGATCTAGCACCAGGTGAAGCTCGTATGGAACAGATCGATGTTGAGCGTTCACAAGAATTCCGTAAGTGCATCGAATGTTTCCTTTGCCAAGATGTGTGTCACGTTGTTCGTGATCACGAAGAGAATAAGAAGTCATTTGCTGGTCCCCGCTTCTTTATTCGTATCGCAGAGCTAGATATGCACCCACTTGATATGTTGAAGAACCGCAAGAAAACTGCGCAAGAAGAGCACGGCCTGGGAATGTGTAACATCACCAAGTGCTGTACTGAAGTGTGTCCAGAACACATCAAGATCACCGATAACGCGATTATTCCTATGAAGGAGCGCGTTGCAGATATTAAGTACGATCCAGTTCGCTGGTTAGGTACAAAGATCCGCAAGCGCGAGGGCTTATAGTTTCTTCATGAAGTTATTGGTTCGTTGGGGCGCTTTGGCGCTGTCCTTTTGGGTTGCCACAGCAGTTATTCCAGGAATCGATGTCAAAGGTGGATTAACAACATATCTGTGGGTTGCTCTGTTGTTTGGTTTACTCAATGCAACTTTGGGTTCTTTGTTAAAGCTGCTAACCCTTCCTGCGGTGATCTTAACTTTGGGACTTTTCCTAGTCGTTGTTAATGCATCGATGTTGGTGCTTGTTGCACGATGGAGCGACAAGTTAGATGTAAATAATTTCTGGTCAGCAATCTTGGCTGCAGTCATCATTAGCGTGATTACGCGGTTGGTTTCTAACGTTGGCAAGAAAGCATTACCGCTCTGAAATCTCTGGCGTTAGTTTCGGTTGGCGGAATCGCCGGAACTTTGTCACGCTTTGGTTTAGGTCAGATCTTTCCCAATGATCGCGCCGGCACTTTAGCTGCAAACCTAATTGGTGTTGCACTAGCCGCCATTCTTTTAGTTGTTATGGAACGTCGTGGAATCACTGAATTACGCTTACTTTTACTGCCAGGATTCTGCGCGGGATTGACTACATTTTCTGCAGTTACTGCGCAATCGTTAGAGCCTCATGACGGTGGAACTGTCTTTTTAATTCAAAACCTATTCTTCTCGCTAGTAATTGTTGCTGTTGTTCTGCCTGTGGCTAGAAAATTAGTTCCGGAGCGCTCATGAATGTACTTCTTGTAATTCTTGGCGCAGCGGTTGGCGCACCTGCTCGTTTTGCAATTGATCAATACATTCGCAAGTACACATCAAAACCTTATGGAATTTTTACTGTAAACATATTTGGCTCATTTTTTCTGGGGTTGACATATGGTAAATCCGAGCATGTGCATGATTTATTCGCAGTTGGTTTTGCAGGTGCTTTCACAACCTGGTCAACATTTATGGTGGATATCTATCTTGCCTTTGAATTGAAACGGTATAAAGAGGCAGCAGCGAACCTTGTTATGTCTTTAGGTTTTGGTTTGTTAGCTGCATGGATCGGAATCCACTTAGCCTAAAACTGATTTAGCGCAGTGAAGCCATCCAGGCTTCGATCTCATCTGGGTGATGAGGAATATGCTCGCTTAAGTTAAGGCATCCATCTTCGGTAACAACAACATCATCTTCAATACGGATACCAATACCGCGGTATTCAGCAGGAAATAGTTCATCATCAGGTTGAATGTATAGACCAGGTTCAACTGTTAAACACATTCCAACTTCTAATACACCATCTCGATATTGTTCTGCGCGCGCGTGTGCGCAATCATGAACATCCATACCCAACATGTGGCTGACACCGTGCAATGTCCATCGCTTATGGAATCCAACTGCGGGATCCATAACCTCTTCTAGGCTCATCTTGATGATTCCCATATCGATTAAACCTTGTGCCAAAACAGTGTGGCTAGCTTTGTTAATTGCTAAAAACTTTTCACCTGGTTTAATCGCCGCAATACCTGCCTTTTGTGACTCATATACAAGCATGTATAAAGCACGCTGTGCTGGCGTAAATTTTCCATTGATAGGAAGCGTTCTGGTGATATCTGCTGTGTAGTACGAATCAACTTCAACACCAGCATCAAGTAACAAGAGATCTCCGTTTTTCACAGCACCGTCATTGCGATTCCAGTGCAGCACACATGCGTGCGAACCAGACGCAGCGATCGTGTTGTATCCCAGGTCATTTCCTTCAATACGTGCTCGACCAAAAAATGCAGCTTCTACAACTCGCTCTCCACGAGGAGTTGTGACAGCAGCTGGCAGGGCACGAATGACATCGTTAAACCCACGATGGGTTGCATCAACAGCTTTTTGCATCTCGACGATTTCGTAATTATCTTTAATTAAACGAGCAACTGAAACAAACTCAACTAATTCGGCATCACGCGCATGATCCTTTACAACTGAATCGACAACTTCATCGTGACCATGAATTGCAGCGGCAGGAGATCCCTTAAGGAAAGCTTCGAGTTCTTCAATCTTTCGAACTTCAATTCCATAGCGCTCAGAAGCTTCTTCAGTTGTGAAGCGACGACCAACCCACAGTTCGCCATTTTTTGCATCTGTGTAGAAAGCAGATGTATCTCGAGTTGAACGTGGGTTAATGAACAAGATTGGAGCATGCCCAGAACCACTTGGTTCCATTACTAATACTGAATCAGGATTAGCTTCTACGCCTTGCACACCGGTGTAGTAAGCAAAGGCAGTGTGCGGGCGATATAAATAATCTGTGTCATTGCTGCGTTGCTTTGCCGCACCACTTGGTAGCACTAAGCGCAATCCAGTAAAAGCAGCAGATAACTTCTCGCGACGGTCAATGCAATGCGCAATTACCTCATCTTGATGAATTCCAGTTAAAGGTGTTGGTGCCCAGCCAGTAGACATGAACTCTGCAAATGCTGCAGAGGGCGCAACATCGTAAACACGCTTTGCGCCTCTATCTAACGCCTTATCTGAATTTTCCATATAAGTAGCCTACAAGGCGGGAGTAGCGCAGCCAATTGATTGCGGTAAACTTCACCCGTACAAGGAGACGTCGCATAGCCCGGTCGAGTGCGCCTCACTGCTAACGAGGTAAGGTGTTAAAGCCTTCAGGAGTTCAAATCTCCTCGTCTCCGCAGATTAGTTTTTAGATTGCAAAAGGAACTGTTCCAGACCCTGGAATTCCAACATCAATGCAGAAAAGATTTCCATCATCATCTCCAATTTTTCGACCATCCCCAAGATCGATCGATGCAGTGGTGATGTAAAGAGTTGTTGAATCTTCGCCCGCAAAGCAGCAGCTTGTTATTTGAGGTACCGGCATCTTAATTGAATGAGTTTGAATACCCTGATCAGAAAATCTTCGGACTTCTTGCCCGCCAAAAAATGCGACCCAAATACCACCTTCTCTATCGGCACACATCCCATCTGGGATTCCGAATGAGTCTGGAAATTCAATAAAGTTTTTAAAACCGACAATCGAAGAAGTAGATGAATCAAAATCTGAAACCTGTACTGATTTTTTTCCAGAATCTATGTAATACATCTTTGATACATCAGGATTCCATGCAAGCCCGTTTGAGACGGTGACATCTTTACAGACCTTTGTAAATCCTTTGGAATCAATTCGGTACAACGAACCAGTTGGAGAGTTTCCATCTCCCATGGTGCCGGCAAATAGCACTCCGTTAGGATCGCACTTTGCATCATTCATGCGGTTTCCAAGAATTTCAGGTTCAATTGAGAACTTCTTTTCTAGGTTCTTTCCATCTAGATCGGCAAGATATAGGCCGTCATCTAGAGCAATCGCTAATTTATTTATAGTGGTTGGTAAAACAGCTCCAGGAGACAATTCAGTTGAAAAGTTATCAGTTGTTCCAAGTGCAGGATTATGGGTAAAAACCTTTTTCCCAAAGATGTCAACGCAATGAAGCACACCTAGTTCTGCGTTCCATGCAGGGCCTTCACCCAAAGTTGCCTGAATTTTTGCGGCAACTTCTAAACCTTTAATACTAGTTACCAACTTTTAGTTACCTTTCTCGTAACCAAGTCGTGACAGTAAACCGCCATCTGCTTGAATCGTTGTTCCCGTAATGAAAGATGCTTCTGGGGAAGCGCTCCACATCAGAATTCTTGCTATTTCCTCTGGTTCTCCCACATGGCCGATTGATTTTCCATCAGTTGGAAACCCCAAACTTTTCAATAAATCTGCATCGCGCTCTAGATCTGTCGTTGTCATAGGAGTTCTAATCGAACCCGGTGCAACGCCAACTACACGAATGGATTGTGGATTTAATTCGATAGCTAATTCTGTTGTTAGCGAGTTCATCCCACCTTTTGATGCGGCGTAAGCAGCATGATTTTTCATGGTTGCGTAGGCATGAACGGATGAGACATTAACAATGCATCCCCCGCTATTGTTTTTGAATAACGGCAAAGAGTATTTCGAAGTCAGAAACACAGCTCGCAAATTAACATTAATAATTCTGTCCCAGTCATTAACACTGGTCTCTTCGATTCCTAAACCATTAGTAGGCAAGCCAGCTACATTGAACAGCGCCGCTAATTTGGAATTCTTAAACTCGGCAAATACTTTTTCAATCTCTTCCGGATCCGCTAAATCACACTTTCGATACTGGTTTTTGTGGTCGGCAAAGACTTTTGCATGTGATCCAGCATTCTCGCTCTTATCTAAACCCAGAACAACTGCCCCGTTGTTACTCAGTAATGTTGCGGTTGCGAGGCCGATACCCGAAGCGGCTCCTGTGACAATACAGAATTGACCATCCCAATAACCCTTGGAAGTCATAGCAGGTCTCTCTTTCTTGTCGAACTACTTTTAAGAAGCAACAGACTATGACATTATTGTATGCATGGTCGAATACATTCAAGGGTGGAAGACTGAAATACTTGAGAATGACCACTTGAAAGTATCTGTTATTCCAGAGTTGGGTGCAAAAATTGCACAAATAAGAGACAAACAGGCTAATTATGACTGGCTCTGGGAAGACACAACGCGCCCATTAAGGGCGCGGCACCCTGGTGATAAATATGACGAGCACGACATCACTGGTTTTGATGAATGTTTTCCAAACATTGGAATCAGTTCTTATCCGGGCGATCCCAATTTAACATTGCCGGACCACGGAGAACTATGGTCACAAGCATGGTCATTTCAGAGAACTAATGATTCGATCGTGACTACAGTAAAAGGCAAAGTTCTTCCGTACACATTTGCACGAGAAATTACACTCAAAGATCAATCCTTAACATTTTCATACGCAATTGAAAACACAGGCCAAGAAAGCTTCAAAGGGTTTTGGTCAGCTCACCCACTTTTTCATGCGGTAGAAGGAATGCAAATATTAATTAGTGGTAATCCGCCAATGACTAAAGAGTTTAGTTTTAGCGGTCGAATGGGCGGCGATGGTAGCGATGGTTATGCAGGTCATTTAGATAAGTACACATGGCCAAACACAATGGGGGAGTCAGGTAAAAGTTATGACTTGAGTCGAATAACTTTGGCTGAGCCGTTAACCGATAAAGTTGTTGTGGAGTCACCAGTGGACGGAACAATCACACTTTTAAATCCGCGCCATAACTGTGCAGTTCGATTCTCGTTAAACCCTCAAGAAATTCCATACGTTGGAATTTGTTTTAACTTAGATGCATGGCCCTTCACAGGAGAAAAAGCTCGCTGGGTAGCGATTGAACCTTCAACTGGCCCAACTGATAAATTGGATGAATCCGATCAAATGATTGAGGTCTTTACTTTCACGCCTAAAAGACCGGTCAAGTTCAGTTTTACCGTTATCTTTGAAAAAACTCTATAACAAAAATTTATATATTTTCTGCAAGAAATCTATTGCTATTGCCCCTTAAAGGTCTAAATTGTTAACCGTGAACAATTTACTTGGTAAGAAAACTCAAAAAAGTAGCTCCGAAGGATTCTTTTATCGCTTATTAGCGGTACCTGAACTAGGAGTTATTGTCGCCCTAATTTCATGTGCAGCGATTTTCCAGTCCTTTAACAGTGTTTTTCTTTCATTTGAAGTTATGGGATCAGTTGTTCAAGCTGTTACCTTCGTTTCGATTATCGCAGTTGGTCAAGCTTTTCTTTTGATTAGCGGCGTCTTTGATTTATCTGTGGGAGCAGTTGCTGGATTAGTTGCTGTCTCATCAGGAAAGTTAATGACAAGCATGGGTTGGCCGGTATGGGCTGGAATTCTTGGTGGCCTTGCACTTGGTGCAGTGATCGGTGCAATAAACGGATTCATGGTGACACGTGCCGGAGTTCCTGCATTTATTCAAACACTAGGAATGTTATTTGTTGCACAAGGCATGATTCAAGTAGTTTCAAAAGGTTATCCGGTATATCCACTTCCAGAAATGATTACAACAATTGGAGAAAGCACATTCTTCTTTGGTCTTGGTTGGAATGCTTTGATTTGGGTTGTAGTTTCAATTGTTGGCGACTTTGTAATTCGTAAAACTTCAATTGGACGAAATCTTTATGTAATTGGTGGAAATCCTGAAGTTGCAAAAATTGTTGGCATCAATGTGCGGAAGTATCAAATGAACTGCTTTATTTTAGCTGGAACATTGTCGGCGCTTTCAGGAATGCTTGTGATGGCAACTCTGTCTGCAGGCTCTCCAAGTATTGGTGGTGGCTGGGAACTTACAGTGATCGCAGGAACAGTTGTAGGTGGTGTGAGTTTGTTCGGAGGAGTTGGAACTATCGCGGGCGCGATTATGGGTGTTCTGCTCATTCAGTTTGTCCAAAGCGGGCTAATCACAAGTGGTTTAAGTCCTAACTTCCAACTAATCGCCGTCGGCACAATTTTAGTTTTAGCAGTTTTCCTAGATGTTTACCGTAGAGGTTACAGAAACAGAATGCGTAACTCGGAAAAAGCAGAAACACCAGTCTTTCCACTCGAGAAGGGGGAAAGTGAGTAGTTCGTAATCGGGTCAGCAGAGCACCAACAAATATCCATATACAGAAAGGTCGAAAAGGTTAAAATGAAAAAGAAATTTATAATCGCTACGGTAGCCGCATTTGCGCTAGCTGTTCCTGCAATTTTTGTTGGAACAAGTGCATATGCAGCAACTAGCTACAAGGGCCGTCCAAAGAGCATTTTGTTTGTTCAGCCAATGAAGGATCACCCAGTTCACAGATTGATGCAGGCAGGACTCCTTGCTGAATGTAAGAAGCAGGGTTTCTATTGCAAGGTTGTTGGAAATGCCAGTGCATCCAACTGGGATGACGTCGGATCACTTCCTCTAGTAGATGCAGAACTTGCAACTAGAAAATGGGGCGGAGTTGCTGTTTATCCAGTAAGTCCAGTTCTGTTCAAGTACGCAGAGAAGCTCGCCAAGAAGGGTTACCCAATCATCGGATGGCACGCCATTCCAAAGGAAGGTACAACTTCATATGTTGCATCAGTAGCCCAACTAGTTCCAAACGCAGGTTCTGGTCCAGCAGATGCGATTTGTAAGATTCATAAGAACATGGGAACTGTTGCTATCACTGAGGGAAGCCTTAATGATGAAGAAAACACAAAGGCTGCAGCTTTCAAGGCACAACTTGCTAAGGCATGCCCTGCAATGAAGACAACTGAAATTGGAATCGAAGGTTTTGATCCAACTAAGGCTGTAGCAATTGCAGTTGGAATGCTTTCAGCAGACAAAGACATTGTTGCTGCATACTCAACTACCGGTAACGGAGCTCAAACCTGGTCACAGGCGGCAGCACAAGCTAATCGCAAGGTAACAATCATCGGAATGGACTACATTCGCCAAAATCTTGACTTAATCCGTGATGGAAAAGTCTACGGCGTTGTTGCTCAACCATTGTATGAAGAGACAGCGATGATGGTTCAGCTATATGCGAAGTTGTTCAAGGGCGAAAAGATTAAGTATTCAAACATTTTGCCTTCAACAATTGTTACTAAAGACAACCTAGCGGCGTACTACAAGATTGTGGACGCAGCTGGTCAGTAAGTAAATCTGATGCATTACTGCGGTACGCCTTTTGGTGGGCGTACCGCAGTAATCTCAAAACCAGAAAGCAGTTGATGATGGCCTTAAAAAGTGTTTTGCAGGTTAAAGATCTGAGCAAGAGCTTCGGTAATGTCGACGCTTTAAGAAAGGTCAACCTCAATTTTTTTGAAGGCGAGATTCACGCAGTATTAGGACAAAATGGTGCGGGTAAAAGCACCTTGATTAAGCTTTTAACAGGGCTGTATGAAACCAGCAGCGCATCAGGAACATTGATTTTAAATGGCACTGAAATCCAGCTACACAGCGTTTCAGATGCTCGCCAAAAAGGTATCGGGTACGTACCTCAGGAAATCGAAATCGTTGACACCCTTACTGTGGCCGAAAATATTTTTGCCGGAAACCTGCCAACAAATAATGGAATTTTCTCGCAGAATCACATTTTGAAACTAGCGCAAGAATTGGTCAATAGATATGAACTAAACCTGCCAGTAGGCGATTTCGCCGCAAGTTTAAGTACAGCTCAGCGTCAGACAACAATGATCGCGCGCGCGCTTGCTTCCAATCCTGCAATTCTATTACTTGATGAACCAACGACGTCGTTGTCTAAAGAGGACGCTCAAACTCTTGCAAAAACAATGGTTGGGTTGCGTGCCAAAAATGTAACCATGATTTACATAACACACAGAATTCCTGAAGTTCTTAATTTATGCGATCGCGCAACAGTGCTTCGTGATGGTCAAGTAGCTTTGGAACTTGCGAAAAGTGAGTTTAGTACCGAAAATATAATTAGTTCGATGATTGGCAAAAGTTTAAATAAGGACAACACCGACAGCTTTACAGTTATTTCAGGCAAAAATATTTTAACTTTAGAAAACATCCACGTTCCCCGAAAAGGTCCACAAAGCGTCTCTTTGGAGAATGTGAATTTTGCAGTAAGAGAAGGCGAAATCCTTGGCCTTGGTGGCTTAGTGGGCTCTGGCCGAACCGAAGTATTGGATTTAATTTCAGGCAGAACGCCAGTTGTTTCAGGAAAAATTACTTTGAACGGTGAAGTCATTGAAGGAGCTAATCCGCAGAAGATGCGCGATAAAGGAGTTATTTATTTAACGGAAGATCGCAAGCGCGAGGGCTTGCTATTTAATTTGAACTTGATAAAAAATACTACAGCAGGGTCTTTGAACTTATTTTCAAAGTTTGGGTTATTGGATGAAGGTAAAGAGTCAGAGATAGCTGTTGCAGCCATGAAATCTTTGACGGTAAAAACTAATAGCTATGCTGCCGAACCATCCCACTTAAGTGGTGGTAACCAGCAGAAGGTATTACTCGCACGTGCACTCATCACTAAACCAAAAATTCTGTTGTTAGACGAACCCACTAAAGGAGTAGATGTCGGCGCCCGACAGGAAATTTATGAAGTGATCCGAAGGATTCAAGCATCTGGCACCAGCATTATTGTTGTGGCCTCCGATCTTGATGAACTTCTATCCTTAGCAAACCGAGTGGTTGTAATGGCAGGCGGTAAGTCGGTAGATGAATTTGAAAGAGCCGACGGTGACGAAGCAAGAATCCTGAAGTTTGGTACGGGAGTTCTAAGTTAGAAATCTTGTGATTAAACTTTATGATCTCGCTTTGTATTGTGCAGGTGCAGTGGATGCATCGAGAATTGAGTCCAAGACAGCATGAACAACCAAACGCTTTTTCGCTGAATGTTTTGGATGACAAGTCGTCAGCGTCAACATCGATTTAGTTGCTATTGCATTTGGATTACCAGGGACCGGGAAGATTTCACGAATATCAGCCGGATTCACAATCTTTGAGTTTATAACTTTGTAAACATAAACCGTATTGCCAACTTGAACTGCTATGGGATCACCCTCAACAAGTTGATCAAGTTCGCGGAATGGATGTCCTTGCGTCACGCGGTGACCTGCGACGGCAAAGTTTCCTAGCGCACCTGGGAGCGCTGTTCCTGGATAGTAACCAAGACCGTTAGCAAGGAACTTTTCACTAATTCCATTAAATACCGTTTGTTGCCAGTTACTACCAAGACGTGGAATACGCATTGTTGCAATCGCTGCACCTGAACCAACAGATGAGGCAGGAACAGCAGCTGGCTTGCGAGTTGAACTAGTTACGTTTGGACCCGTCCACGCAAGTTCTTTTAGCTTTAAATATGCAGGCGGCGTAATTGTTATGGTGATAAATGCTGGTGCAATTAAGTCGGATGAATCACGAACAATGTAAGGCACCTTGCTAACCCCAGTCCAACCAGGCGTAGGAGTAAAAGTAACAAGCCCAGTATTCGCATCCACCGTAAATGTTCCAGTTGAATTTGTAACAGAGGTGCTGGTGCAAGTTCCGATTGCTTCGCTTTGAGTACACAAACGAACAGTTTTAGAGACAAGTGGGGAGGAGCCCTGAACATCATTTGGCGTTGGATCTAACGTAACCGGAACGCTCATGGGAGTAGTTCGGAAATCATCAATCGCCTTTGGTGGAACGGGAGGTGGGCCGACCGTGACAGTAATAGTGCTTGAAGCAATTTGTCCTGAACTATCTGCAACCTGATAACTAATCGTCGTCGCAGTTCCGGTAAAGGTTTTAGTTGGAGTAAAGGTAACTAGACCATCTGGGCCAAGGAGAAACACTCCTTGATTGGCAATCTCTACCGCTGATGCCGTGCAGCTTGGTGGAGTCTCTGTAAGAGCACAGAGTCTCACTGTTCCAGGAACAAGCGTTGCCCCCGTACTTGCCTTGTCATTTCCTAAGATTGAAAGTTTTTGTACTTGCTGGAATGGTCCTGATGAAGCGTCAGGAGATGCGCTTGGATTGTCTTTAACTATTGGTGTGTAGGTCGAATTGACTGTGCGCCCAGCAGAATCTTTGACCACGTAAGGAAGCGCAGTTGCAGTTCCTACAAAGTTTGCTTCGGGTGTGAAAGTTACATTGCCAGAGGTTCCTACTGCATATGTTCCTTGCCCAGCAATTGTTACAGATGTAGCAGTGCAATTTGGAACAGTTTCAGTGAGTGCGCAAAACTTCAATGTCGCAGCGTCAAGAGTTAACCCTGTTCCAGCTTTATCATTGGTCAATAAATTAGCGTTCTGAACAATCCCTTTAAAGTTACTTGTTGTGTCAGGGGTAGCAACTGAAGCCGGTGGTGGACCAACAATTACAGTAATCGTGCTGGAAGCAACCTGTGCAGAGTTATCTGTAATTTGATAATTGATAGACGTCACATTTCCGAAGAAAGTTGAAGTCGGAGTAAATGTGACTGTTCCATCTGCATTAGCTACAAATGTTCCTTGTCCAGCGATTGTTAGGGTTGTTAAGTTGCAATTGGGGGCTGTTTGACCAGTACCGCAGAAGCGAACAAATGAATTAACTAAATATGAACCCGTGCTTGCAGAGTCATTTCCTAATATTCCAAATGTTTGCACCTGTTGGAACGGTCCAGAAGAAGTATCGGGACGAGCAACTGGAGGATCAACAACAAAGGACGGTGCTGAAGAAGGTGGTCCGGGAATTGTTGGCGTCAAGGTTGAACTTGCTGTCATTCCTGTTGAATCTGTTACTACATAAGTTAATGACGCCTTTGTTCCTGGCGTTGCTTTTGCATCAGCAACCAAGGTCACAACACCCGTAGATTGATTCAATGTGTAAACACCGACACCAGCCACTGTAACTGTTGCAGTTTCGGTACAACTTGGTGCCACTTGTCCAGCGCCACACAGGTAAGTACGTGTTGTATTTAGATTTGCACCCGTCGCTTAACCATCAAGTCCTGTAATTGCGTCAAAAGATGCGGTTCCTCCAGCAGCCAAAGTTAAAGTATCAGGAGTTGCCCTGGGCCCGATAGTTGGCGTAATGGTTGCTGAGGCAAACTGATTAAATCCATCTGCAATTACATACCTAGCAGGAGTCGAAACTGTTCCAAAAAATGTTGCATCTGGGTTAAAAACAACATTCGTTCCTGAAAGTGTGTAAACGCCCTGACCTGCGATGGTTAGCGTTGTTAGCGAGCAGTTTGATTCGCGAAATGGAGAAGCTGCCCCGGCGGAACAAAGTTTGAACTTAACAGTACTTAAAGCCGTTGATGTGTCAGATGAATCATTACTCATCGGCGAGTAAGTTTGATCGGTATCCCACGCAGAAGATTGAGCGTCATTTACCGCAGTTGGAGCGGGAGGTAAAACGGCGATCGTAGGTGTCAGAGTTGAACTAGCTTTTAAACCTGTAGAGTCCGTTACAACATAAGTAATTGCTACTTTCGTTCCGGCAGTTGCATTTGCAGCGGCAGCAAGAGTTACAACACCCGTCGCTTGATTAAGCGTGTAAACACCAACGCCAGTAATAGTTACAGATGTAGCGGTACAAGCGGTAGCAGTTTCCCCCGCACCGCAAAGGAATGTTCCAGATGTGTTTAAGTTTGCACCAGTTGCTAAACCACCAATTCCAGTGATCCCGGTAAATGTGCCAGAAGTCCCAGCGGCCAAACTAAGAGTATCTGGTGTTGCTTTGGGGCCGATCGTCGGTGTAATTGTGGCCGAAGCGTATTGAGCCAATTGATCTGCTACAACATATCGAACAGGTGTGGAGACAACGCCAAAGAATGACTCATCCGGATTGAACGTAACCGACGTACCGGAAATTGTATAAACACCTTGACCTGCAATCGTGACTGAATTGAGGGTGCAATTGGTGGAGTTATATCGCGGGGTGGCGTCAGTAGGACATAATTTAAGTGTCGAAGAATCTAAAGTTGTAGATGCATCTGAAGAATCATTTGAGAGTGGCGAGTAAGTTTGATTCGTATCCCAGGCCGATGATTGTGCATCATTTACTGCGGTTGGTGCAGGTGTCGCAGCTGCGTAGCTACATGCATTAATGATGACATCATCTAGAACAAGCTCTGAAGAAAGTCCACCAGCCGCAATTTTTGCAACAGTTGCTCCATTTGGTGCACTAGTTTCGGCTTCAGCCACATATGTGGTCGGCAAATAACTGAATGAATTGGTGGTGATCTCAGATGACATAAATGGAGAGAAGATGCCGTTGTAATTTGTGCCCACACCAGAAACTAGAATTCTGTCAAAGACTGTGAAGTTATGAGCTGTAGCAGTTGTCAAAAATGCGGTTTTAGCCGTGCCTTTTGCCATTTTTCGTTTTGTAACTGCAATTGGAGTTTCAGTCAAAGGCGGTGAGTATGTTTCACCTGACGCAACATTTAAATGGCCCCAACTCAAGAATTTAATATTAGTTTGCGCTGTGGTTGCAACAAATTGCAGGTAATACTCCTTATTTCCCTTTTCTACTTGGAAATAGATACGGTCATAACCAGATATCTCAATTGCAGCAACTCCGAAAGAATTTAAAATTGCTTCGGTCCCCTGAGAAAAATGTAGACGGTAAGTAATTCCAGGAACGAGAGTTACATTCTGATCAATTGCTGGTGGCGTTGTTGCTGTTCCAAGATTAGTACCAGGGTTTAATGTGTACTGCGATGTGGAATAGCCTTCGGCATTGAACCGTGGGATGTCACTAAATGAACTGACTATGCCATTTCCAAAATAAACTCTGCCATTACTTTGTCCGTTAGTTGGTGGGTTGACTAGAGTCGGACCACTTGCAGATGGGTTTCGCTTCGTCCAAATTGCATACGTAGCCGTTCCTCCACCAGAACGGTTCCACTGAGGAATTCCGGTATTGATGGCAGGTGTGTACTTCTGGTTGGTTCCATTTGGACCCCAATAGTAAATATCGGTTGACAGCCCTGCTGGTTCTGTTGTGAAGTCGCCATTCGCAACTAGATTTGCAGTGGAAGTTCTATCCAAAGTCGAGGAGTTAGTTACCGAACTAATCTTTCCGACACCCACAGGATCACTAAGTGTTGTGATTGTTCCGTCACCAGTACAAATGTCTACAGCTTGTGCTTTGTACACTGGTTGCAGAAGTGTTAGAACAAGAGCAAGTATGGTCAGCGCGCTAAGAAGATTCTTTTTAATTGAACCAGACTTAATTGAAAAGATCTGATTGTTTGAAAGTAAATTTGTATTCACGAAACCTCACAAAGTTGTTGAAAGCGCTGAAGAATTTGTACACAGAAAGTTTGACCTACTCGTAAGTGGACAGGAGCAAAGTGTCCTCATAGGATTGGGTGAGATTTAGAGGTGATAAGTCCGTGGCGAGATGATCCTTGCCAGCGCAATGTAAATAGGATTGGGAAATGGCCCGATACAAACTCGCAATAGTTGGCGCAGGCCCAGCAGGTTATTTCGCTGCGCAAGCTCTCCAAAACTTAGCTAATGATGATCGCGTATTTGAAATCGACATGATCGAGCGTCTACCAACCCCATGGGGTTTGGTTCGAAGCGGTGTGGCACCAGATCACCCAAAGATTAAGACTGTTTCAAAGGTCTTCGAAAAGATCGCAGCACAAGAAACCTTTAGATTATTTGCAAATGTTGAAATCGGAAACGATATTTCAGTTGCACAGCTACAAGAAAAGTATGACGCGGTCATTATTGCTACAGGTTCGTCACACGGTAAGACGCTTGGAATACCTGGAGAAAACCTACGCGGATCATTATCTGCAGCCACTTTTGTGCCTTGGTATAACGCACATCCTGATTTTGTTGGTGTTGATACACCACTAGATGCTGACACGGCCATAGTTATTGGTGCCGGTAATGTTGCAATGGATGTTGCTCGTATGTTGGCGTTAGAGCCAAGTGAGTTAGATCCAACAGACACAGCAGATCATGCGATTGATGCATTCAAGAAAAGCAACATCCGCAAGGTCTACATCAGCGCTCGCCGCGGACCAGAGCATGCCGCTTTTACATCACCCGAATTACGTGAACTTCCAAAGTTAGAGCACACAAATGTAATTATGGACAAGGCTGATATTGAAGCTGCGATTGTTCGCGCAGGAGATGCTCCAGAAAAAGATGTAAAGAGTAATTTGGATGCGATGTTGTTAATTGCTGAAAATCCAAAGAGCGAACATGAACGCACAATGCAATTTCTATTCCAACACACCCCAAAGGAAATTCTTGGGACAGATCGCGTTGAAGGAGTTGTGTATTCAACCCCTAACGGTGATGTGACCATAAAGTGTGGTCTTGTCATTACCGCCATTGGCTATCAAGCCCATGGCATCGAGGGCGTTCCGTATGAAAACGGCAAGGTTGTAAATAATGACGGCCGCGTAAAAGATAATCTTTATGTTGTTGGTTGGGCAAAGCGAGGCCCATCGGGTGTGATTGGTACTAATAAATCAGATGCAGCAGCGGTTATAGAGCTACTGGTTTCTGATCTGCAAAAACCAAAACAGGCCGGCGACATTTCAGAACTACTAACTCACCAAGTTGTTGTAACTCAAGAGCATTGGCAAAAGATTAATGAGGCAGAGGTTGCTGCGGGTGAGCCACATGGAAAGCCACGCAAAAAAGCTGTTCACCGCGAAGAGCTGCTCAAATACGCTGGTCATGTTGTTAATTAACCTTGTAGTCACCTTCCCGTAACCAATTCAAGGAGCAGGTGATCGCAAGGGTTGCTTAGATTGTCGCATGAATAAAACCCTCTCAACCCGCAAAATCTTTAGCCTGGGCTCGTTAGCCCTTGCTACATCACTGCTAGTTTCACTAGTAGTTCCTACAGCGCAGGGCGCGACATACTCGCTTCCAAACGCACCGACAAATGTCACTTCATATCTTGGCGCTAAAGGTGTTGTTGTTAAATGGACACCTGGCGCAGATGTTGAACCAGGAATCACCGGTTATGTTGTTTCAGCAGGAGCGGGCTCATGCCCCATCTTTGTGCCGGTAGCAAATCACACTGTTGTGACAATGCCAGTTGTTATTGGACAACCAGCAGGTACTCCAGTTGTACAAGCAGTTAATGCATACGGTTTCTCAAAGCCAGCAGCATCTAACAAGAGCTACACCAAGGAACAATTAGCAACTGTTGCACAATCGGCAAACAAAAACGTACAGCTATTGCAGCTCAGCGACTTGCACGGAGCAATTGAATCTGGAACATCATTTGGTACTTCGCTATTGATGAGTAATTGGGATGCAGACCGCAAGGCATCTGCAGCGACATTTGCATTGTCATCAGGTGACAACATCGGTGCAGCTCCACCAATTTCAACTGAGTTTGAAGAGCTTCCAACAATTGAATCGCTAAACCTAATGAAGCTCGATGCTTCTGCATTTGGTAACCACGAACATGACCGCAACTTGGCTCACGTTCAAAAAGTTATCGGAGCATCAAATTTCCAATGGGTAACCGCAAATTATGGCGCAGAGTCATTGGCTGTTCTAAAGTCAGGCGATAAGGCTGCAAAGGCTTACACAATCATCGATCGCGGTGGTGTGAAGGTTGGCATTGTTGGTGCAAACACACCAGAGACAATCGAACAAGTATTCCCAGGAAACCTTGATTACAAGGATGCATCAGGTGCTAAGAAGACAATCCAGATTCAGCCAGGTGTAGTTGGAATCAACCAAGCGGTAGCTGATGCTCGCGCAGCAGGTGCCGAAGTTGTTGTTGTTTTGATTCACCAAGGGTGGACCGAAAACTCTGATGGTGTAGCAAAGGGTCTTTATAACAGCCTTGCTGCAAGCATTAAGGGCGCAGATGTTGTTTACGGTGGCCACAGCCACCAGACATTCTCAACTTTGATCAAGGGATCAAAGCGCACATCTGCTCCAGTACTTCTTGGTGAAGTTCGTAACGCAGGTGTTGAGTACACACGTTCACAAGTATGTCTTCGTTACGGAAAGGTTGTTGGAACTTCATTGCAGCATGTTCTAAAGGCTGCAGCTCCAACAATTAATACAGGTGTTGTTTCTACTGTAACTACTCCAGATGCCGATGGTGCTGCACTTGTTAAGAAGTACAAAGATCAGCTAACAGGAAAGCTTGATGTAAAGATCGGTTCAGTATCTGGCGTATTCCCACGTGGTGGAACACCGGCAGTTGAGCGTTCAGGTGAAAACCCAATGGGTGATTACATCGCAGACTTGCTACGCGCTAAGTACAAAACAGACTTTGCAATTTCAAATGGTGGCGGTATCCGCGACACATTCCCTGCAAAGACATACATCCCAGCTGACACAAAGCTTGTTCGCACAGGTACTGGTGCACTGGATGTAACACTTGGTGACGCGCTAACTGTTTACCCATTCGGTAACCAGGTTGCAACAACTGTTGTAACAGGTGCAAATCTATGGAAGGCGCTAGAAAACGGTGTTGGTGGTAACTACCCAGCAGATGGTCGCTTCCCACAAGTATCAGGTCTGAAGTTCTCATTTGATTCATCAAAGCCAATTGGAAGCAGAATCGTTTCTGTTACAAAGCTTGATGGAACTGAGATCGCTAAGGATTCAAAGGAGTACACACTTACAACTCTTGACTACATCATTTATGGTGGCGATGGATATGTTGATGTGTTCTCACCAGCTAAGGCAAAGGTATTTGGCGCACTACTAGATGTATTTGTAGATGCACTAAAGGCCGACATGGCTGCTGGAAAGGTCACCCAAGTTCCCGCACTTGATGGGCGCGTTAAGAAGGTTGGCTAATAACTAAGTAATCAAGGTGAAGGGCGTCCATTAATTTGGGCGCCCTTTGCTTGTTTTATAAGGGTTTTAGCCCATTTGGGTCAGGTATCAAAAACGGGTACTATTGCACTTCACAAATAAATAGGCGTGCGTAGCTCAACGGATAGAGCATCTGACTACGGATCAGAAGGTTAGGGGTTCGAATCCCTTCGCGCGCACAAGTTAAGCTCTCGGTGCCTTTCACACCGGGGGCTTTTCTTCTATTACAAAAGGGGTTGTACGTGTCAGAGCAGGGAAAAGTTATTCGTGTGGGCTTACTGGCTTACGGTGCGATTGGTGATCAGCACAACAGCGCAGTTGCAGCCACCGATGGTCTTCGTCTTACAGCAGCCTCTGACACAAACCCAGATCGCTTAGTTGCAGCAAAGGTGTTAGCACCAGATATTGCAACCTTTATCGATTCAACCGAAATGCTTGATTCTGGATTAATTGATCTGGTTGTTATTTCCACGCCACCAAACAGCCATTACTCGTGGGCAAAAGAGTCATTAAATCGTGGGCTTCATGTAATTCTTGAAAAGCCCATGGCGTTAACAGTAGAAGAGTGCGATGAATTAATCGCACTAGCTGCAGCAAAAGATTTGTTATTGGTTGTTTACCAAAACCGTCGCTTTGACGAAGACTTTGTCACAATGAAGAAGTTAATAGATGATGGCGCAATTGGTGAAGTATTTTCTTATGAAAGCTTTGTTGGCGGATATTCCGAGCCGTGTTCTTTCTGGCATTCGATGGTTGATGTTTCAGGCGGGGCAATCTTTGACTGGGGTAGCCACTTTATCGATCAAATTCTTGCAATCATGCCTGGTGAAGTTGCATCAGTTACGGGCATCAATCAAAAGCGAATGTGGAACCATGTAACAAACGCCGATCACGCAGATGTTGCAATTACATTTACAGATGGTTCTCGTGCACTATTTACCAATAGTGATCTTGCAGCAGCACGTAAGCCAAAGTTTTATGTTCTAGGAACAACTGGAGCAATTGTTGGAAACTGGGATCCTGCAGCAGGAGCTATGCCTGCTGATCTTCCTGCAATTCTCACAATCCATCGTGCAGATGGTTCATCACAAGTGATTCCGAATGATTCTGTTACGCCCTATTCATTTCACAAATCAGTTGTCGCATTTATAAATAACAAGACCCCAATGAATGTAACTACACAGCAATCGCGTGATGTTGTTGCAATTATGCAAGCCGCTGAAGAGTCAGCCCTTGCTAACGGCCACCCAGTAAAGCCAGTACTCCTGCGGTGAAAGAGACTCGCTGGGGATTAATTGGTGCGGGTTGGATAGCAACCACGGCCATAGCACCAGCCATGCATGCGGCAGAAAATACCGTAATTCAAGCTGTAGCAAGTAGAGATTCTGAACGATCAAGAGCACTTAACCCAAATACTGTCCATGTTAGTTATGAAGCGCTAATCAATGATCCTTTTGTTGATGCGGTTTATATTTCATTACCAAACCACTTACATAGTGAATGGACTGTTAAAGCATTAAAAGCCGGTAAGCACGTGTTGTGCGAAAAACCATTTGCAATGAATGTCTCTGAAGTTGAGTTGATGATTCAAACGGCCAAAGATTGTGATCGCCTATTAGTTGAAGCGGTTTGGTCTAGATGGCATCCACGAATGATTAAAGCGATCGATCTTGTTAGAAGTGGAAAAGTTGGTCAGATAACTTCAATTGATGCATCATTTACCTTTCCTGCATCTATCGAAGGCAATTACCGACTTTCCCCTGAAATGGGCGGCGGCGCACTTTTTGATATTGGTGTTTACCCATTGCACGCAATTGCAGCACTTGTTGGAGACAACGCAAAAGTCGAGATGGAAAACTGCGACGCGAGCTTTGGTCCTACTGGAATTGATTTAACAACTAAGTGGCAGATGCGAATTAATGATTCAATAACTGCAACAGGCTTAGCTTCTTTTGAGATGCCAGAGAACCAATCACTTGTTATCAAGGGCGAAAAGGATTCAATCACCTTTGTCGGAGAGCAAGCATTTACATCATGGAATTCAGTAACCACTCTTCAAATTGGTGAATTACATGAAGAGTTCGAAGGGGTAGATCCATACATGCTTATGATTGAAAACTTTGGTAAAAAGATTCAGGGTGAAGATAGTTGGGTACTACCTCTTGAAACATCACTCTGGGTTCAAAGAGCAGAGCGAGCTATGCTCGAAGTGCTTTAGCAAACTCGCGGAAATCTTCAACAAGCAGATCAATCTCTGTTTGGCCATGTGCCAGCGAAATTAACCATTGCTCATCTAGTCCCGGTGGAGTAATAATTCCGCGATTGAGTGCGAACAACCAATGCGCTTCTGCAATTCCGAAATCAGTAGCCTTGTAATCGCGATAGTTGCGAACAGGTGTTGTAGACCAAGTAACGCAGCCCTTTACGCCAAAACCAACTGTATGTGCTGGTAATTGGTATTCATCAATAATTTCACTGATGCGATTGAGTGCTTGTTGGTTAAGTGTTTCAGCATCAGCAAGCGCTTGATCTGAACACAGACGATCAATTGCGCGAACACCAGCCATTGCAAGGGGATTACCGTTGAATGTGCCGAAGTGCGCCATTTTTCCGTTGGTAACAAAATCCATGTACTTCTTTTTTCCACCAAATGCAGCTAAAGGAACTCCGCCACCAATTGATTTAGCAAGCGTAATTAGATCTGGCTCAACGCCTAGACGAACAGAGGCACCGTGCGCGCCAGCTGTCAGCCCTGTCTTTACCTCATCAAAGATAAGAATGACGTTGTACTCATCGCACAATTCGCGAACGCGTTCTAGATAGCCTTCATCGGGCAGAATAATTGCGAGGTTTTCTAGAACAGGCTCGACGATAAAGCAGGCAATCTTTGAGGCATTCTTTTCAAACATTGCTTCAAGTGCAGGAATATTGTTGTAAGGAACTACGTAGATATCTCCTGGAACCAAGTTTGAATCGATTGCAGGAATTGGTTCTTCAGGATCACCAATGACATCTAATGCAGGCTTGCTTGATACAACAAATGGGTCGTAGCTACCGTGGTAACCGCCTTCTACTTTGAGAATTCCCATTTTATCTGAGGCTGAGCGTGCAACACGGACTGCGTACATTGTTGATTCAGTTCCACTATTAGTAAAGCGGACTTGGTCAATTTTAAATCGGTTACAAATCATTTGCGCAGCATCAGTTGAAATTGGTGATGGAGTTACAAAAAGCATTCCTGTTGTTAATGAGCTTTGAATTTCTTCGATCACTATTGGATTTAGGTGACCAGCAAACATTGCGCCAAAACCCATGGAAAGATCTAAAAGTTGGCGACCATCAACATCGGTCATGTATGCGCCCTTGGCAGAAGCTATTGAGATTGGGTATGGGTCCCAGTGCTGGAAGCTTGAAGTAACACCCAGTGGCAAGGACTTGAATGAACGACGACTTTCTTCGGCGCTCTTGCCAGTATTTTTAGTAAATAGTTCCCATTCTTGCTTGAGAATAGCTTCAACCCTCTGCGGGTCTACTGGAACTGATGTTGTAGGGACAAATCTAAATGTTTGCTTGTGGTTCGTTTGTGTCAGCATTTGTAAAACTTGTACGGCAAAGGTTTCAGCTTTTGAAACTCGTTTGAGAAGTACTCTCCCGGTTC
>JBAXPH010000008.1:0-32373 GCA_037132355.1 Actinomycetes bacterium
AGTAATGCAACTTCGGCTGCCAAAACTTCAAACTTTCGTACAAAGTATGACAATGCTTCTTCAGGAGTTTTTCCTGGGTATGAACCAACGGCTGTTTCACCCTGTGATGTACGAACATAAACTGTTCCATCATCTGCGACGCGACCAAAAGCTGAAGGATCTCCGATTAACGCACTTGCTGCGCTGGCCTGGTGCGGGAAATTCATATCTGTCATGAGAGTGATCCTTTCAGCGCGTTTCTTCTGTACGAAGTTCGCTATGTGGTGGGTGCGATGCTTAGAAGTTTTAACGCTTCTAAGCGTGGGTGGAGTGTGTATTCGTGTGCAAAAGGTACCCTGTCTCATGGTGTGAGCGTCAATTGCTCCCTAATTTGAGCGTGGAATAGGAGGCATGACCGATGCTGATCGACTCCTTTGCCGCACCTATGTTTGCCACCAATTGCTGGGTGATTGCTAGCGAACCGAACGCTGAATGCGTAGTGATTGACCCAGGCATGCCAAATGTTTCTCACCAATTAACCGAGCTTCTTGAAAAACACAATCTAAAGCCGGTGGCGGTCATCGCGACGCACGGACACTTGGACCATACCTTTTCTATTCAATCACTTGCAGATGGCTACGGAATAGCTTCCTATATTCACAGCGAAGATCGAGCATTTCTAGCAAACCCCGAAAAACTCCATGGCGCCGAATTTATAGAGACATTGTCTGGGATGAACTTTTCGGAGCCTAAAGATGTCCGTGAACTTCGAAATGGAGATGTTGTCGATCTGGTTGGTCTGACTTTCAAGGCTATCCATTCTCCGGGCCATACCCGTGGCTCGTTGATGTTTGAAGTTTCCAATGAGGTATTAGTAAGCGGCGATGTGCTGTTTGCTGGTTCGATTGGGCGTACGGATTTGCCGACGGGTTCTGCACAAGAGATGGAAGAGACATTGCGTAAGAAAGTGGTTCCGTTATCTGATCATTTACGGGTGCTTCCTGGACATGGCCCAGATACGACAATGGCACACGAAAAGAAAAACAATCCGTACCTGAAGAGTTTGGTAGGTCGTTATTGATGGCCGGACAAAAGATTACTGCACCAAAAGGTGTTAGCGAATACGTTCCAGATAGATCTAGTGCATTTGAATTTGTACGTGAGAACCTCATTGCACCTGCAAAGCGCGCAGGATATCAATTAATCGAGCTACCGGTATTTGAAGATACCGAATTATTTACTCGTGGTGTTGGCGAATCCACGGATGTTGTATCAAAAGAGATGTATACATTTGAAGATCGCGGGGGACGTTCAATAACTTTACGCCCCGAAGGAACTGCTGGCGTAATGCGTGCCGTTATCGAACACGGATTAGATCGTGGACAGTTGCCGGTAAAAGTTTGGTACTCAGGTCAATTTTTTCGCGCAGAACGCCCACAAGCAGGGCGCTATCGCCAGTTTTACCAAGTTGGAATCGAGGCAATTGGTCTTGATGATCCTGCGATTGATGCAGAGGTAATTGCAATAGCCGATGCGGGCTTTAAAGCTATTGGGCTTAGTAAGTATCGATTAGAGATCACCTCGTTGGGAGATTCAGAATCGCGGGCGGCTCACCGTGCTGACTTGGTGAAGTTTATTTCCACTCTCAAATTGGATCAGGCAACAGCGGCTCGGGCACAGATAAATCCGCTTCGCTTGTTTGATGACAAGCGAGATGAAATGCGGACAGCGATGGCAGATGCACCGCTTTTGCTTAACTACCTCAATGAAGATTCTCGCCAGCAGTTTGAGCAGGTTCAAAAGTATCTAGATGCATTAGGTATTTCATATGTAGTCAACCCTCGAATGGTGCGTGGTTTGGATTATTACACCGGCACAACTTTTGAATTTGTTCACGAACTTTTAGGAGCGCAATCTGGCATCGGTGGTGGCGGACGTTATGACGGTTTGATGGAACAACTGGGTGGTCAATCTCTTTCAGGAATTGGTTTCGGGTTAGGTGTTGATCGTGCCTTGTTAGCAGCAGAGGCTGAAGGTGTTATTGGCAATGATGCTTTTGTTTCGGATCTTTTCATTATCCCTTTAGGTGAGCCGGCCAAAGTAAAAGCCCTCACCATCGCCTCTGATTTACGAGCTCATGGAAAAACAGTCGAAATCGCATTTGGCGATCGCGCTCTCAAGGGTGCGATGAAGGGTGCCGATAAGAGTGGTGCTACACATGTGATCGTCCTCGGTGAAGCAGAGATTTCAAGCGGAACGGTTGAGTTGAAAGTGATGAAATCCGGACAGACATTGTCAGTTAAGATTGACTCATTGCTCGAAGCACTCTAAAACGGAAAAATTGGACTAATTAATGTTGCGTACACATGAAGCTGGATCACTTCGTAAATCCCATGCAGGACAGACGGTAACTCTGGCAGGGTGGGTTTCACGCCGACGTGATCATGGTGGCGTTGCTTTTATTGATTTACGCGATGCATCAGGTTCAGTCCAGGTTGTTATTCGTGATGAAAAAGTCGCAGGATCTTTGCGAGCAGAATGGTGCCTACTAATTACCGGCGAAGTAGTTGCTCGACCCGATGGAAACCAAAATGCAAACATTGCCACTGGTGAAATTGAAGTTATGGGTGACACCGTTGTTGTCCTGTCTGAAGCTGCGCCTCTACCATTTCCAGTGGATAGTGGCGATGACACTGATATCAATGAAGAAGTACGTTTGCGTTATCGCTACCTTGATCTTCGCCGTGAAAAGCCAGCGCACAATCTTCGCTTACGTTCAAAGGTGACATCAACGATTCGTCGAGTTATGGAAGAAGAAACTTTCCTTGAGATTGAAACGCCTTATTTAACCCGATCTACACCAGAAGGAGCACGTGACTTTTTAGTGCCGGTTCGCTTGCAACCTGGTAGCTGGTACGCGCTTCCACAATCGCCACAATTGTTCAAGCAGTTGCTGATGGTTGCAGGAATGGAAAAGTATTATCAGATCGCTCGCTGTTTCCGTGATGAAGATTTTCGTGCGGATCGACAACCAGAGTTCACGCAACTAGATATTGAAATGTCATTTATCGATCAGGAAGACATCTTGGCTGTTGCTGAAAAAATTGTTGCCCGTGTTTGGAAGGAAACTGTTAACTACGACATCCCACTTCCATTAAAGCGCATGACGTACGCCGATGCGATGACACGGTATGGATCTGATAAACCAGATCTTCGCTTTGGAAATGAACTAGTAGATCTAACTGGTTTTTTTGCAGACACTGAATTTAGAGTTTTCCAAGCACCTTATGTTGGCGCGGTCGTAATGCCTGGGGGAGCATCATCTGCTCGTCGCGAGCTAGATGCATGGCAGGACTGGGCGAAAGCGCGTGGCGCAAAGGGACTTGCTTACATTCTGGTTAATGAGGATGGAACTTTGGGTGGTCCAGTATCAAAGAATCTTTCTGAAAAAGAAACAGCAGGCGTTGTTCAAGCCGCAGGTGCAAACTCTGGCGATGCGATTTTCTTTGCTGCAGGGGAGCGCGCGGCCTCTCTTAATCTATTGGGTGCTGTTCGTTTAGAAATCGGAAAGCGCTGCGGCCTAATTGCAGATGGTAAGTGGGAATTTTTATGGGTAGTAGATGCACCAATGTTTGAACCTACTGATAACGGTGGTTGGACTGCCGTTCACCATCCCTTTACCGGACCTAAACCAGAGTTTGCGGCTACATTTAAATCTGATCCAGCATCTGCACTTGCCTACGCTTATGACATTGTTTTAAACGGAACCGAACTTGGCGGTGGATCAATTCGTATTCATGATCGTACAATTCAAAAAGATGTTTTTTCGGTTATTGGTTTAAGTGATGAGGAAGCAAACAGCAAGTTTGGTTTCCTATTAGAGGCATTTAACTATGGCCCACCTCCACATGGTGGAATTGCACTTGGATTAGATCGCGTGTGCGCATTATTAACTGGCTCTGATTCGATTCGCGAAGTCATTGCATTCCCTAAAACAGCTAGTGGGGGAGATCCATTGACTGGCGCCCCTACTCCTATTACTCCTGCTCAACGCAAAGAAAGTGGAATCGACTGGGTACCACAAGCAGCACCAACATCTTCTAAATCACCTCAGGAAAGTTAAGGGTCGGGTAGGCTAACGGTATGGGTCCAGGCGGAATTGCAACGATAATTGCAGCATCATCTCTTGCTGTAATTGCGATAGCCATTGCCTACGTGGTCGTTCGAGTTGGTCGATTGATCGATGAAGCTAAAGCGTCGTTGAAGGTCCTAACTGATGAAACTGCGCCGTTGATTGATGAAGTTCATACAACTGTGACTCTTGTTAATGGACCGCTTCACAGTATCAATCGCGTAACGAAGAACATTGAAGATATGTCAGATAAAGTAAATGAAGCTGCAACAGGATTTATGAACAAGAATGGTTCGGCTGTAAAAGTCGCTGGCGCACTTTTGTCCGCTGCGCAAATGAGCAAAGGCCGCTCAAAAAAGAAGAAGAAGGCGGAGTGATCCTAGCTAGTGGAATCCGCCGAGATCCGTTCGCGCTGGCTGCGCTTCTTTGAATCTGATAACCGACAGGGTTTAACTCATACGGTTGTGCCTTCAGCATCTTTGATTGCTGATGATCCAAATTTATTGTTAGTAAATGCCGGTATGGTGCCGTTCAAGCCGTATTTTCTAGGGGAGGTAACACCGCCCTATAAGCGCGCAACATCTGTTCAAAAATGTGTTCGTACCCTCGACATTGATGAGGTGGGAAAGACAACCCGGCACGCTTCCTTCTTTCAGATGTGTGGGAATTTTTCGTTCGGTGATTATTTCAAGGAAGGTGCAATCGCACTTGCGTGGGAGTTATTAACACGTCCGATAGCAGATGGTGGTTACGGATTCCCAGAAGAGAAATTGTGGGTCACTGTTTATTTAGATGATGATGAAGCTGCTGATATTTGGCACACAAAGATTGGTGTTCCAAAAGATCGAATTCAACGCCGTGACATGGCAGATAACTTTTGGTCTATGGGTGTACCAGGTCCGTGTGGTCCGTGTTCTGAAATTTATTACGATCGTGGTCCTGCATATGGCGCTGAAGGTGGACCAATTGCAGATGAAAATAGATACCTTGAAATTTGGAACCTTGTTTTCATGCAAAACGAGCGCGGCGCG
Source organism: Actinomycetes bacterium (assembly GCA_037132355.1). Taxonomy (GTDB): domain Bacteria; phylum Actinomycetota; class Actinomycetes; order Nanopelagicales; family Nanopelagicaceae; genus Planktophila. The sequence goes on from JBAXPH010000008.1 coordinate 5,143, forward strand.
GGAGGCGGTAAAGATGGTTATCCAATCTTGGGCGAACTTCCGGCAAAGAGCATTGACACTGGGCTTGGGTTAGAACGCACAGCCGCTCTCTTGCAAGGTGTGGAAAATATTTATGAGATCGACACAACAATCAAAATTCTAAATCGCGCCTCTGAATTAACTGGCGTGAAGTACGGATCATCTGAAAAATCAGATGTTGCACTACGAGTTATTGCAGATCATGCTCGAACTTCGGCAATGCTCATCGGCGATGGAGTAACGCCAGGAAATGAAGGTCGTGGTTATGTCTTGCGTCGCATGATGCGCAGAACTATTCGCAATATGCGACTTTTGGGTTCGATGGATCCGATCATGTCCGAGTTAACTGTTGCGGCAATTGGTGCAATGGGCCCGCAATATCCGGAGTTAGTAACTGATCAAAATCGTATTTTGTCGGTCAGTGTTTCCGAAGAGGAGAGTTTCTTACAAACTCTAAAGAGTGGAACGCAAATATTTGATCTAGCCTCAGTTGCGCTTAAAGAGAGCAAAGCGACTGTTCTGCCGGGTGATGAAGTATTCAAACTTCACGATACCTACGGTTTCCCATTTGACTTGACGCTAGAAATGGCACGCGAAGAAGGTCTTGAAGTCGATGAAGAAGGCTTCCGTCGCTTGATGAAGGAGCAAAAGGATCGCGCCAAAGCTGATGCGAAGGCTAAGAAATCTGGTCATACAGATGTTTCTGTCTACAAAACCATCGCCGACAAGAGCGGAAAGAGCGAATTTGTTGGTTATTCACAAATAAGTTCGGAAGCCACAGTAACCGGAATAGTTGTAGATGGCGTTGGTGTATCAAGTGCAACAGAAGGTGATGACGTAGACATCGTTTTGAACCGAACACCATTTTATGCCGAAGGCGGAGGACAGTTAGCCGACGGTGGTCGCATCACCTTGAGCAATGGCGCAGTCATCGAAATTGATGATGTGCAAGCACCAGTCCCAGGCTTATCGGTTCACCGCGGCCGAGTAATTAGCGGTTCAGTAGAAGTTGGCAGTGACGCTCTTGCTCAGATCGACAGCGAACGTCGGCATGCAATTTCTCGTGCACACACCGCGACGCATATGGTGCATAAAGCCTTCCGCGAGATTTTAGGTGAAACTGCGACACAGGCAGGGTCAGAAAACTCGCCAGGTCGATTCCGATTTGATTTCCCAGCAACTGGTTCGGTACCGGTAAGCGTCTTGAACGATGTTGAATCCCGCGTCAATACTTTGCTGTTGGATAATCTCGAAGTTACCGCCGAAAGTATGAGCCAAGCTAAAGCGAAAGAACTTGGCGCAATGGCATTGTTTGGTGAGAAGTATGGAGATGTTGTTCGAGTTGTAAGCGTAGGAGATTGGGCCCGCGAACTCTGCGGCGGTACTCACGTATCACGATCTGGACAATTAGGAGTGATCAAACTACTGAGCGAATCTTCAATCGGAGCTGGAGTACGTCGTGTCGAGGCTCTTGTTGGTGTCGATGCATACAAGTTCTTGGCACGCGAGCACATTTTGCTGAACTCATTAACTGATTTAATTAAAGGTGCTCGCACAGAGGAACTTCCAGAAAGAATTTCTGATCTACTCAACAAAATGAAGGAAATTGAGAAAGAGTTAGCAACGGTTCGATCTGCTCAGGCGCTTTCACAGGTTGGAGATTTAGCAAAATCTGCACAGATTATAAATGGCATTTCATTCATTTCAGCTGTCATGGCTGATGGCGTTTCCGGCGATGACCTGCGAAAAATTGCGATCGATCTACGTGCCCGCGAATCAAATTCTGTTGTTGCACTTATCAGTGCAAATGATGGCAAGCCAGTGTTAGTGGTGGCTACGAGTGAAACTGCGCGCACAAGCGGCATAAAAGCGGGCGCATTAGTAAAAATTGGTTCAACAGTTCTTGGCGGTGGCGGTGGCGGTAAGGATGATTTTGCGCAAGGTGGCGGTACTGATGCCTCAAAATCTTTGGAAGCTCTGACTGCAATCTCAAACGCGCTCATTGGTTAAATGATGCAACGCGGACGTCGTATCGCATTTGACTATGGTGACGTGCGTATTGGTGTTGCGGTCAGTGATCCAGATTCAATTCTCTCCTCGCCACTTATAACTTTAAAGGCATCGGAAAAGAATTTAGGTAAGCAGATTTCTGAAATATTGTCTGAAATCGAACCCGTCGTAATCTATGTAGGGCGTCCTGCATTATTGAGTGGAAATGATGGCGTAGCCACCGATAAGGCAATGGAGTTCGTTGCATTGTTGGGATCGATCACACAGATCCCGATTGAAATGATTGATGAACGTATGAGTACTATCAGTGCAGCACGAAATTTACGAGAAGCAGGCAGAACTGCAAAGGATTCCAAGAACGCTATTGATATGGCAGCAGCTGTTGCAATTTTAGATTTTGCGATTGAGATTGAGAAGCGAAAATGAAATCGCGGATTATCGCGGTTTTAGTATGTATCGGTTTGATGATCACATTTTTCGTTGCACGATCAGGACCGAGCGCCGCTCCAGATTATCCAACAAATTCCTCGTTAACTCCTGATGTGATAATTGACATTCCCGCTGGCTCTGCCGGTTCAGACATTGCCCGCCTGCTTGTAGAAAACCAAATTGTAAAATCTTCCGATGCATTTTTTAGAGTTGCTGTGGGCGACAAGAGATCTGAAAAAATTGCCCCAGGAAATCATCGACTTACGCGGAAGATTTCCGCCAAACAAGCTCTAGATCAATTACTGGATCCGAATCGCATCCCAAATCTCATTAAAGTTTATGAGGGCGCGTGGAAGAGTGAGATTGCGACTTCACTTCAACAGTATGGATTTTCTAAGAACGATGTCGCGAATGCATTCAAACGTGTGAAACTGCCACAGGGTTTCAAGGATCCCGAAGGTTTACTATTCCCGGCTCAATACACCTTTGCAAAGGGCACGACTGCAGATTTTGCCGTGCAATCAATGATTGATCGTTTCACTCACGAATCGATCGCGAAGGATTTACTGATGGGAAGTAAAGAATTTAGCGGAGCTAAATTATTGACCATTGCATCCATTGTGCAGGCTGAAGGAGATGCAAAAGACTTTGACAAGGTATCTCGGGTTATTCGCAATCGATTAGCCATAGGAATGCCATTGCAATTAGATTCGACGGTCCATTTCATCAAAAGAGTTCGAGGTCAGATTTTCTTGAGCACACAGTCAACTTTGATTGCATCCCCTTACAACACATATAAAAGATATGGACTGCCTCCGGGGCCAATCGGAAGCCCGGGAGTAGCTGCCATAAACGCTGCGCTTAAACCTGCCGTCGGGGATTGGTTGTACTTCATTACTGTTGCTCCTGGCGATACTCGATTTACTAAATCAATCGAGGAATTCAATACGTGGAAAGCCCTTTACGAAAAGAATCGAAAGGCAGGTGCATTCAAGTGATTCACGCTGGAGTTTTAGGTTCGCCGATCTCTCATTCCTTGAGCCCTTTATTACACAGTACGGTTTATGAATTTCTAGGAATTGAAGCGAAGTATCAGGCGTACGAAGTTGCCTCGGGACAGCTCAGAAACTTTCTCGAAAACGATGGCTCGTTGTTGAGCGCGTTGTCGTTGACAATGCCTCTAAAGGAGGAAGCAATGACTATTGCGAATTCCGTATCAGATCTATCCCAACAGATTCAAAGTGGTAACACTTTGCATAAAGTCAATGGACTATGGAATTTAACAACTACCGATGTAGCTGGCTTTACGTATGCATTGGAATTTAACAAGCGAGATGCCAAGGGAAAAGTATTGATCTTGGGTGCCGGAGCAACTGCCAGAGCTGTTGCGGCAGGTTGTGATGCAGTCAGCAGCAAAGTTACGGTCATTAATCGCAATCCCAATCGGGAGAACGGGATTAGAAATGCGGCACCTAATGTGACAATTGAATTTGTACCGTGGGAAACTGAAATCAGCTTTGATGACTTTGATGTGATAGTTAATACGACACCTGGTCAGGCTGCTAGAAAGTTTGTCGATCAAATCGGTTCAGCTAAAGCAACATATTTTGAGGTTCTCTACAATCCTTGGCCAACGGAATTGTTATCACAGTGGCGTAAAGCCGGTGGTTTCGGAATTGATGGCTTAGATCTGTTAATTCATCAGGCGATCTCGCAGGTAGAAATCTTCACTTCATGTTCTCTAGATCGAGAATTGATTGCTCGGATGCTCCGCGAAGTTGGAGAAAGGGCGCTGTCTTAATCCACAGGCAGATTCAGCGCTGTTTTTACTGTGTAACTTGGTGAAGTGAACTTTCCATTTTTACTGCTCGCACTTCCTATTTGTATTGCTGATCTCAATTTGTTCGTCATCCCCAACATCTACACGAAGCTGCTTTTCTATGTGGCGACACTTGATGTTGTCCTATGGGGATTTGGATCCATCCACCAGGTAATAATTTCTATGGTTGCGCTCTCCGGTCTCGTAGTGCTTGGCATAGGAATGGGGGATATTAAACTTTTGGCACTAATTTTGATCACACACACCTACCCTGCGTTCGAATTTATTGGCATCATCTTTCTAATCGCAGCAGTTCACATAGTGGTATTGATCGTAATTAAGCGCATGATTCCTTCGAAAATCCCACTAGCGCCCAGCATTTTTATCGGGCTTATTACTTATATGGCAACGAGATAGTGCACCAATCTGCAACAATATGCACATGCGTTGGTTAACAGCAGGTGAGTCTCACGGACAGGCATTAAGCGCCATTGTCGAGGGAATCCCTGCTTCTGTTTCGATCACAACTGCTGATATAGATTTTCATTTGCAACGACGACGTCTCGGTGTTGGTCGAGGCGCACGACAAAACTTTGAAGCTGACAAGGTCACGATCCTCGGTGGTGTACGTCTTGGATTAACCCAAGGTGGACCTATCGCGATTCAAGTTGGAAACTCTGAATGGCCAAAGTGGGAAAAAGTAATGTCTGCTGATCCTGTTCCGGAAGAAGAAATTAAGGATTTAGCACGTAATGCTCCACTGACGCGTCCACGCCCTGGACATGCGGATTTAGTTGGAATGCAAAAATACGATCTTGATGACGCTCGTGCAATTCTAGAACGTGCAAGTGCTCGCGAAACGGCGGCCCGTGTTGCATTAGGAGCGGTCGCCCGAAACTTTCTACAGCAAACTGTTGGAATAACGATTTTAAGCCATGTACTTTCTATTGGCTCTGTTCGAGTTGCCGATGATGCACCGTTACCTCTAGCGGGAGATATGGCAACAATTGATGAGAATCCAGTTCGGTGCGCCGACGCAGCAACTAGCGAGTTAATGATTACTGAAATTGAAAATGCGCACCGGGATGGTGACACCTTAGGTGGTGTGGTTGAAGTATTGGCGTTCAATATGCCACCAGGACTTGGTTCACATGTTCATTGGGATCGACGTTTAGATTCAAAGTTGGCCGGAGCCGTTATGGGAATTCAGGCTATTAAGGGCGTTGAAATCGGAGACGGTTTTAGAACAGCCACTCGCCGTGGTTCTGTGGCGCACGATGAAATTGAAAAGGATTCGACGGGCAAGATCGTTCGCCGCACAGATCGCGCAGGTGGAACTGAAGGTGGAATGTCCAATGGTGAAATTCTGCGCGTGCGTGCAGCCATGAAACCAATCTCAACAGTTCCAAAAGCGTTGGACACGATTGATGTTGCAACAGGCGAAGCAGCCAAAGCAATTAATCAGAGATCTGATGTTTGTGCAGTTCCAGCAGCTGGCGTTGTTGCAGAAGCGATGGTTGCCCTCGTGCTGGCCGAAGTAGTTCTCGAAAAATTCGGGGGAGATTCCGTCACAGAAACACGACGCAACTTCGAGTCATATATCGCCAATTTGAACTTCAAGTAACACCAGCGCCATGACACGTATTGTCCTAATTGGTGCACCAGGCAGCGGTAAAAGTACGGTTGGAATGGCACTTGCCGCGCATCTTCAATGGCCATTCGTTGACACCGATGCGCTCATTGAGCTGAAAGAATCTAAGAAGATCAAAGACCTATTTGTAGACAATGGAGAAGCGTATTTTCGTGCGGTTGAATTTGAAACCTTGAAGGAAGTTTTACAAGAAACTTCTGCGGTCATCAGCCTTGGTGGTGGGGCCCCAATATCTCAATCCGCGCAATCAGCATTACTGTCCTCTGATTCCATGATTGTTTTTCTAGATGTGTCCCTCGCAACGGCAGCACCACGTGTTGGATTAAATCGCGATCGTCCATTGCTTCTTGGCAATCCACGTGCGCAATGGCAGGCTCTCAGTGATCAGAGAAGGCCAATTTACGAACAACTTGCGACACTATCCATTAAAGTTGATGACATGACAGTGGATGAAATTATTGCAATCATCGAATCGAGTTTGTCATGAACTCGATTTCTGTTAATGCCGATCGTTCCTACTCCGTACAATTAACAAACCAGTGGAGCAAAGAACTCACAGCATTACTTCAAGGGCGAGATAGAGTTGCAATAATTGTTTCCCAGGCTTATTTCCCAGATCTAAGTACCCTAAAATCGCTGGAATCAGATGTTCACGTTTTTGAAGTTCCAGACGGTGAAGACGCTAAAAATATTGAGACTCTTAACCGAGTGTGGAATTGGCTCGGGGCCGCTGGGTTCACACGTTCAGATGTAATTGTTGGAATCGGTGGGGGAGCAATCACCGATTTAGCAGGATATGCAGCGGCATCGTGGTTACGTGGACTGGATTGGATTGCAGTTCCAACATCCTTAGCGGGAATGGTCGATGCAGCGGTAGGAGGAAAAACTGGTATCAATTCCGATTATGGAAAGAATCTGATTGGAGCCTTTCATTCGCCAGCTGCGGTATTGATTGATACGAATTTCTTACACACCTTAAGTGATCGAGATTTTTCTGCAGGTATGGCTGAAGTTATTAAGTGTGGCTTCATTGCAGATCCACAGATTCTCACGGTAGCCGGTGAATACTCCGTTGAATCTTTACGTAAGAATCCTTCAGTCATTGCTGAACTCATCTTTAGAGCAGTAACTGTTAAGGCGCAGGTCGTTTCCTCTGATTTCAAAGAGAGTTTTGCTCGTGAGGCGCTCAATTATGGTCACACACTTGGACATGCAATTGAGATTTACGCCAAGTATCAATTACGTCATGGAGAAGCGGTATCTATTGGGTTGGTTTATGCCGCTGAACTTTCTGCGGCCCGTGGCTTAATTACGAGCGAAGAACTTGGCCTGCACCGCTCGCTGTTAACGGCTTATCAATTGCCGACTTCCTTTGAACGTCAAGCATGGCAAAAGCTCCTTCCGCTTTTGGCGTTGGATAAGAAAGCTCGCGGTAAAACAATCAGATTTGTCGCACTCAATGGCATCGGCGCGACCACGCGTCTTGAAGATTTATCATCCACCGAACTAGATGCCGCTTATGAGAGAATTGCGACATGAAGTTACTCGTAATCAATGGGCCAAATTTGTCGAGGTTAGATATTCGCGACTCGTCGATCTACGGTGATCTCAACTACGCCGAATTAAAATCCATGATCGAGATCGCGGCAGGCAAGCACGGTTTTGAAGCTGATATACGTCAAAGCGATGATGAAGCCACGATCATTGGTTGGTTACATGAAGCTGCAGATAACAACTGTCCAGTGATTATTAACCCTGCAGCATTCACTCACTACTCATATGCGATTCGCGATGCGGCCGAGTTAGTCAAAGCGCCTTTGATTGAGGTTCATCTTTCCAATCCATTATCTCGAGAAGAGTTTCGACACACATCAGTTATTTCTGGTGTGGCTAACGGAACTATTGGTGGATTTGGTCCAAATTCCTATGTTTTGGCCATCATTGCTATGCAAAATCTCGTAGCCAAGTAACAAACCACCCCTCGGGAGCAGGTATCCTTTCCTCTTCAAATAGTTTTTACACAAACCAAGTAGAAAAAGAGCGGGTGGATTAGCTGTGGCAACAACAAATGATCTAAAAAATGGAATGACACTTGATATCGAAGGTCAACTGTGGACAGTTGTTGAGTTCCAGCATGTAAAGCCAGGCAAGGGTCCAGCTTTCGTCCGTACTAAGTTGAAATCTGTTCTCAACGGCAAGGTCGTTGATCGCACATATAACGCTGGCGTAAAAGTTGATGTAGCCATACTTGAGAAGCGTGAAATGCAATACCTCTACAAAGAGGGCGATGACTTTGTATTTATGGATTCAAAAACTTATGACCAGATGACTATAAGTGCTGCCACAGTTGGGGATGCTGCAAATTACATGTTGGAGAACACCGAAGCGATTGTTGCTGTCAATGAAGGTAACCCTCTGTACATCGAACTTGCTGCGTCAGTGCCATTAAAAATTACTTACACCGAGCCGGGTATCCAGGGAGATCGTTCTTCTGGAGGAACCAAGCCTGCAACTGTTGAAACTGGAATTGAAATTCAAGTACCACTTTTCATCAAGCAGGATGAAGTTGTTTTGGTCGATACACGCGACGGGTCTTACCAGGGTCGCGCTAACTAGTGTCAGCTCGAAGTAAGGCGCGCAAGCAAGCCTTGGATTTACTGTATGAAACAGATATTCGAGGTACTAACGTTCTTGAAACTTTGGCCTCTAGAGATATACCTGCCGAAGGCCCCGATGCACGCCCTATTCGTGAATACACACGCGATCTTGTCGTAGGTGTTTCTGATAATCGTCGCAAAATTGATGAATTGATTACCACCTACGCACAAGGCTGGGATATGGACCGTCTGCCAGCAGTTGACCGCAATATCTTGCGACTAGGAATCTACGAAATCTTGTGGTCGACAGATGTTCCAACCAGTGTTGCAATAGATGAGGCACTTGATTTAGCTAAGGAGCTTTCAAGTGATGATTCATCAAAATATATCCACGGAGTTCTGGGGCGTATTGCCAGCATCAAAGACACTATCTCAATCTAGGAAATCCATACTCCGTTATTACTTTTTGAATTTCTTCGGCATTTAATCCAGTAAAAACCTGAAAATTGTTCAGATCATGGGCTCGAAGTGAAATTACCTCACCATTCCAATCGCCTCTCATGCGGGCAATGTTTCGGAGTATCGCTGTTATTCGCTGAGCAGGTGGACTGGTAGTTGTTAAAATCTTTCGCAGATCGATACTGATTCGTTGTTCAGAGACGTATTTTTCGGGTGCTTCAAAGAGTTCAGAAACAGGCACGTGATAAAGGTTGGCGATCGTGATCAATTTGGCCGCACTCACTGAGCGATCTCCACGTTCATATGAACCTAAAGCGATCGCTGAAATTTCCCCTTTGGTCAGTCGTGCAGCCTGAACAAGGGTTAGGTGTCGAGCTTCTCGAATAAGGCGTAAACGGGAGTGCAGGGTTTCAATCTGAGATTGAGCGTGAATGGTTTCCATGTCGACGACACTATTGGTTAGGCGACACCCAATGATTTCGTTATCCACAGAAATATCCAGTCGGTGCTATTATCAGCCCCGCATCCTTTAACGACCCATCCTGAGAGGTGGGAAAGGAGATTTACATGAGCGTAGCCCTGTCCGCACAAGACATTAATCGTGCGTTGACCCGCATTTCCCACGAAATCATCGAAAAGAATCAAGGCAGCGCAAACATTGTTCTCCTTGGTATTCCTACAAGAGGTGCTCACCTTGCCTCCCGTATTTCTTCGATCATTGCATCGATTGAAGGGGCTGAGGTACCCACCGGCACCTTGGACATAACCTTGTTCAGAGATGATCTAAGAATGCGTCCACCAAGAGCGATCATGCCGACCAAGATTCCGACAACTGGAATCGAAGGTAAGGATGTGGTCTTAGTTGATGATGTTTTATTTTCAGGCAGAACGATCAGAGCCGCACTCGATGCACTCGGTGAAATTGGCCGTCCTCGCACCGTGCAATTGGCAGCATTAGTCGATCGTGGACATCGCGAACTACCAATAAAAGCGGATTTTGTCGGAAAAAATCTTCCTACCTCTAAAAATCAATCAGTAAAAGTGTTGCTCAGTGAAATTGATGGACGCGATGAAGTGACGATTGAAGAGGAGGCTCAATAATGAAACACCTCTTGTCGATCTCCAATCTCAATAAGTCTGAAGCCATCTCGATTCTAGATACGGCTTCTGAGCTCGCGCGCGTCAGTGATGGCGCAGTCAAGAAACTCCCTACATTACGTGGGCGCACCATTGTCAATCTCTTCGCCGAGGATTCAACACGAACTCGGATTTCCTTCGAAGCGGCTGCAAAGCGCTTATCTGCAGATGTAATTAACTTTTCCGCTAAGGGCTCAAGTTTGAGTAAAGGCGAGTCACTGAAAGACACAGCAATGACTTTGCAAGCGATGGGTGCCGATGCCGTGGTAATCCGGCATCCTGCATCGGGTGCAGCTCAACGTTTAGCCGACTCCGAATGGATGTCTGGAAGTGTTGTCAATGCAGGTGATGGGACGCATGAGCATCCAAGCCAAGCTTTATTGGATGCGTTCACTATTCGCAAGCATTTGGGTATGGGAGGAAGTGATTTATCCGGCCTAAGCGTTGCGATAGTTGGAGACATTCTGCATTCTCGAGTAGCTCGCTCAAACGTTTTGCTACTGTCGATGTTGGGCGCACAAGTAACTCTGGTCGCACCACCAACATTACTTCCTGTTGGAATTGCGAATTGGCCTGCCACGGTTTCCTACGATTTCGATTCAGTTATTCCACATGTTGATGTTGTAATGATGTTACGAGTTCAGCAAGAAAGAATGACAGATCTATTTTTTCCCAATGCGCGAGAGTATTCACGATACTTTGGCTTAAACAGTGACCGCATGGCACAGATGAAATCTGGTGCAATAGTTATGCACCCCGGACCGATGAATCGCGGTCTAGAAATATCTGCAGAAGTAGCCGATAGCGCACGATCGGTAATCACCGAGCAAGTTACAAACGGTGTCAGCGTTCGAATGGCAATCCTGTATGTCCTTCTAGCCGGCGGGGCTTTAGAAGTTGGGAGCAACTAAATGACAACTAATTTTTTGATTAAAAATGCAGCCCTGCCTGATGGGAAGAAAGCGGATATTGCTATTGCTAACGGACTGATTGCTTCGGTAGGTACAGCAGTTAAGGGTGATGCAGATGTAGTAATCGATGCCAAAGATTGCATTGTTCTGCCAGGGTTAGTGGATTTACATACGCATTTACGTGAACCTGGACGAGAAGATGCCGAAACTGTTTTGAGTGGAAGTCGTGCTGGAGCTAAGGGCGGATTCACAGCGTTGTCTGCGATGGCCAATACTTCACCAGTTGCAGATACGGCAGGAGTCGTTGAGCAGGTTTATCGATTAGGTCAAGAAGCAGGTTTGTTAGATGTCTTCCCAATCGGAGCAGTTACTCAAGGATTAAAAGGTGAGTCGTTATCTGAAATTGGTGCCATGGCAGATTCAGTTGCTCGGGTTCGTGTGTTTAGCGATGATGGTAATTGCGTTTCTGATCCTTTAGTTATGCGACGAGCACTTGAATACATTAAGAAGTTTGGGGGAGTGATCGCCCAACATGCTCAAGATCCCCGAATGACAATTGGATCACAGATGAACGAAGGCGAAATCTCAGCACGATTAGGACTAAAGGGATGGCCGGCTGTAGCCGAAGAAGCGATTATCGCTCGAGATGTCTTGCTCGCTGATCATGTTAAATCTCGATTACATATTTGCCATCTAACAACAGCTGGTGGTGTTGAAATTATTCGATGGGCAAAAGCCCGGGGTATCGACGTGACTGCAGAAGTAACTCCGCATCATCTATTGCTTACTGATGATCTAGCAAGTTCGTACGATCCGGTATACAAAGTTAATCCACCACTGCGAACCGAATCTGATGTACACGCACTTCGAGAAGCATTAGCGGATGGCACGATCGACATTGTTGCAACCGATCATGCTCCGCACCCAACAGAATCAAAAGAGTGCGAATGGCAAGAAGCGGCCTTCGGAATGTTGGGATTAGAAACCGCTTTATCCGTTGTCCAAAAAACCATGATCGATACTGGCTTGATGAGTTGGTCCCAAGTAGCCGATCGAATGTCGATTGCTCCGGCTCGAATTGGCGGCTATGAGCATCAAGGTCAGCCGATAGTTGTGGGTTCTGTGGCTAACCTCGTTGTGATCAATCCAACGCAAAAATGGCGAGTTGACCGCGATTTAGTTCTATCAAAGTCATCCAATACTCCATACCATGGCCACGAATTACCAGGTGTGATCACACATACCTTCTTTAAAGGCAAGGCAACATTTAGCAACGGTTCTGTTACATCGACTGGAGGCAATTAATGGCAAGTGCATATCTTGTCCTTGATGATGGTCGAATATTTGAAGGCTCTTCATGGGCCGCAACTGGCAAAACTTTCGGCGAAGCTGTTTTCCAAACTGGTATGACGGGATATCAGGAAACGTTGACCGACCCTTCGTATCACAAGCAGGTCGTAATCATGACGGCTCCGCACATTGGTAATACCGGCGTGAACGATGATGATAATGAATCGGGGCAAATCTGGGTTGCTGGTTTTGTTGTGCGTAATCCTTCGTCAGTTACATCCAATTGGCGAGCACACAATGATCTTGAAGCTGAATTAATTTCACAAGGAATTGTTGGGATTCAGGGAGTAGATACCCGCGCGATTACGCGTCATCTACGCGACCGAGGCGCAATGCGTGTTGGTATTTTTTCAGGACTGGATTTAACTCGCGAAGAGATGGTTGTTGAAGTACGAAAAGCTGAGGCGATGACTGGTGCATATTTGGTTCGTGATGTGTCAACGCCACATACACTTGTAATTCCGGCAATTGGTGTGAAGAAATTTACAGTTGCAGCTCTTGATCTTGGAATCAAAGGTGCAACACCACGTGCTTTAGCCGAACGAGGCGTAGAGGTTCATGTCATGCCTTTCGATTCTTCAGTAGCCGACATAATGGCCGTTAAACCAGATGGAGTGTTCCTATCGAACGGTCCAGGGGACCCTTCAACCATGACTGACGTTATTGAAGTCGTACGAGAACTTCTATTAGCCGAAGTGCCACTATTTGGTATTTGTTTTGGTCATCAGATTCTTGGTCGCGCATTAGGTTTTGAAACCTACAAATTACAATTTGGCCACCGTGGTATCAATCAGCCAGTAATCGATAAGAACACCGGTAAAGTGGAAATCACTGCGCACAATCATGGATTTGCGGTGAAGGCCCCAACGGATACAGAGTTCTCAACTGTCTTTGGTCGCGGTGAAGTAACTCATGTGTGCCTAAACGACGGTGTTGTCGAAGGTCTCCAACTGTTGGATCGACCAGCTTTTTCTGTGCAGTATCACCCGGAAGCGGCTGCGGGCCCTCACGACGCTTCATATTTGTTTGATCGATTCGTGCATTTGATGTCAAAGAAGGTACATGCGTAATGGGTCTTGATACCTCAATTAAAAGTGTTTTAGTAATCGGCAGTGGCCCAATAGTCATTGGCCAGGCGTGCGAATTTGATTACTCGGGTACACAAGCTTGTCGCGTTTTGCGCGCCGAAGGAATTCGCGTAATTCTCATTAATTCAAATCCGGCAACGATCATGACAGACCCAGAGTTCGCTGATGCTACTTACATCGAACCGATCACACCTGAAATTATTGAAAGAATAATCGCTCACGAAAAGCCTGATGCAGTTTTGGCTACCCTGGGTGGGCAAACAGCGCTAAACGCGGCTATAGGTTTATACGAACGTGGAACTTTGAAAAAGTATGGCGTTCGTTTAATTGGTGCAGATGTTGATGCAATTCACCGCGGTGAAAATCGAGAACTGTTTCGAGGAATCGTAGAAAAAGTTGGCGGCGAATCGGCAAAATCTAAAATTTGCCACACAATGGAAGAGATCATGGATGCCGTTGTTGTTCTGAATTACCCAGTGGTGGTTAGACCATCATTCACCATGGGTGGCTTGGGATCTGGCATCGCCTTTAATGAAGCTGAGCTGCGACAAATCGCAGGTGCTGGACTACGGCATAGTCCAACTTCTGAAGTATTACTTGAGGAATCGATCATCGGCTGGAAAGAGTATGAACTCGAGGTTATGCGTGATCGTAAAGACAATGTTGTAATCGTTTGTTCTATCGAAAACCTTGATCCAATGGGTGTTCACACTGGGGATTCAATCACAGTTGCTCCAGCCATGACACTGACAGATGTCGAGTATCAAAAATTGCGCGATCTTTCGATGGATATTATCCGTGAAGTAGGCGTCGATACTGGTGGTTGCAACATTCAATTTGCGGTAAATCCAGACAATGGACGCATTATTGTGATTGAAATGAATCCGCGGGTGTCTCGTTCAAGTGCGCTAGCGTCAAAGGCAACTGGATTTCCAATTGCAAAAATTGCTACAAAGTTGGCAATCGGATATACCCTAGATGAGATTCAGAATGATATTACTAAGGTGACTCCAGCATCCTTTGAACCAACCTTGGATTATGTTGTGGTGAAGGTTCCACGTTTTGCCTTTGAAAAGTTTGCTGATGCTGATCCTCGCTTGACTACAACAATGAAGAGTGTTGGTGAAGCGATGGCCATTGGGCGCTCATTCTCCGAAGCTCTCATGAAAGCACTTCGTTCGTTGGAACGCAAAGAAGCAATTTTCTCGTGGCCACAAGTATCATCGTCAGAGCTCGAATCGCTCCTGCAATCAATGAAGATTCCTACGGAATATAGATTGCAGCAGGTTCAAAAGGCGATGTGGGCTGGAGCATCTATTGAGCAGGTTTATTCAGCAACAAAAATTGATCGTTGGTACCTGCGTCAGATCCAAATTATCAACGAACAAGCATTCGTTATTTCACAACCAGGTGAGTTATCTAAGGAGGTTTTGCGCACCGCAAAGATGCAAGGATTTTCTGATGCCCAAATCGCTGCGTTGCGCGGTGCCTCTGAAGATGAAATTCGCAAAGCACGCCATCACTTAGATATTCGTCCCGTGTATAAAACTGTCGATACATGTGCGGCAGAGTTTGAAGCATTTACGCCGTATTACTACTCTAGCTACGAAGAAGAAACTGAAGTTCGCCCGCGTACGACACCAGCAGTAATCATTCTGGGTAGTGGACCAAACCGCATCGGACAAGGTATCGAATTTGATTATTCCTGCGTGCATGCCTCATTTACCTTACGCGAAGCTGGTTTTGAAACAATTATGGTCAATTGCAATCCTGAAACTGTTTCGACGGATTATGACACGAGCAATCGCCTTTACTTTGAACCATTAACGCTTGAAGATGTTTTAGAGGTTGTTCATGCCGAAATGCAAGCAGGTCCGGTCCTAGGTGTCATCACGCAATTGGGTGGTCAAACACCGTTGGGATTAGCCGCTGGATTAAAAGCTAATGGAGTAACGATTCTTGGTACCTCACCCGATGCCATTAATTTAGCCGAAGAACGTGGCGCGTTCGGAAATATCTTGGCTGAGCAAGGTTTAGCGGCTCCACAGTTTGGAATGGCCTCTTCGCAATTAGAAGCAACCACTATTGCTCACGAAATCGGCTATCCGGTCTTGGTGAGACCTTCCTTCGTCTTAGGTGGCCGAGGAATGGAAATTGTGTATGACGATGTTGCACTTGGTGGATTTATCACTCGTGCCACAGATATAACTCCGGATCATCCGGTACTGGTAGATCGATTTTTAGATAATGCAATTGAAATCGATGTCGATGCGCTATTCGATGGTCATGAACTCTTCCTCGGTGGAGTAATGGAGCACATTGAAGAGGCAGGTATTCATAGCGGTGATAGCGCATGCGTGCTTCCTTCAATGACTGTTACGAGTGAACAGTTACTTGAAATTCGAGTTGCAACTGAAAAAATCGCGCGTGGAGTTGATGTTCGCGGCCTCATAAATATTCAGTTTGCAATAGCAGATGAAACACTTTACGTGCTTGAAGCTAATCCTCGTGCATCCAGAACTGTTCCGTTTGTCAGTAAAGCAACAGGTGTTCCTTTGGCAAAAGCCGCTGCGCGCATTTCAGTCGGAGCAACAATTGGCGAGCTACGCACAGAGGGTCTACTTCCATCATCTGGTGATGGAATAGCGAAGGGAGTTTCCGTGAAGGAAGCTGTACTTCCGTGGAATCGTTTCCGTCGGACAGATGGTCGTGGTGTTGATGCAGTATTGGGCCCAGAGATGCGTTCTACCGGTGAAGTAATGGGAATTTCTCCAACATTTGGTGAAAGTTATGCAAAGAGTCAGATCGCTGCTTTTGGCCCGCTACCGAAATCTGGAACCGTCTTTATTTCCTTAGCCGATAAAGATAAGAGCACCGGAATCGAACCTGCTAAGGGTTTTTCGGATCTTGGATTTCATATTTTGGCGACAGACGGTACAGCGTCATTTTTGCAGAAGCATGGCATTGAGTGCACAACAGTACGAAAGAACTCTGAAGGCACTGGCGCAATGGGTGAGAAAACAATCGTCGATATCATTAACGCCGGCGAAATTGATCTCGTGATCAATACTCCGGTTGGACGTGGAACGCGGGCAGATGGTTGGGCGATCCGAACTGCGGCTGTACAGCGCTCGATTCCGTGCATTACAACAACGGCAGGTTTTAGCGCCGCTGTTGATGCAATCACTTTCTTGCAAGGTAATCCACTAAGTATTAAGTCTTTACAAGAGTGGTTGGCATAGATGTCGCAAATTAATCGAAGTGCGCAGCAGGTTTTAGCACCCATAGTCAGTAATAAAAAAGTTGGCCAGTACCATCAAATTATTATCAACGTTGGAGATATTGCCACGGCTTGCAAGCCAGGAAATTTTGTCGCGATCAATGTTGGCGGAGATTCCTCCAGCATGATTTTGCGGCGTGCGTTTGCAATTTCACGAGTTGCTAACAGCTCAACTTTCGGTGGAACCATGGAATTGATCGTTGCCCCTCACGGTCAAGGCAGTAGATGGTTGTGCGCGCAAGGTGAGGGAGTGGTGCTAGACATTGTCGCCCCACTCGGTACCGCTTTTGGAATTCCAACTGAGGCTGTTCCGGTTTTATTAGTTGGTGGGGGCTACGGCTCGGCTCCGTTGTTTGGTTTAGCTGAAGTTCTCAATGCTCGTGGTTGCCGAGTGGATATGTTGCTTGGCGCGAGCACCGCATCAAAGATTTATGCTCCGATGGAAGGTAAGCGCGCAGTTAATTCGATGCGTATTTACACTGAAGACGGTTCTATGGGAGTAGCCGGGAGAGTTACTGATCCAATCGCCGAAATCATTAAAGATCTTGATATCGCTGTTGTTTATTCATGTGGACCTATGGCTATGTTGTCTGCAATCACCACAATTACCGATTCGTTATCAGTTGTGCATCAGTGCGCCGTTGAAGAAGCGATGGCTTGTGGCATCGGTGTTTGCATGACGTGCGTCTTGCCTGTTGAAAATAGCGATGGAACGG
Organism: Actinomycetes bacterium; assembly: GCA_037132355.1. GTDB lineage: Bacteria > Actinomycetota > Actinomycetes > Nanopelagicales > Nanopelagicaceae > Planktophila. The sequence goes on from JBAXPH010000008.1 coordinate 22,608, forward strand.
TATCGATGCTTCGCTCTTGTATCGATGGTCCGGTTATGGATGGTTCAAAGGTTCAATGGAACTTGGTTGGTAAACCATTATGACCGCCTTAGATTTTTCTACGACGATCGGAAACACTTGGTTCCCGGCTCCAACATTTACAGCAAGTGGTTGCGCCAGTTCGGGTCGTGAATTAGCTCAATTCTTCCCACTGCGCGAAATGGGCGGAATCGTTACCAAATCAGTGATGTCAAAGGTTCGAACTGGTCGTCCAACGCCGCGAATGGCCGAGACGCCAAGCGGAATGTTGAATTCAATTGGATTGCAGGGGCCAGGAATAGATGCTTTTATCGCAAAGGATATTCCTTACTTAACCGAGCAAAAGGCACGCATTATTGTTTCTATAGCTGGAGAAACGGTCGAGGAGTATTCAACCTTGGCACGAAAATTGCGTTCGGTTTCAGGAATCAGTGCAATCGAGGTCAATATTTCATGTCCTAACGTTGAAAATCGAGGCTTGGTTTTTGCGTGCGACCCCGAGGCTTCTCGTCGTGTCATCGATGGAGTGAGACGAACACTTGGCGGAGAGCTTCCTATCATTGCAAAACTTTCACCCGACGTTACTGACTTAGTTTCCATTGCACGCGGAGTAGTTGATGCTGGGGCGGATGGGTTGGCATTGATTAATACCGTTTTAGGGATGGTCATTAACGTTGACACTATGCGGCCGCACTTAGGTGGGAAGACAGGCGGATTATCCGGACCAGCAATTAGGCCTATCGCAGTCCGTGCTGTTTATCAGGTGCACGCAGCGCTTCCTCAAATTCCAATTCTTGGAATGGGTGGTGTGGCAACAGGAAAAGATGCACTGGAAATGATTTTGGCAGGAGCAAGTGGAGTTTCAATCGGTACTGCGAGTTTTGGAAACCCAACAGCTATCATGAAGATTCAAAATGAATTGAAGCAGTTGTTAGTAGACCGTGGTTTCACTTCACTGAAACAGGCTGTTGGATTTGCCCATAGACCAGAAACGGAGAATTCATAATGTCTAAAGCTCCAATAATTTTAGCCGTAGATACTCCGGAAATTGCCACAGCCATTGAATGGGTCAAGGCAACTCAGAATCACGTGTCAGTGTACAAACTCGGTTTAGAATTTTTCTTAACCTTTGGTAGCGATGGCGTGAAAGCGATCAAAGATGTTACTGATTCAGATATTTTCTTAGATCTAAAATTGCATGATATTCCACATACCGTAAGTGGAGCCGCTAAGGCCGTTTCCCATCTAGCGCCTCGTTTTCTAACGGTCCATGCTTCAGGTGGAAACGCGATGATTAAAGCCGCCGTTGAAGCATCACCTCAAACTCATGTAACTGGAGTTACGATCCTTACTTCGTTATCCGAAAACGATGTTTCAGAGATCGGATTCAAAGACAACGCGTTGAATTCTGCGGTGGGACTAGCCAAAATTGCGGTAGCGGCAGGTGCAGGTGCGATTGTTTGCTCACCTCTAGAAATTGTTGCTATTCGAAGCGCGGTTGGCATGGGCCCCATCATTATTACTCCAGGTGTGCGGCCGGCGAATTCTTCAGGTTCGGATGATCAAGTTAGAACGATGACTCCTAAAGCGGCGATAGAAGTGGGCGCGAATCTGGTCGTGATTGGCCGTCCAATTACTCAGAGTTGGGCAATGGGCGCCAATGCCATGCGAGAGCGCGCTGCCGAAATTGCATCTGAACTTAACTAGTTTGCACGATAGATTTATCGCATGGGATTACCTCCACAGTTAACACCTGAGCAACGGCAAGAGGCGTTAGATAAAGCCGCGGCGTCACGAAAACGTCGGGCAGAGGTAAAAATCAAAATTAAAAATGGCGAATTCTCCATTGATACGATTTTAGAGATCGCTAAGACAGAAGATGCTGTAGCTAAAATGCGCGTTAAGGAACTATTGGAATCCTTATCCGGTGTTGGAAAAGTTAGAGCACAATCACTTATGGAGCGATTAAATATTTCACCAACCCGTAGAATTCAGGGATTAGGCCGACTTCAGATTAAGCAATTACGTGAGGAGTTCATGAAATCAGAGCATGCAATTAAGCCCGGCAAGTTACTCGTTCTTACCGGTCCGGGGGGAGTAGGTAAAAGCACGGTTGCAAAGAAATTGCGTGAAGTTGGTGATTTCTGGGTCAGCGTTAGTGCAACAACCAGAAAACCTCGCACCAATGAAGTCGATGGTAAAGACTATTTTTTCGTAAGTGATGATGAATTCACTCGCATGATAAACGCAGATGAGTTTTTGGAATGGGCCGAGGTTGCTGGAAACCGTTATGGAACCCCACAGGAGAAAGTGGAGCAAGCCCTATTACTTGGCAGAAATGTTTTATTGGAAATTGAAATTGAAGGGGCGCGACAAGTAAAAGCGCATTTGCCTCAATCGGTACTTGTTTTTCTAGAGCCACCAACGTGGGAAGAGTTAGTGGCCCGCCTTGAAGGTCGAGGCACTGATAGCCCCGAACGAAGGGCCGAGCGTCTGAAATTAGCCCAAGAAGAGCTTGCAGCAGCATCATTTTTTGATGTGGTTTTGATAAACGACCAGGTCGAGAGCGTGGTCGGGAGACTGATAGAGTTAGCCCATAATTAATAGGGTGCTATTAGTTCAGAATTAATTAATGAAGCGGGGTAAACCATGGATGGAATCACTAATCCACCGATTGACGAACTTCTAGACAAGAGCGGTTCAAAGTACAGCCTAGTTTTGTACGCGGCCAAGCGCGCTCGTCAGATCAATGCGTATTACTCACAACTAGGCGAAGGTCTACTCGAATACGTAGGACCTCTCGTCGAGACACATGTGCACGAGAAGCCTCTTTCAATCGCACTTCGCGAAATTAACGAAGGTCTTCTTACAATCGAAAACCTCGAACCAACAGCGTAATTCTTCTCAATGTCACTAGTCGGCCGTGAAGTTGTCCTCGGCGTTGGTGGTGGAATAGCAGCTTATAAATCCTGTGAATTGTTGCGTCGCCTTCAAGATCGGGGCTATCTCATTACCGTTGTCCCAACTCCGTCATCGTTGAATTTTGTTGGTAAGGCGACTTGGGAAGCGTTATCTGGTCGCCCGGTAAACACACAAGTCTGGGAAAACGTACACACAGTTCCTCACATCGCTTTAGCTGAATCAGCTGATTTCTTCTTAATTGCTCCAGCGACAGCTGACCTGATAGCTCGTTTAGCTGCGGGAAGAGCGGATGATCTCTTAACAAATTTGGTCTTAGCATCTGATGTACCAAAGATGTTGGTACCAGCGATGCATCCATCAATGTGGCTAGATCCTGCAACAGTTTCCAATGTTGCAACTCTTCGTTCTCGGGGCTTCATTGTTATGGAGCCTGAAGTTGGCCGACTAACGGGAAATGACATTGGTCCCGGACGATTTCCGGAAGTTCCTGCGATCATTGAAAACTTTGATGCAATCACTGGAAATGTGCAGGACCTACAAGGAAAACGAGTTCTTGTAACTGCCGGTGGAACTCGCGAAGCGATCGATCCTGTTCGTTTTATTGGGAACAAATCCTCTGGCAAACAAGGAATAGCGATCGCACAGGCAGCGCGAAATAGAGGTGCCCAAGTTCATCTGATTGCTGCGAATTTTGACACCTCTGGTTTAGTTGGAATAGAAGTATCTAAGGTTGAAAGCGCCGCCCAAATGCATGCTGTTTTGCTGGAGCAATTTCCACTGTGCGACATTGTAGTAATGAGCGCTGCTGTTGCCGACGCGCGGCCAAAAGATTCTTCGCTAGAAAAAATTAAGAAAGCCCTTCTGGGAAGCATTGAGTTAGAAGAGAATCCAGATCTTTTAGCATCGCTCGCACCGCTCAAGAGAGATCAAGTAATCGTAGGATTTGCCGCCGAGACGAAGGATCACCTGCAAGAGGCTCGCAGAAAGCTCGAAGCCAAGGGGTTAGATCTAATTTATGTTAATGATGTAACTGGCGGGGCGATATTTGGCCAAGACCAGACTATGGGTACCATTCTCCTACGCAATGATGCGGATATAGCGGTCAAGGAAGTCTCCAAAGACGCTCTCGGAAATTTACTTCTTGATCAAGCCATCCGGCAGTTAGGTTAAAAATGTCAAAGCGACTTTTCACTTCAGAATCAGTAACCGAAGGACATCCCGACAAGATTGCAGATGCAATTTCAGATGCTGTATTGGATTCATTGCTAGCTCAGGACAAAAAGAGCCGCGTAGCAGTTGAAACACTTATCACTACAGGTCAAGTCCACGTTGCTGGTGAAGTTACAACTGATGGATATGCAGATGTCATGGGAATCGTTCGTGACACGGTACTAAATATTGGTTACGACTCTTCCGATAAAGGTTTCGATGGAAACAGTTGTGGTGTATCGATTTCTATCGGTCAACAATCACAAGATATTGCCCAGGGCGTAGATGATGCGTACGAACATCGTGTTACATCGGCGGTTGATCCATTGGATCTACAAGGCGCGGGTGATCAGGGCTTGATGTTTGGATATGCGTGTGATGACACAAAAGAACTCATGCCCTTGCCGATTTGGCTAGCTCATGCACTTGCCCAGCAGCTTACAAAAGTTCGTAAATCCGGCGCGCTGCCATATCTTCGCCCAGATGGAAAAACCCAAGTAACAATCGAATACGAAGGCGATCGAGCGATTGCTCTTAACACAGTAGTTATTTCCAGCCAACATGCCGAAGACGTTGACGTTGCACGAAAGTTAACGCCAGAAGTTATTGAATATGTAATCAATCCAATTATTGCAACAATTGATCTGCCAAAAACTGATCTTCGTACTCTTATTAATCCAACAGGACGTTTCGTTATTGGTGGACCTATGGGTGATGCAGGCTTAACCGGTCGCAAAATTATTGTCGATACCTATGGCGGAATGGCCCGACATGGTGGGGGAGCCTTTAGTGGGAAGGATCCATCAAAGGTGGATCGATCAGCTGCTTATGCAATGCGTTGGGTTGCAAAGAATGTAGTTGCCGCGGGGCTTGCTCGTCGTTGCGAAGTTCAAGTTGCCTACGCAATTGGTAAAGCGCAACCTGTCGGTGTGTTTGTTGAAACTTTTGGAACCGAAACGGTCCCAGTAGCAAAGATCCAAGATGCGGTTCTATCAGTGTTTGATCTGCGTCCAGCAGCAATCATTCGTGATCTTGATTTACTTCGTCCTATTTATTCACTGACAAGTGCGTATGGACATTTCGGTCGTGAACTTCCCGAATTTGCCTGGGAACGTACCGATCGTGTCTCAGCGCTTCAAAGCGCAATTAAGTAGTCGGTGGCCGCTCCGAAGCTCTTTCGGTTAAAGGCTGAAGTTGCACCTGCATCTTCTGGGCCTAGAGCTTTGGTTTTGCCATATGCACGAGTACGAGTCGATACTGGAGTTTTCCATTTAGATCAGCTGTACGACTATCAGATTCCCGAAAAGCTCAGTGATCTGATTCAAGTAGGAGTCCGCGTTCAATTACCTTTTGGCGGTAGGGAGACCGAAGGCATAGTTGTCGAACGTGTTTCAACCCCTGAGCGAGCGGGTGAACTTAAGAGCATTACAAAGGTGCTATCTGTAGTACCTATTGCAACAGCTCAGAGTTTAGATTTAATTAACTCGGTTGCTGATTATTTCGCTTGTAATCCTTGGGATGTAATCCGTTCTGCGATACCTCCGCGAGTGGCTTCGGTAGATAAAAGTTTTGACCTTTCTCGTACTGAGCACAACAGTAAGGGAAAATATGTTGTTGAGTTTCAAACACTTTCGCCCTTTATCCAAGGTCATGATCAAGTCGCCGCTTTAGTTCAAAACAATTGTGGGGCAGGCTCAGTACTTGTGGTGGCACCAGATGAAAAAGATGTAGATCTCATAATGCAATCTTTGAGCATTCTTCAGTTACCTACATTGAAATTAACGGCTGGAATGCCACGCGAGTTGAGGTATCGCAATTACCTAACTGCAATGCATGGTTCTTCCAACATTGTGGTCGGAACCCGTAGTGCCGTTTTTGCACCCATAAATGACTTACGCACAATCATTGTGTATAAGGAATCCGCCCATGACCACTACGAAGTTCGATCCCCGGGTTGGAATACACGAACTGTTGCGCTGATGCGTTCCCAGAGTGAATCCTTGAAGTTGATACTGACAGGATATTCTCCTTCCACCGAAGCCTCTCAATTAATCGATGAGCGTCAGATCAAGTATCTAAATACGAAAGAGACAGTTTCTGTCAAGGCATTTACTCCGACTGACGGTGCTCTCTTGCCTGGTCGCATATATTCCGAAATAAAAAAAGCCTTAGAAGTTGGTCCAGTTCTATTTATTGCACCACGCAAAGGGTATGGAAATGCGCTTCTTTGTGCGCACTGTAGAAACGTCGCACTATGTGAATGTGGTGGGCGTTTATCCGTAACAGCCAAGGTTCGAGCACCATCATGTGTTCACTGTGGCAAAATCTTTCAGAATTGGAAATGTTCGTTCTGTAATCGAGATAAGCAATATCTAGCCGGTCGTGGAATCGAACGGGCAGCCGAAGAAATTTCGAGAGCTTTTCCTAAGTTTCCTGTTGTTATTTCTGCGGGTGATGTAATCAAAGATCGGGTTGATAAGAAGCCGGCCTTAGTGCTCGCCACCTCTGGAGCCCAGCCACAAGTTGAAGGTGGTTATTCGGCCGTCGTTATTTTGGATGGAATGCGTTTCTTTGGACACACAGATCTGCGGACACAAGAACGAGCTCGAGAACTGTTTTTTGAGGCATCTTCATTAATTTCCCCCAAGGGTCATGTTCTTTTGGTCATAGATGATTCGCATCCGATCATCTCGGCAATCGCCAGATGGAATGTGGCACCACTTATTAAAAGAGAGTTAAGTGAAAGAACAGAGTTGAATCTTCCACCTTCGGTCTTTTCAGCCGTTTTAGTGATGGAGCAATCTATTGGAACGCAGATTGTGAGTGGACTCAAGAAGGCCTTAACAGAAGGACGACTACCTCGCTCCTGCACCATTTACGGACCGACGGAGATCGCTAAGGAGCAGCAAGTAAAGATTGTTGTCCACGCCGCACACCACGATGCACAAGCATTAACAGATGTATTGCATGAACTTCAGCGGCGACGAAGTATCGCAAAGAAGGAACTTTTCACGCTTAGAGTTGAACCATATTCGTTGTAAACAATTGGTAGACTAAGGCCATGTCAATTCAAGAAATTCGATTCTTCGGAGACCCGGTGCTAACAACTCCAGCCTCTTTGGTGGTTGATTTTGATAAGGAATTGCGCGTTCTAGTGCAAGATTTGGCAGACCCTATGATCGGTGCACCGGGGGGTGGTTTAGCCGCTCAACAACTTGGTGTTCCACTGCGTGTGATTGTCTGGGATGTCGACGAAGAACTAGGCCACTTTAGCAATCCAGTCTTAACGCTCAGTGAAGAAATGCAAGATGGCGAGGAAGGATGTCTTTCCTTTCCCGAAATCAGATACGAAACTCCACGTGCAATGAGAGCGGTCGCTAAGGGATTCAATATGTACGGTGAACCAATTACTGTCGAAGGTTCTGAATTTTTGGCGCGGGCATTACAACATGAGACAGATCATCTTGATGGGATACTTTTCATTGACAAGATGTCTCCAGAAGATCGCAAACTGGCAATGAAGGATATTCGTCAGTCAGAATGGTTTAATCTCGCCAACGAGCAGGGACGTTCAATACAGGTCAAGGATTCACCGCACACAATCTTCGGACGGATTTCTTAGTGCGTATCGGAGTAGCAGCTACTCCGGATGTAGCCTTGCCAACATTGAATTGGTTGCTCGAATCCGAGCACGAAGTCGCATTTGTCATCACTCAGCCAGATCGACCTGCAGGTCGTGGGCGAGTTCTCCAACAAACGGTTGTTGCAGACTGGGCAAGTAGCCATCAGATTCCGGTTGTGAAACCCGAAACACCACAGGATTTAGTGGGAAAGATTGAAGAGTTAGATTTAGTCCTAACTATTGGTTACGGTGTCTTGCTTCCCGAAAATATTCTTTCGTTACCGAAATATGGCTTTTTGAATCTTCATTTTTCATTGCTGCCTGCTTATCGGGGCGCCGCCCCCGCTCAGAGAGCACTGCACAACGGTGAAACAGGTTCGGGTGTCACGGTTTTTCAATTAGATAAAGGCATGGACACAGGCCCAATTTTCGCCCAAGAATCTATAAACATCGATCCAACATGGAGAAGTTTTGAGTTGTTGCAACAACTTGCCAATCGAGGACCCGAAGTTGTTAGGCGTTCATTTGAAATGATCATGGGCGGCAGACCCCCAGTTAAGCAGATCGGTGTTGCAAGCAATGCACCAAAGATCACCAAATCTGAGGCCAAGATTGACTTCACTAACGATTCTGTATCAATTTCAAATGTAATCCGTGCCTTCACATACGAACCAGGTGCTTGGACATTGTGGAAAGAGGAACCTTTCAAAATTTCTGCTGCAAAAATTGTCGAACATTCTTCCGGAGCTCCAGGGCAAGTATCAGTAATTGAAAAGTCAGTATTTGTCGCAACCGGCAAAGGTGCACTAGAACTTTTAAGAGTAATTCCTTCGGGCAAGAAGGAAATGGATGCAATCGATTGGGCTCGTGGGGCACGTCTGACCGGTGGTGAAATTTTTGGTTGAAGCGCGGCGAAACACTTTCAAGTCTCCTAAGCCAGATACAGCACGTGTTTTAGCCTTTGATTTATTGACAGAGGTTAACCGTAACGACGGTTATTCAAACTTACTCTTGCCTCAAGCGCTCAATGCAAGCAAGCTAGAGGATCGCGACCGATCCTTAGTGACCGAACTGTTGTACGGCACAATTCGTATGCAAGGCAAACACGATTGGGTTCTTGCGCAGATTAGTGATCGAGACTGGTCAGAAGTAGATCCCGGAATCATTGATATCTGTCGACTTGGTGTCCATCAGATTCATGAGATGCGAATCCCTGATCACGCTGCGGTAGCTGCGACTGTCGAAGTTGCCCGAAAGCGAATCGGTGAATCTAAGGCAAGTTTCGTAAACGCACTCTTGCGAAGCGTAACTCGAAAAAGCATTGATGATTGGTTTTCACCACTAGCCTCAATTACAGATCCGGTCGAACGTTTTTCCATTCAGTATTCTCATCCTGAATGGATAGTCTCTGCTTATTACGATTTATTAAAAGATTGGAATGAAGTTGAGGCAGCCCTTGCAATTAACAATGAGGCGGCAATCCCTACACTGGTGTCCTGGCCCGGTTTTTCTACACAACAAGATCTGATTGAAATTGGGGGACATCCAACGCAATTTTCTCCTTATGGTGTCCATTGGAAGGGAAATCCAGGTGCACTAGATCTGATCAAGGCTAGAAAAATTGGCGTCCAAGACGAGGGTTCTCAACTCGTTGCTGAAGTTTTTGCAAAGGCTTCTGCTGGTGCTAGTTGGTTAGATTTGTGTGCGGGACCTGGAGGAAAGGCCGCGCTACTTTCAAGTATTGCAAGACAACGAGACATTCGCTTTACTGCAAATGAAATTTCGCCTGTGCGCGCAGAATTGGTCACTCAAGTTGTCCATGGGGCACGTGTTCTTGTTTCTGACGGCCGAACAATAGGAACATCGCCGGACAAATACGACGCGATTCTTATTGATGCACCGTGTACAGGTTTGGGCGCTCTGCGTCGCCGACCAGAAGTCCGCTGGCGTCGCACGTTGCAGGACCTTCGTGCGTTAACTCAATTGCAACGAGAA